>JAHBAN010000058.1 GCA_018500075.1 Flavobacteriia bacterium | reverse complement strand
TGATTTGCCTGACCTGAGTGATCTGGCGGGGTTTGAGAGCGCGGTGGCCGAGCCGGAGGGCCTAGTGCCGCTCAGCGAGCTGCAAGACGATGTGTCACAAGCCGGATGAGACGTCTTGGCCCGGCGTGGCAAATGTCTCGCCGTTTTTGATCCGCTCGCTCAATTCGGGCGGGGCTGTGAAAAATTCGGGCCGCAGAGGTTTTATGCGCCGCAAACGCGCCAGAAAGCTCGCCAGCCCCAGAGTGCTGACCTCAAAGAACGGGCCTGCGGCCTCTGGCGCCAGCCCGAGCGTTGCGTTTGCGATCTGGTCGATCTCCCAAGGTGTCGCAACGACCCCCGCCTTGAGCAATCGTTCGCCCTCAACATAGAGCGCCGCTGTGGTCAGAAAGCGGATATCGTCGGCGGTGGGCGGCGCGGCGTCTGGGGTATATCCTGTTTGCCCAAGGTGCTCGCGCCACTGCGCAACCGCCGCTTGGGCCTCATGTGTGAGCGTGGTTTTGTCAGGGTCAAAGGCGGATCGGCCTTTGCCGCCGTCAAGCCCGGCTTGAAGAAAGGCCGCATTGAGGCCGGGCGCATGGCTTTGCAGACGGTCTTCAAAGAAGGCATGGAGCCTGAAGGGTTGGGCGCGCTGGCCTTCGGCGTTTTGGGCGGCAAAGGGGGTGACGCGGCTGAGCTGGGCCTGATCGACCGCCGCCGGACTTGCACCTTGGGCGACGGCCTCTTCGGCGGCCAGACAGAAGGCTGTGAACAGACGCGCCGAGACAAGGCCGTTTTGGGCGCTTTGAAACAGGGCCGGGACGCCGAGACGCTTCAGGGCGGCGCGCATCGGGCCTTGAGACGCGGCAGAGCGGGCAAAATCTGGCGCAAGGGCCAGCTCGGCCAGCGTGCCGCCGCCGATGTCGGGGTGGCTCTGGAGCGCGGCGGTTGTCTCGCTCATCAGATCGAGAAACTCTGCCGCCCCGCTGCGCACCGCCGATGTCAGGAACAGGAGGGGAGCTTCGCCGGCGTGGGTTCTGATTTTGCCGAGCAAGTCACGCAGGGTTTCAAAGGGTCGGCTAGCAGGGGGCGGGGCACATTCGATGATACAGTCGGCGGCCTTCAGGCTGGCGAAATCGGGCAGTTCGCTCAGGAGCGCGAGCGCGCGGGCGGCTTGGGCGGCCGTGAGAGCGTGCCGCGCCACGCGGCTGTCAAGCTCGCGCGCAACGGTCTGGTGAAAGGCGGCAAAGCTGTCTGCCTCCAAGGCGAGCAGCTTGACCGGCAGGCTGGCCCGCAGCGCCATGAGGGTCAGGGTCAAGGCCTGTTTGCCTGTGCCAACCAGCGTGAGGCTCGCCGGAGGGCGGCTCTCGGGGGTATGGCGCAAGGCTGCGAGCCGCGCGGCGCGGGTGTAGGTTTTGCGTCTGGCGCTTGGGGTGTTTGCGAGATCTGTGGTTTGGCTGCGGGCATAGAGGAGTGCGGCCTCTTTGGGGAGCAGGCGCGCGGCTTCCAGCACGTCGATGGCTGCGGTTGTCTCGGGCTGTGGCGTCTTGGTGTTTTGCGGGCGGCGCAGGGCGTCCAGCTCAGATTGATAGCGCAGAGGCGCGGCGAAGGCGGCTGTGAGGGCGGCGGGGGGCGCGCTTTGACGCAGAGTTTGGGCCAGATCGGCGGCCTCGCCGACCACATTTTGCCCGACAAACCTGTCAAACAGAGGGGCAAGTTCGGGCAGGGTGATGGGCGTGTCGCGCAGGGTTTGGAGCAGTTTCATGGCGCTCTGTGGCCCGAGTTTTGCGGCCAGCGTGTAGCAGGCGGCGGGCGAGGGGAGCTGGCCTGCGGGCAGAGTTGGCAGGCTGATGACGCTGGCGCGATGAGCGACGCGGGCATGGGCGGCGAGCGCCAGCTCTGCGCCGGCGTCAGACAGGCGCCCGCGCAGCGCCGCGACAACCGGCTTTGGGGCTGTGCTGATCAGATCGGTGAGCGCGTCAAGGGAGGGGGCGCTTTGGCCCAGCTGTCGTTCGGCCAAGGGCAGATCGAGATTGAAGCCCGCGCCTTCGCTCGCGAGCACGATCGCGTCGGTTTCGGGGGCGGTCAGGGCGTTGGTGAGCGCATCGAAAAGCGCGGCGCGCAGATTTGGCCAGAACCAGCCCGCGGGCGGGCGCGAAAGCGTTATCACGGCGATGTGATTGCCTGTTTGGGACGAGAGAAAAGCACTTTCTGGGCGTGACACAACAATATTCCGTTCCTGGGCTGTGGGGAGTGTGCCGTTCGTCGCGCGCCTTTGCAAGCATTGGGGCGGGAAAAGCCATGTGCCGTCTGTGGAGCATTTGACATATAGTGAAAATAGAATATATGTTATGGCACGGGCCAGATGACACCGAGGAGAGCCAGATGATAGCCGATGTAACAGGTTTTTTTGATGATGCGACCAATACGATTTCTTATGTGGTGAAAGACCCCGGCGGGAGCGCCTGTGCGATCATCGATTCTGTTCTGGATTTTGACTATGCCTCAGGGCGCACCGACACACGCTCGGCGGATGCTGTGATTGCCTATGTTCAAAAAGAAGGCCTGAAAGTGGAGTGGCTGTTGGAGAGCCATGTGCACGCCGACCATCTTTCGGCGGCGCCTTATCTGCAAGAGCGGGTTGGCGGCAAGATCGGCATTGGAGCGCAGATCGTTACGGTGCAGGACACCTTTGGCAAGGTCTTCAACGAGGGCACCGAATTTCAGCGGGACGGGAGCCAGTTTGACCGGCTCTTTCAGGAGGGCGACAGTTTCCAGATCGGGCAGATGCGCGGCGATGTCTTGCACACGCCGGGCCATACGCCCGCCTGTCTAACCTATGTTGTCGGGGACGCGGCCTTTGTGGGCGATACGCTGTTTATGCCCGACTTTGGCACAGCGCGCTGCGACTTTCCGGGCGGCTCTTCGGATGTGTTGTATGATTCCGTGCAAAAAATCCTGAGCTTGCCGGATGAGACACGTATCTTTGTGGGCCATGATTACAAAGCGCCCGGGCGGGACGATTTTGCCTGGGAGACGACCGTCGGCGAGCAGAAGGCGGCCAATATCCATGTCGGAGAGGGGCGCTCAAAGGGCGAGTTTGTCAAGATGCGCGATGCGCGGGATGCGACTTTGGCGATGCCCAAGCTGATCATTCCGTCTTTGCAGGTCAATATGCGCGCCGGACAAATGCCACCTGCGGACGAGACGGGGGATGTATTTTTGAAAGTCCCTGTCAACAAGCTATAAGAGGGCTGAGACCGACCTAAAAAGCGCCCATGCGAACGGGCGAAACCAACTGAGACGAACAGGACAAAAGGAAACGCGGAATGGAACCGGATTGGATCTGGGGGCTCGCTGGTGGGCTTCTTATCGGAATGGGCGGCGCCGTGCTGCTTTGGGGCAACGGGCGCATTATGGGCGCCAGCGGCATTCTGGGCGGCTTGATTGACGGCAGCGGGCGCAGCGAATGGCGCGAACGGCTGGCCTTTTTGGCGGGCACATTCCTGATGCCTTTGCCGCTTTATCCGCTTTTCGCAGAGGTCGATACCCATATCAGCCAGAGCGCTGTCGTGCTTGTTGTGGCGGGGCTTCTTGTCGGGATCGGCACGCGTGTTGCCAATGGCTGCACCTCCGGGCATGGCGTCTGCGGGATTTCCCGGCTTTCGCTGCGCGGGATCATGGCCACGGTGTTTTACCTTCTGGCAGGCGGGCTGACGGTTCTGTTGTTTCGCCATATTTGGGAGGTGATCTGATGCGGTCTCTTTTTTCTTTGGTGTCAGGGGCGCTTTTTGGCGCGGGGCTGTTTATCTCCGGGATGACAGATACCCGTAAAGTGCAGGGCTGGCTTGATATTTTTGGCGACTGGAACCCGACTTTGGCCTTTGTGCTGGGGGGGGCGATTGTGCCGATGTTTTTTGCCTGGCGGCTTGCAAAAGGGCGGCGGCCTGTGACGGCGGCGCAGTTTCCGCCTCAGCCGCCGGTTGAGATTGACCGCCGGTTGGCGGTTGGCTCGCTGTTGTTTGGCGCCGGGTGGGGCCTTGCGGGGCTGTGCCCCGGACCTGCGATTGCCTCGCTCGGCTATGGCGGCGTGTTCCATTGGGTGTTTTTTGTTGCCATGCTTTTGGGGATGTGGCTTACGCCTTACCTATTACGCGCCTTCCAGCGCCCGAATGCCAGCTAAAGGAGCCTGACATGGTTCGTCCCTTGACCGAAAATTACTTTGTTTCGCCGCAGATCTTGCCTGAGGCGATGGCGCAGCTGGCGGAGCATGGCTTCACCGATGTGATTTGCAACCGACCTGACAGCGAAATCGGGCCTGAGCTGCATCACGAGGTTATGAAAGGCGCCGCTGAGGCTGCGGGGCTCATGTTTCATTTTCTGCCGCTGGTGCATCAGAGCCTTCTGGAAACGTCCAATTCAGAGCGCCAACGCGACATTATCGAGGCCGCCAAGGGCAAGGTTCTGGCCTATTGCGCCTCGGGCAATCGCAGCTCTGTGGTCTGGGCGCTTGGTCAGGCGGGTGTGAGGCCTGCCAACGAGATTATCGATGCGGCGGCGCAGGCCGGCTATGACTTGAGCCAGCTGCGCCCGATGCTGGGCTAGGCGGGGGAGCGGGCGTCAGGCTCAGCTGAGCAAGACGCCGGCGACAACGCAGCCCAAGCCGAGCGCCGAGAGGCCCAATGCGCCGAGATTCCATGGCAAGACCGCCTGAACACGGGCGCGCAGGGCGTCCTCAGACAGCTTCTCGCGGCGGGCTGTGTTGACTTTGAGGATCGACCAGATCAAGCCGATGAGGCCCAAGACCGTCAGGGCTGCGCCGGTGTAAACGAGGTATTCCATGGGGCACTCCTTTTTCTGGAGCAGCGCCTAGCGCATGAATGCGCCCGCGGCAAGGGAAAGACCTTGCAGGGCGGGCGGCAGGGCGCTAGCAAGGCGGCCTAAACAGAGCAAAGCCAGACTGGAGAGCGCGCTATGGACGACACCTCTACACCATCGACTTACCGTGTAACCGCAGACGAGCTGCGCCAGTTTATCGAGCGCTTTGAGCGGCTTGAGGCGGAGAAAAAAGACATCGCCGAGCAGCAAAAAGAAGTTATGGCCGAAGCCAAGGCGCGTGGTTATGACACCAAGGTGCTGCGCAAGGTTGTGGCGCTGCGCAAACGCGACGCTGACGATATTGCCGAAGAAGAGGCGATGCTTGAAATGTATAAAGAAGCGCTCGGAATGTAGCCGCCTTGGCCGCAGCTCAGGGCGTGATGAAGTTCACCCCCGGAATGCGGCTGATTTCGAATACGTCCTCGTCATACAAATCACTTAGGTCTTGCACCAGTGTGTCGGTCCAGCCGGGCAAGTCGAGTTCTTCCTCGATCATGTCATCGCGGCCAAACTTGTCCAGAAACGCCGAGATCACCCGGCGTTTTTGCATTTCTGACAGGTCGGCATGATCGGCAAGATAGGCCCGAAAGCGCTTCATGCCCTCGGGCGTCATGATTTCGGATATGAGATCAAAGCCGCCTTTGATTTTCTCGTTGGGATTGATCCCGGCCAGCTCGCGGATGACCTGCGCCCAGATCAGGGGAGTGTCTTCGTTGCACCAGACCGTGAGCGCGACCTCCGGGTTGGTTTCGCGGATCCGGTAGACCAGATCCGACCAGCGCAAATCATAGGGGTCTGCGCCGAAGGTCATATCGGCAAAATCCTCAAACTTTGTGCGCCGGAACTGGGCCGGTAGATATGTCGCCGGGTTGCATATGCTGAGAAATATCTCGATGTCATCGCCTTTGAAGAGGTCTGAGAGCAACTGCACCCGCTCGTGGCCCTTGTCATAAAACTGTCCGCTCCGCAGCGCCATATTGGGCACGCAAAAGAAGTTTTCATTGGACAGCAGAAGCCGCTCGCAAGGCTCGTCTTCCAGGATGGTTTCGATCAGGATGTCACGCGCCTCGGGGCTGGGCGCTGTGTCGGCCATCGCCAGAAGCGTCTGGTGCAAGAGCTTGCGATAGCGACCGGGCGGGGGAACATTGACGCCCAGAGCGGTAAAATCGGCACGGTTTTTCAACAGGCATTTAATAATACGATCTTCATCGGTGTTATGTGCACCGGCGTGAAACACGATTTGCATAGATGCCTCTTGTCTTTTTATTTGGTCTTTTGACTTGCCTATTGCCTATCCTTTTAGCGCAGGTTTATGGCGAATATACGGTCTTTTCTGGACAGTTAAACATCAATCGGGCATGAGCAGGGATATGAAAAAAGCGCTTTCTCTTTCAAAATCCGGCTCGCGCCTCTGGCCTGATCCTTGGTCGCTTATGGCGCTCATGATCTCGCTTGTTGTGCTTGCGCCGATTGTCGCTGTGGGCACGCTTGCGGTTTTTCCGAGCGAGAACATCTGGCCACATCTTCTTGCCACCACATTGCCGCGCTATCTGGGCACCACGCTTGTTCTGATGGCGGGGGTGGGGCTTTTGGCGGCGCTCGTCGGCACAGGGGCGGCATGGCTGATTGCGCGCTATGAGTTTCCTTTGTCGCGTTGGCTTGAGTGGCTGTTGCTGCTGCCTCTGGCTGTGCCGGCCTATGTGGGGGCCTATGCGCTGGTGGATCTGTTGGAATATGCCGGGCCGGTGCAGACTGCCTTGCGCGCCGCTTTTGGCTGGCAAACGGCGCAAGACTACTGGTTTCCTGAGATACGCTCGCTTGGCTCGGCGATTGTTGTGCTTGCGGCTGCGCTTTATCCCTATGTGTATTTGCTGGCGCGCGCGGCGTTTCATGAGCAATCGGGCGCCAGCGAGGAAGTGGCTATGTCGCTGGGGCAGGGCGCTTTGCAGCGGCTCAGGCGCATTGGCCTGCCACTGGCGCGGCCGGCTGTGGCGGCGGGCACGGCGATTGTGATGATGGAGGCGGTCAATGACTTTGGCACGGTGGATTATTTTGCCGTGCAAACCCTGACAACCGGCATCTTCAGCACATGGCTTGAGGGCAATAACGCAGGCGGCGCGGCGCAGATTGCCTGTGTTGTGCTGGTTCTGGTTATTTTTCTGGTGACGCTGGAGAAAGTCTCGCGGCGCAAGGCCCGCTTTTTCAACCAAGGCGGGCGCCATAGGCCGATTTTGCGCAAGCGGCTGTGGGGCGGTTGGGCGCTTTTGGCCACATTGGGCTGTGTATTGCCTTTTGCGGTGGGCTTTCTGATCCCTGCGGGAACAATCCTTAGCCATGCTCTGGCGCGCGTCGAGCTCTGGGCGGAGCCTGAACTTTATAAGGCGGCTTGGAATACGGTTGTTGTCGGCTCTCTGGCCGCCTTTCTGACCGTGACAGGGGGGCTGTTGCTGGTTTATGGAGTGCGGCTCTCCGGGCGCAGCCTGCCGCGTCTTTTGCAGCCGATCACAACCATTGGCTACGCCGCCCCCGGTGCGGTTCTCGCGGTCGGGATTTTGCTGCCTCTGGCGACGCTCGACAATGCTATGGCTGACTTTGTGCTTGGGGTGACGGGCTTTGATCCGGGGTTGATTCTGACGGGGTCGTCTTTTGCGCTTGTGCTGGCTTATTTTGTGCGATTCTTTGCGATCGGGCAGGGGGCGGCGGATGCGGCGCTGGAGCGTGTTGCGCCCTCGCTGTCCATGGCGGCGCGCTCCTTGGGGCGACGTCAGGGGCAGGTTTTGACAGAAATTTATATGCCGCTGATTAAAGGTTCGGTCGGCTCAGCTTTGCTCTTGGTGTTTGTCGATTGCGTGAAAGAGCTGCCGGCCACCTTGCTGTTGCGGCCTTTTAATTATGACACATTGGCCACGCGCGTGCACGATCAAGCGAGCCTTGAAAACCTCTCCGACGCGGCACCCGCGGCCATTTTTATCATCGTGGTCAGCCTTTTTGCAGTGATCTTGCTCGCCCGTGCAAATCGGACAAATTTTTAGCTTGCACAGGCGAGAATCCTGCCTTAAATCCCCCCGCAGTGCCCCTATAGCTCAGCTGGTAGAGCAACTGATTTGTAATCAGTAGGTCCGCGGTTCGAGTCCGTGTGGGGGCACCATTCAATCACTTAAAACTTATAAAATATTGACTCTGTTGGCTTCTTACCTGCATCTGGTACTAACGAATGGTACTAAGTTGGTACAAGCTATGCGGCAGGTCAGGCAAAAGAATGGCATGAAACGGTCTTCGACTGGATTCTATTCATTCCGTAAGCAGG
>JAHBAN010000244.1 GCA_018500075.1 Flavobacteriia bacterium | reverse complement strand
TTTCCGAATTCTTGAATTATGTGAGAAAACACAATATTAATCCGCCAAGCTTAAGAGGCAGGACTATGTTCGCGAACTCATCACTCAAGACAAAACACTCACTGCGCAGCGAGGGGCTTTTGGCCCGGCTGATCCGCGCCGCGGGAGCCAGACGCGCCAAAACCGCGCCCTTTGAACGGCCCGACTCAAACCTGCTGGATGATTTATTTGCCGAAGCGGGCCGCCGCGCCTCGACCCCGGCCTTTCAAAAGCCGCGCCAAACCGCCAAGGTTCTGTCAGAGTTTGACAGCCTGCGGCGCGGGTTTGTCTATGTCTTTGCCAACCCCTCCCACCAGACCCAGAACCTCAAGATCTGGCTCGAGGACACTTTCGGCGCGAAAGTCATTTTCGTATATGAATGCGCGATCTATCAGGAATGGCTGCAAAGCGCCAAAGGCGATGCAAGCATGATTATTGTGGATCAGGACAGCTTTGAGGGCGATGCGCCGAGCTTTTCGCGCTTTATGAGCTCGCTGAACCGCGAATGTGAGAAAAAACCTCTGGTGGTGTTGTCGCGCGATGCGACGCTCAACGACTTTTCCGATGATGAAGACAAAATCTGGGACGTGACCCTGAAAAGCCCGCTGTCAAAGACAGCGCTCTGGCTCGGGATCAATGTGGCACTGGATTATGCAGAACGGCGCCAATAACGCTGTTTCGGCGGTGGGCCACGATCTGCTCGGCGTGGCCCGCCAGCCTTGAATTGACCTCCCTGCCCTGGCGTGCGACGGATGCGCTCTGAGCCATACGAGCCACGGGGGGAGCTTTATGAGAGCGCTATTGCAACGTGTGAGTGAAGCCCAAGTGCGGGTCAACGGGGCCGAAATTGGCGCTTGTGGGCCGGGGCTGATGATATTGGTCTGCGCCATGCAGGGCGATACGGCAGAAGACGCCACGCGGCTGGCGCATAAAATCTCCAAGCTCCGAATTTTCACCGATGCGGCGGGCAAGATGAACCTGTCGGTGCTTGAAACGGCGGGCGAGGCGCTTGTGGTGAGCCAGTTTACCCTTGCGGCCGATACCTCGCGCGGCAACCGCCCCGGCTTTTCGGCGGCGGCCCCGCCCGAGGCGGGCAAGGCGCTTTATGAGGGGTTTGCGCAGGCTTTGGCCGCGCTTGGCGTGCCGGTGGCCACCGGCGAATTTGGCGCGGATATGAAAGTCTCGCTGATCAATGACGGGCCTGTGACGATCTTTATGGAAAGCTAGGCCAAGGCCGCGGCGGCAGCCTCAAGCGCGCCCGATCCGCGCGGCACATTGAGCGCGGCCAAGGCTGCTTCTATGCTGCCAAGTGTGCCCATGACCATCTGCGCATTGATATGGCCCATGTGGCCGATACGGAAAAACCCATGGCCTTCAGGGTCTTGCGCTGTGGACATCCCCAGCCCGATGCCGAGCGTGAGGCCCGCCTCGCCCTCGGTCCATTGGCGCAGGCGCAGGCCGTACGCCTGCCCGATATGAAGCGCTGTGACGGCTGTGGAGCGGTTTTTGCGTTCGGCCACATTGAGCGTGAGGGGGCCATCCTGACCCCATGTCTCGCAGGCGGCCCAGATGGCACCGGCAAGACGCGCGTGGCGCGCCCAGACGGCCTCTAGCCCCTCAGAGTGGATCATGTCGAGCGCGGCTTGCAGCCCGTAGAGGTGATGTGTGGGGGCTGTGCCGGCGAAATACTGCCAGAAGGCTTGCGGGTTGTCGCGCGGCGTCCAGTCCCAATAGAGGCTGACGCGCGGCAGTGCGGCGCGCACTGCGGCGGCTTTGTCGCTGAAGAAGACAAAGCCAAGGCCCGGCGGGACCATCAACCCCTTTTGGGAGGCCGCGACCATAACATCAACGCCCCAGCCATCCATTTCAAACGGATCACAGCCCAGCGAGGCGATACAATCCACCGCGAGCAGCGCCGGGTGGCCTGCGGCGTCGATCGCGGCGCGCAGTTCGGCGATATTGTTTTTGACCGAGGTCGAGGTATCGACATGGGTGCAGAGCACCACTTTGATCTTGCCGCTGCGGTCTGCGCGCAGGGCCGCTTCCAGCGCCTCGCCCGTGGCGGGGGCTTTGAGGCCGCAGTCAAGCGGCAGCACCTCTGCGCCAAGGCCGCGAGCGACCTCGGCCCAGCCCATGCCAAAGCGGCCATTGAAAATTCCCAGCGCCTGATCGCCCTCAGCCAAGATATTGCTCAGGGCGGCTTCCCATGCGCCGTGGCCATTGGCGATATAGATTGTGGCGTGCTGTTGGGTGCGCGCCACGGCTTTGAGGCCTGCGACCAGCTCGGGCATCATATCGGGCAGCTCGCCCGCGTAGATATTTGGGGCGGCGCGGTGCATGGCGCGCAAAACCGCATCGGGCATCACAGAGGGGCCGGGAATGGCCAGATAGTCGCGTCCACCTGAGGCTGACATTGCGCTCTCCTTCGTCGCTTTCTGCCGGACTTTAGACCCCTGTCGGGCGGCGTCAACACCGCTTGAGCGCCGCCTGCGGGCAGCGGCTTGCGCGCGCAAACCTTGCCAGCCCGCCCGCCCTTCTCTAAACGCATGGGAAAGGCAACAGAGATTGGCCCCTGATGAGCGACACCTCAAATCCGAGTGACAAACTGTTTGGCTGGCTCTGGCGCAGCTATCTGAGGCGCTTTACGCCTTATCTTTTGATTGCGCTGGTGTTTATGATCCTTGAAGGCTCTATGCTGGGCGCGCTCAGCTACATCATGCGCCCGATGTTTGACACGGTGTTTATTGCCGGCAACGAAGCGGCGATCAAATGGGTTGCTCTGGCGATTTTCGGGATTTTTGCCTGTCGCGCGGTTTCGGCTGTGGGGCAGAAAGTCACGCTAGCCTATATCGTGCAGAAGATGGCCGCCGCCCTCCGGACCGACCTGCTGGCGCATATCATGCGTCAGGACGGTGCCTTTCACCAGACCCACCCGCCCGGCTTTCTGATCCAGCGGGTGCAGGCGGATGTGATGGCGATCAATGATGGCTGGCGCGCGCTGATTATGGGCGCGGGGCGCGATTTTATCACGCTTGCGGTGTTGATGGGGGTCGCTGTGGCGGTCGACTGGAAGTGGACGGTTGTGGCCCTGATCGGTGCGCCTCTGGTGCTTGCGCCGACGCGGCTTGTGCAGAAGTTTGTCCGCCGCCGGGCGCGTGAGGCGCGCGACCTTGGTGCCAAGCTTGCCACCCGGCTGGACGAGGTCTTTCACGGGATTGTGCCTGTGAAGCTCAACCGTCTGGAAAGCTATCAGAGCGCGCGCTACGGCCAGCTCACCGACAAGCTCGTCAAGGCCGAGGTGCGCGCGCAGGCGGGCAGCGCTGTGGTGCCCGGTCTGATTGATATCATGTCAGGCCTCGGCTTTGTCGGGGTCTTGGTTTACGGCGGCTCCGAGATCATTGCCGGTGATAAATCCGTCGGGCAATTCATGTCTTTCTTTACGGCCATCGGCTTTGCCTTTGAGCCGCTGCGCCGCCTTGGTGCGGTGAGCGGACAATGGCAGATTGCCGCTTCGGGGATCGAGCGGCTGCGCGAGCTTTTAGAGATGCAGCCGAGTATGCGCTCGCCTGCAAAGCCAAAGCCCGCACCGCAGGGCACGCCCGAAATCGCGCTGCGGGATGTGACGCTTGCCTATGGCGACACCACGGTGCTGAAGGGCGCGAGCCTGTTTGCCGAGGCCGGCAAGACCACCGCACTCGTGGGCGCGTCGGGGGCCGGCAAATCGACGATTTTCAACTTGCTGACGCGGCTTGTTGACCCGGACAGCGGCAGTGTGACGCTTGGCGGCGTGGAGACGCGCGATATGACGCTCAACGACCTGCGCGGGCTGTTTTCTGTGGTCAGTCAGGACGCGGCCCTGTTTGACGAGACCCTGCGCGAGAATATCCTCTTGGGGCGCAAGGACGTGCCCGAGGCGCGCTTGCGAGAGGTGATCGAGGCGGCTCATGTGGCCGACTTCCTGCCCCAGCTGTCTGACGGGTTGGAAACGCCTGTTGGCCCGCGCGGCTCAAGCCTGTCGGGCGGCCAGCGCCAGCGCGTGGCGATTGCGCGGGCTTTGCTGCGGGACACGCCGATTTTGCTTCTGGATGAGGCGACATCGGCGCTGGATGCGAAGTCTGAGGCGGTGGTTCAGGATGCGCTTGAGCGGCTGTCCAAGGGGCGCACGACGCTTGTGATTGCGCATCGGCTGTCAACGGTGCGGGACGCTGACAAGATTGTTGTGATGGATGCGGGGCGCGTTGTGGATGAGGGCACCCATGAGGCGCTTTTGGCCGGCGACGGGGTTTATGCGCGGCTGCATGAGTTGCAGTTCAAGACGAACGGCCAGACCGCCGATAAAGCCGCGCTAACACGGCAGGGTCGGCGCCGCAAAAAAAGCGCAGCAAAAGCCACAGATTCCGCGCACCGCGCCGCACCCAGCCTTCTGTCTCGTATTTTTGCGCATCTGTCAGGGCGATGACGCCAAGCGGCACAAGCTGTCCGCGCAGGGCGCGGGCAAGCGCGACATCTTCCATGAGCGGCAGGGGCGGATAGCCGCCAGCATTGGCAAGCGTTTGAGCCGCGACCAGCAGCGCTTGGTCGCCATACGGCAGGCCAAAGAGGCGCGCGCGCAGATTGGCCCAGCCCGCCACAAAGCGCGGCGCTGCGCCACGGGCGGCAAAGGCGAGCCGGCCATAGCCGGCTTTGGTCGGGGTGGATGTGATATGCTCAAGCATCGCCCTGCTCCAGCCCGCTTCCAGAACTGTGTCGGCGTGCAGGATCAAAAGCCACGCCCCTTGGGAGGCGGCCACGCCCCGCGCGATCTGGCCGCCGCGCCCGGCGGCACCTGTGAGCCAGAGCGCGCCTGCGGCCTCGGCTATGGCGGCTGTTTCATCAGTTGAGCCGCCATCTGTGAGGATCAGCTCGCGAATCAGCCCCGCTTCAAGCCCCTCACCGAGCGCACCAAGGCAGGCCGGCAAGCCCGCGGCCGCATTGAGCGTGGGAATGATCACCGAGACAGGTGCGCGCATGAACTGGCCCTTTCGTTTGCTCTCACCTCCCCTATATTACGGGCAAGCGCGAATGGGGAGAGCAGCGATGAGCCGCGAGATACTGAAAATAACCGGCGAGGACCGCGAGCATTTTTTGCAAGGTCTTGTGAGCAACGATGTGGCGGGTCTCAAGGACGGGCTGGTCTATACGGCCATGCTGACGCCGCAGGGCAAATATATTGCCGATTTTTTTCTGGTTCCGGCTGACGACGCGATCTTGCTGGATGTGGACGCGGGCCTTGCGCCGATGCTGATGCAGCGGCTCACGATGTATAAGCTGCGCTCCAAGGTCACGATTGCCCCGGCCGCGCTCTATCTGCACCGCGGGCTTGGTGCGCGGCCCGACGACGGCTTTGCCGATCCGCGCCATGAGGCGTTGGGCTGGCGGGCCTACCGCCAAGACCCTGCGGGCGAGGACACGACCGATTGGACCGCGCTGCGGGTTGGGCTTGGGGTCCCTGAGACGGGCGCGGAGCTGGGGCCGGACAGCTTTATTCTTGAGATGGGCTTTGAGCGGCTCAAGGGGGTGGACTTCAAGAAAGGCTGTTATGTCGGCCAGGAGGTGACGGCGCGGATGAAGCACAAGACCGAGCTGCGCAAGGGGCTGGCGCGGGTTGTGGGCGAGGCGCCCTTGCGCGCGGGGGCCGATATCCTCTCCGAAGGCAAGCCGGCGGGCACTGTTTTGAGCGTGGCGGGCAATCAGGCACTGGCCTATCTGCGCTTTGATCGCGCTGAAAAGGGGCTGGAAGCCGACGGGCAGGCCCTGCGCTTTGAGACACTCTGAGCGGCAAAAAGCCCCCGCGATTGGCAGGGGCTTTTTGTGGCCGTTGCGGCTTTTGTGACGTTTTGGACTGTCAGGGGCGCTTAGGCGCGCTCTGAATATTCCATTGTGTCGGTGTTCACGATGATCGCTTCGTCCTGTCCGACGAAAGGCGGCACCATGACTTTGACACCGTTTTGCAGGATCGCGGGCTTGAAGCTGTTGGCGGCTGTCTGGCCTTTGACCACCGGCTCTGTCTCGGCAATCACACAGGTGACTTTTTGCGGCAAGGTCGCGTTGAGCGCCTCGTCTTCGTGAAATTCGACAAAGATTGTCATACCGTCTTGCAGGAAGGGGCGGCGCTCGCCGAGGATTTCGGCGTCAAGCTGGACCTGATCGTAGGTTTCTGTGTCCATGAAGATAAGCTGACCCGAATCCTCATAGAGGAATTGCATATCTTTTTGCTCAAGGCGGACGCGCTCGACTTTATCGGCACTTCTAAACCGTTCGTTAAGCTTTGATCCGTTACGAAGGTTCTTCATCTCGACTTGAGCGAAGGCTCCGCCCTTTCCGGGCTTGACGTGATCGACTTTGACAGCAGCCCAGAGGCCGCCGTTGTGCTCCAGAACATTTCCGGGGCGAATTTCGTTTCCGTTAATTTTAGGCATTATGGCAAAACCGTGGCAAAAGGTTGATCGGACTGAGGCGGCACCTATATCTTGGGGGAAGACCCTTGGCAAGAAACCCATATATCGTGGGGCATTTGTTGAAAGATATGCACATAACGCAAGGGAGCTATGCAAATACGCCCTATCCGAATCGGAATAAAGCGGTCATAACGAGCCTCACGCCGAAAAAGACAAGAGCAAAAAACAAAGGACGGATCATGAGAGATTTCGTTGACGGCACGGCCTTCAATAA
>JAHBAN010000199.1 GCA_018500075.1 Flavobacteriia bacterium | reverse complement strand
CGGCGCTGCCCTCGCTTGATGCGCTTCTGGCCTATTACGGCCCGCGCCTTTTGCGCCGGCTGTTTCTGGCCCACGCGCCGGGCGAGCCTTTGACGCTTGCCTGTGACAGCGCCACCCGCGCCGCCCTGCAGGCCGCAGATGAGGCCGACGCCGCCGCCCTTGCCTTGCCGCTTGCGGGCCTAGAGCCACAGGGGCACGCCGCCTCTCTCCTAAACGCCGCCTTTCAAGCCCGCAGCCCGCATATGCTGATGGCAGGCACTCAGGCTCTGGCCGCAGACGGCCTTCAAACCGGCACACTCTCCCCCGATCAAAAGAAAGCCCTTGAGCAGAGCTTAAACGCCCTCGGCCTCCCCCCGTCCTGAAAGCAAGCTGATGTCAGACCTCCAAATTCGCCCCATAACAGCCGAAGAACGCTCCGAATGGGATCGTATGTTCACGGCCTATCTCACATTTTATGAGACATCGCGCCCCAAGGAGGTCTTTGACAGCTCCTTCGCGCGGCTCTTGTCGGGCGCCGAGAACGAGTTCAAGGGCTTGATCGCGCTCAAGGACGGGCAGGCCATCGGCTTCACCCATTATCTTTTTCACCGCCATATGTGGTCTCTTGAAAACACCTGCTACCTTCAAGACCTCTATGTTGATCCTGCCCTTCGGGGCACAGGCGCGGGGCGCGCGCTGATCGAGGCGGTGCATCACGAGGCCCGCGAATCCGGCGCCAGCGGTGTTTACTGGATGACGCAGGACTTCAACACAACCGCCCGCCAGCTCTATGACCGCGTCGGGCAGCTCACCCCGTTTATCCGCTATGTGAAGCCGATCACCTAGCGCTCACCCGCCCACATCTTCCTGCGCAATCGACACGGTTTTCACAACCGCATAGGTCTCAAGCCCGACCGCAAGGCCCAGCGCCTTGGCCGAGCGTTGTGTGAGGCGCGCCTGAATCTGCCCCGCAGCCGTCTCAAGCGCCACAATTGCCCCCGGCCCTTCGCCTTCGCGCAGCCCGACGATCTTGGCCTTCAGGATATTGAGCGCCGAAAGCCCCTCAGGCTTCTGACGCGACAGGATCACATCACTCGCCGCAATCCTCACCCGCAGATGCGCCCCGATCTCGCGCCCGACCTTGGGCAAAAACAAGGGCACCCCGCCGGCGTCCAGCTCGCTCAGACCGTCGTTGTGATGCGCCACAACCACCGCCGTGATCATCGCACCAACCCCGCGCACGCCGCCCGAAACAAGACGCGGATCCGCCAGAACATCCGCAGGCGTGCGCAGACCCGACGCCCTGCCGCGCGACAGCGTGACCACATGGTTGGCCAGCCGCCCCAGCTCGCTCACCGAATGGGTCACATAAAGGATCGGCAGATCGCCCGCGTCGCGCAACCGCTCGAAATAAGGCAAAAGCTCGCCCTTACGCGCCCCGTCGAGCGCCGCCAGCGGCTCATCTGCCAAAAGCAGTTTCGGCCCGCTCAGGAGCGCACGCCCCAGCGCCACACGCTGCGCCTCTCCGCCCGAGAGCTTGGCTGGCCTGCGCCCCAAAAGCGCGCCAAGGCCGAGCAGCGTCACGATACGGTCAAACTCCGCCGCGCCCGGCGGGTTTGCGGCCCGCTTGCGCCCGTAATTGAGATTGGCCTCTACACTCAAATGTGGAAACAGCCGCGCATCCTGAAACACATACCCGACCCCGCGCTTATGCGCCGGCAGGTTGATGCCCCGCGCCGCGTCAAACAGCGCCCGCTCCCCCAGAGCGATGCGCCCGCTGTCCGGCGTGAGAAGCCCCGCAACCGCGTTGATCAGCGTGGTCTTGCCCGACCCGGACGGCCCGAACAATACAGTGATCCCCGAAGGCGCTTCAAAATCGGCGCAAAGCTCAAAGCCCGCGAGCGACTTGGAGATATCCACCCGCAAGCTCATGCGCCTGCCACCTTGCGCGCCATACGCCGCGCCAGCCACTCCGAAAACAACAGCGCCCCCATCGCCACCACAACAGCCACGATCACAAGGCGGCCCGCCGCACTTTCGCCCCCCGGAACCTGCAAAAAGCCATAGACTGCCGACGGCAGTGTCTGCGTTTCGCCCGGAATGTTGGAGACAAATGTGATCGTCGCGCCGAACTCGCCCATTGCCTTGGCAAACCCGAGCACAGCACCGGCCAAAACGCCCGGCATCGCCATTGGCAAAGTCACGGTGAACACCACCCGAAGCGGCGAAGCGCCCAGCGTCGCCGCCGCCGCCTCAAGCCGCGCATCTACCGCCTCGATCGAAAGGCGGATCGCGCGCACAACCAGCGGAAAGGCCATGATCGCCGCCGCCAATACAGCCCCCGTCCAGCGAAAGGCGAGCGGCATCCCCACAGCCTCAAGCACCCGCCCGCCAAGCCCTTGCGCGCCAAAGAACATGAGCAGCAAATATCCTGTCACAACCGGGGGCAAAACGAGCGGCAAATGCACAAGAGCATTGAGCAGCCCATGCCCCCAAAAGCGCCCCCGCGCCAGCGCATAGGCCACCGCAACCGCGAGCGGCAGACTGAGCAGCGTGGCCCAGAACGCCACTTTGAGCGAGAGCAACACCGCCTGCCATTCCTCAACGCCAAGCCAGCTCATGGGCGCGCCTCCACTTTCAAAAAGCCCTGCGCCTCAAACACGCGCCAAGCCGCCTCGCTTTGCAAAAACGCAAGCACATCCGCGCCCTGCTCACTCCGCGACACGGCCGGATAAATGATCGGGTCATGGCTGTCGTCGGGAAACCCCAGCAAGACCCGCACTTTGGGGTCGGCCACGGCATCACTCGCATAGACAACCCCGTAGCGCGCCTCGCCCCGCGAGACGAGCGCAAGTGCTGCGCGCACATTGTCTGTCTCGACAATCCGCCCGCGCAAAGCCGGCCAAAGCCCCAGACTTTCCAGCGCGGCGCGGCCATAGATCCCCGCAGGCACGGCCCGCGTCATCCCCATGGCGATCCGCCCTTTGGCAAAGCTCTGCGCCTCTTCAAGACGCGGCGCAGGCTCTGCGGCCCCACCGATCAACACAAGAGAATTGCCCAGAAGGTTGATGCGTCTGGCCGCTTTGATCGTGCCGCGCCCCTCCAGATGGTCCATCCAGTCCGGATTGGCCGAAATAAAAATATCCGCAGGCGCGCCCTGCTCGATCTGGCGCGCCAAAGCCGCGCTGCTGGCATAGACCATGCGAAGCGCGTGGCCTGTCGCCGCCTCGGCCTCGGGCGTCAGGCTGTCGAGCGCGGTCTTCAGGCTTGCGGCCGCAAAAACGGTCACAGTCTCCGCGCGCAGCGCCGCGCTGGCCAGCGCAACAGCCAGCAGAGCCGACACCCCCCATTTTATTGCGCGCGCCATTGCCCTGTCCTTCGCACAAAAAAGCCCCGATGCTCTTTCAAACATCGGGGCCAATATGTCAGAGCAGGGCGTCTTAGCCCAGAACAGATTTTACCGCCTTGGCGGTCTTGCCAACAACTTCGTCAGCCTCTTGGCGTGTCAGACAGAAGGGCGGCGCAAAGCCGAGGATGTCGCCCTGCGGCATCGCGCGGGCAATCACGCCCTCGGCCAGCAAAGCCGCCGCAATCTGCGGCCCGACCTTCTCGGAGGCGTCAAAATAAACCCGCCCCTCGCGCGCCTTGACGAATTCGACCGCACAGAGCATCCCCTCGCCGCGCACCTCGCCCACATGGGCGTGCGCACCCAGCGCCTCCGCCATGGCGGCATTGAGATATGCGCCTGTCTCACCCGCGTTCTGGATCAGCTTCAGATCGTCCAGAAGCTTGAGGTTGGCAACACCCGCCGCCGCGCCAATCGGATGCGCAGAATAGGTCCAGCCGTGGCCGATAGGGCCGTTTTCGTCGGTGCCCCGCTCCAGAACAGCCCACATTTTCTCGCTCACAATGCTGCCCGAAAGCGGCGCATAGGCCGATGTCAGGCCCTTGGCGATGGTGATCAAATCAGGCTTCATCCCGTAATGTTCGGAGCCGAACATGGTTCCAAGACGGCCAAAGCCTGTCACGACCTCATCGGCCACAAGCAGGATATCATGGCGCTCCAGCACCTCCTGGATCGCTGCCCAATAGCCCGCCGGGGGCGGCACAATGCCCCCCGTGCCAAGCACCGGCTCGCCGATAAAGGCCGCAATGGTGTCGGCCCCTTCACGCGCGATCAACGCTTCAAGCTCGGCCACACAATGCGCCACAAATTCGGCTTCGGATTGCTCCAGATTGTCGCGGCGGAAGTAATAGGGCGCTTCGGTATGCACCACTTGCGCCAGTGGCAAATCAAACTTCTTGTGAAACAGCTCCAGCCCCGTCAGCGACCCAGTCACAAGGCCGGACCCGTGATATCCGCGCCAGCGGCTGATGATTTTCTTCTTCTCCGGGCGGCCCAGAATGTTGTTGTAATACCAGATCAGCTTCACGTTGGTTTCATTGGCGTCAGAGCCGCCCAGACCAAAATAGACCTTGCTCATATGATCGGGCGCACGATCAAGGATCATCTTGGCCAGCGTGATGCTCGCCTCGGTTCCGTGGCCGACATAGGAGTGATAATAGGCCAGTTCCTTGGCCTGCGCCGCAATCGCCTCGGCGATCTCCTGACGCCCGTAGCCGACGTTGACACAGTAAAGCCCCGCAAAAGCGTCCAGAAGCCGGTTGCCGTCGCGGTCTTGGATATGGCAGCCCTCAGCGCTGGTGATGATCCTCTGGGGCGTCACGCCACGGGCGAATTCGGCCAGATGTGTGGAGGGGTGAAAAAAGTTTTCACGGTCCCAGCTTTCGAGATGGTCGTTTTTTAGCATATGAAAATGCTCCTATGGTTGGCATCTCACCTTTATGCCGGAGCTCAGCGTGCAGATGGTTGGGTTAATGCGCAGACCCTTCCTGCCAAAACTTGGCCGCCAGTTCCAGAACAAATTTGTCTAAGGGCTGATTTTCGGGCCGCTGTCGCCCATGAGGTGCGCCAGATAGGCCCGCGCCATCAGCCCTCCGCATTTGCGGCAAGTGCCTGCGTCAGCCTCACGTCAAATCTGTCAACCGCGTGTTGACGGCTTGCCATAGAAAGGCCGCATCACCAGTGCGGTGAGATACATCGGGATCTGATAACACCCGAGAAAGATAAGAAACTCCGGCGACTGGGTGACCGGCAGCGCCACAAAAAACAGCGCCACATTGCGGTTTCCCGCCACAACAGCAAAGGGAGCCGCCTCCGCGTCGCCCGCCGAGCGGCGCAAGACGCGATAAGCCACAGCCTGCAATCCGAAGTTCACAAAAAACGCGAGCGCCAGCCATTTGCCAACCTCCCAAGGCACCGCCTGTATCGCCGGCCCCAAAGCGCTCATCAAACCAATCACAATCACCGCCAGCGCAATCGACATGGCCCCGTCAAGCGCGGACCGGCGCTCTCCGGCAAGCTCCGGCAGCGCCATATGACGCGTCACAAACGCCAGCCCGATGACAGCCCAGATCGCGACAAGCAATGTCCCCGAAGCCCGCAATGCTGCCGACAGATCGCCCAATGCAGGGCTGAGCCAGAACACCGGAAGAACCGTAAGCGGCAACAGCGCCGTTCCCAGGATCAGCAGGCGAAAGGCCGGCTCGGGCGACTGGCCGAGCAAAATCGCGATATTCGGGCTGCCCGTCACAGAGGGTGCTGCAAGCATCAGTGTAAAGGCAATCGCATAGGGCGAGCCAGCGAGGCCGAAAAGCGCAAATCCCGCGAGCGCGAGCAAAGGCAGGACAAGCTGATAACTCAACACAACCGCCAGCGTGCGGCGCACACCTTTTAGCCCCAAAAGCGCGTCACGAGGCCCGACACGCAGCCCGGTCAGAAACAACAGAAGCAAGACAAGCTCCGCCAGCCATGGCTTCAACGCCTGCGCCAGATCAGGCAGCAACAGGCCGCCCAACAGCCCCAGCACCAAGGCCCAGCGCCCGTGTCGCGCCACAAAGCCAAGCGCGGCAAGCATCGCTAGCCCGACGCGCCCTGACGGATAGTGTCAGGCAGCCAGGTTGCCAGCTCGGGAAAGACCACAAGGATCACAACCATCAACAGCATCAGACCCACCATCGGAATGGCCGTCTTGGCGATATAGCTGATCTCATGGCGCGTCATGCCTTGCAGCACAAAGAGGTTAAAGCCGATCGGCGGCGTCACTTGCGCTGTCTCGATCACCACAACAAGGAAGATGCCAAACCAGATTACATCAATCCCCGCCGCGCGGATCATCGGCTCGACAATCGCCATGGTCAACACAACCGAGGACAACCCGTCCATGAACATTCCAAGCACCAGATAGAACAGCGTCAGGACCGCGATCAGCGCCACGGGCGAAAGATTGTAGCTGTCAATCAGCCCCGCAAGCGCGCGCGGCAGGCCCGTAAAGCCCATCGACAGCGACAAAAACGCCGCCCCCATCAGGATAAAGGCGATCATCGCCGAGGTCTTGGTCGCCCCCATCAGCGCTTGTTTAAAGGTGCTCCAGTCAAGCGAGCCTTGCACCGCCGAGAGCACCAAAGCGCCAAAGACCCCCACAGCGGCGGCCTCTGTGGCGGTGGCATAGCCGGAATACATCGAGCCAATGACAATAAAGACCAGCCCGAAGAGTGGCAGCAAAAAGCGGCTCTCCGCCATGCGCTGGGAGAAGGGCATCTTCGGTTCCGGCTCGGGGCGCTGGTCGGGGTAAAGAAAGTGCCACGCAACGATATAAAGCATGAACAGCCCGGCCAGAACGAGGCCGGGGAAGACCCCCGCCATAAAGAGCTTGGTGATACTTTCATTGATCGTCACACCATAAACAATCAGCGTCAAAGACGGCGGGATCATCAGGCCCAAAGTGGCCGCGCCCGCGAGCGTTCCGATAATCATAAACTCCGGATAGCCACGCTCGCGCAGCTCGGGGATCGACATTTTCCCGACCATATTGAGCGTCGCCGCCGAGGAGCCTGAGACCGCGGCAAAAATGGTGCAGCCCGCGATATTGGTGTGCAACAGCCCGCCCGGCAGATAGCGCATCCAGGGCGCAAGCCCGCGAAACATATCTTCTGACAATCGCGTTCGATACAGGATCTCTCCCATCCAGATAAACAGCGGCAATGCCGTCAGCGTCCAGCTTGAGGCGCCCGACCAGATCGTCGTGATCATGGCGTCTCCCGCCGGGCGCATGGTAAACAGCTCCATCCCCACCCAGGCAACGCCCATCAGCGCCAGCCCGATCCAGACAGACCCGCCCAAAAGTGCAAACAGCACGAAGAGAAAAATAACGGTGGCGTAAAGTTCGCTCATTCCAGAACCTCCCCGTGAATTTGTGTTTCGCGCAGGCACATAAGCCGCGTCAGATAATCCCAGATCGCAATGGCCAAAAGCACAGTTCCGATCGACATGGGAAGCTGCGGAACCCAGACCGGCGTATAGACCCAGCCCTCCCCCGAGCTGGCCCAAAGCGTGCCCCAGTCCAGCGGCGAGGTGGCGAACATCTTGAAAAAGGTGATCAGCCATTCAGGCGTATAATCCTGCCCCTGCGTGCGGTCGTTGAGCATCTCGGACATCAGGTTTGTCTTGATGGCATAGCGTGCAAAATAGGTCGCCGTCACAGCAGCGATCCACATCGCCAGCGCATCCAGCCAGAATTTGGTAAAGGCATTCAGATTGAGAAAAATCGAAACCCTGATATGCGCCCCCTGCGTCAGCGTGTAGGCCAGCGCAAAAAACGAGGTCGCGGCCATGGCATAGCCTGCATATTCAGTCGAGCCGGGGAAGGTGATACTCGACCACCGCGCAATCATCTGGGCAATGATCAAGAGCAAAATCAACACCATAAACACCGCCGCCACAGCCCCCGCGGCTGCATAGATCCGATCAAGACCGCGCCAAACAGGCCGCAATATCCGCGCCGCAGCCGGTCCTTGCCAAAGGCAGCAAAGCACCAAAACCGTCGGAAAGACAAAGAGCCAGACCCACAAAGGCAGCCCCAATAATGCTTGCCAATCTCTCATGACTCTCCCCTTTTTTCTTTTTTCTTGCGGTGAAAAGCCCCGCCGTCACTGTCACGGCGGGGCTGTCTCTTTTTGGTTTAGTTTGCGGCGTAGGCGTCCAGAATAGCTTGCGCATCCGCGCCCGCTTCGGCGACCCAGTCGGCCTGCATCTTCGCGCCGATTTTTTGCAGCTCGGCCAAGAATTCGGGGCCAGCATCCTGCACAGTCATGCCGTTGGCTTCAAGCTGCTCAAAATACCAGTTGGCCAGCTCGGCTGACTTCGCGTTACAGGCCGCGCCGGTTTCATCCGCTGCTTTTTGAACCGAGGCCTGAAGATCCGCGCTCAGCCCGTCCCAAACCCCTTTGTTCACCATCACATAGTTGCGTGGATGCCAAGCGTTGACCTTGTAGTAATGCGTCAGTGTTTCCCAGACCTTGCGGTCATAGCCTGTCGAGCCTGAGGAGATAAACGCCTCGGCCACACCTGTCGCCAAAGCCTGACTCAGCTCTGCCGCTTCGACCTGAACGGGGATCATCCCCAGCTCCTCTGCAAAGGTTGCCGTGGCGGTGTTGTAGGAGCGGAATTTGACACCCTGAGTGTCGGCCGATGAGGCCACGGGCTTCTTGAAATAAAAGCCCTGACCCGGCCAGGCGCAGGTGTAAAGCGTCACAAGGTTTTGCTCGGCAAGCTGTGCGTTGACCTTGTCTTTGGCCGCGGCCCAGAGCTTGTCGTTGGCCTCATAGGTTGTGGCAATAAAGGGCACGTTGTCCCAGCCCAGAAGCGGCGCCTCATTCGCGTGCGCACTCATAAACCGCTCGCCAATTGGCGCTTGTCCGGTCTGAACCGCGCGCTTGATTTCGCCGCCCTTAAAGAGCGAGCCGCCCGGATGAACGGTGATGTCGATCGCGCCGCCCGTATAGTCGCGCACTTTGTCAGCAAAGACGACCCCCATCTCCGAGTGAAAGTTGCTCGCGGCATAAGCCATTGGCATATCCCACTTTTCCGCAGCCGCAGCATTGGCCGCAATCGCCAGAGCCACACTCGCCGCAGCGGTGCTGAGTTTCTGTGTCAGTGTTTTCATGGTCGTTTCTCCCTTTGGTTTTTCAGTTTCTTGGTTGGTTTAGCCTTTGACAAAACGCCTCGGCTCAAAGGGGCGCATATCGGTGTTTGAATGCTGCCCCGAAATCATATCCGCCACAAGCCGGCCGGTTTTTGGCCCACCTGTCAGGCCAATGTGATGATGGCCAAACGCGGCATAGACCCCGCTGACCCCAACTTCGCCAATCAACGGCAAGCTGTCACTTGGCGCAGGCCGAAAGCCAAGCCACTCTTCTTCCCCTTCGGCTTGCAGCCTCGGGAAGAACGTCTTTACTTTTTTGCGTAGCAAAGCCAGCGGCGCTTTGGAGCGCGCCTCGGTCAGCCCGCCAAACTCAACGATCCCCGCGCAGCGTAACCCCTGATTCATCGCCGTGGCAACAAATTTGCCCTCCGCCAGCATCATCGGGTTGTTCGGCGTCTCGCTGGGGGATTTGTAAACAATGTGATAGCCGCGCTCCGCCTCAAGCGGCACAGTGATGCCAAGCTTGCCCATCAAAGGCTTGGACCAAACCCCCGAGGCGATCACAGCCTTGTCACAGGCAAAGCGCCCCTCGGTCGTCTCAACAGCCGAAATCGCGCCGCCGCTGATGTCAAAATCCTTGACTTCTGCGCGCACAAAACGCCCGCCAAGCTGCTCCAGCAGCCCCACAAGATCTTTTACATAATCCCCCGGATTGAGGATAAATCCGTGATTTTTCATCACAGCCAGAAGCCCCGCCGACGGGCCGAGAATCGGCTCGCGCTCAAAAACTTCGCCACCCTGCACAAGCTCGGGCACAAAGCCCGCCTCGGCGCGCAAGCTCCAGCCAAACGCATCCGCATCAAAGGCGGCACGGTCCTTGTAAACAAAGGAATAGTCAGACTCGCACACCCATTTCGCCGCATCTGTCCCATATGTCAGCGCCTGATGCTGCTCCAGACTGTCGCCCACAATAGTGGTCAGCCCCTGGCTGATCCGCCGCGTGTCGCCGGCATTTGCATGGCTCATATAGCGCACGAGCCATGGCACCAGCTTGGGCAAATAGCTCCAGCGGAAAAACAAGGGAAAGGTCGGGTCCGCGAGATAGAGCGGCGCTTTGCGCACCAGCCCCGGCCCCGTCACCGGCACAACAGAGGAGCTGGCCAGAATACAGCCATTGCCATAAGACGCCCCCATGCCCGGCTCGCCTTTGTCAATCAGCGTCACATCCTTGCCCGCCCGGCGCAGCCATATCGCCGTCGCTGCTCCGACGATCCCCGCACCCACGATGACAATATGCTCCGACGCCATTCAGCGCTCCCCGCTCGCGTGTATTCATATCCAAGCAGTCTTGCGTGGCCAGATCATCATTTCAAATACAATTTACTAGCTTAAGGATCATTTTTTGTGATACCGACAGGCCATGCGCCTCAAATTCAGACAGCTTCAGGCCTTCCATGCCGTCGTCGAAAGCGGAACCGTCACAGGCGCGGCCGAGGCGCTCGGCATTTCCCAGCCGGGCGTGTCCAATCTGCTGTCCCAGCTTGAGCGTCAAACAAAGCTGCCGCTGTTTGAACGCGTCAACGGGCGCCTGATCGCCACCCCGGAAGCCGCAATGCTGCACCGCGAAATCGACACAGTCGTACGCGGCCTTGATCACGTCACCCAGACGGTGGTTGATCTGCAAAACAAACAGGCCGGCCAGCTCCAAGTTGCGTCCCAGCACTCCATGTCCTTCGGGTTTGTGCCCAGCGTGATCGCCAAGTTTGCCGCCAAACGTCCGAATATGAACATTTCCTTCCAGTCGCAATATTCGGCCAAAATACAGGAGTGGGTGACATCGGGCCTCTTTGAAGTCGGGATTTGCGAAATGCCCCTGCTCTATGACACGCTCACCGTCTATCCCTTGACGGTCCAAACCCGCCTCGCCCTTCATCGGGACAACCCGCTGACCCGTCATGATGTGCTCACGCCCGAGCTGATTGCCAATGAGCCGTTCATCGCGATGGGACCAGACCACATGACCCAGCGCCGCCTGCGCGAGGTCTTCAACACTGCGGGCTTACCGCTGCGCACGCGGGTGCACTCGCATCTGTTCAAAAACCTGTTGAGCTTTGTCAAAGAAGGGATGGGCATTTCCCTGCTTGACCCTTTCGTGCTCGAACATGATCATGACCCCCGCTTTGTCTCGCGCCCCTTTGAGCCGGTTATTCTAATGGATATGGCCGTGATTACCTCCTCCACCCGTCCGCTGTCCCAGACAGCGAAAGCGTTTTTGAAATTGCTCCTGCAAGAGCTTGAGCCCTATCAGACCTGAGGCCCCCATGCGCACCCCAACCACACCCGGCGTTGGCATTCTGTTGCTCGATACCCGCTTCCCACGGGTCCTTGGCGATATCGGCAACAAAGACACATGGCCCTTTCCTGTGCGCTACAAAACAGTCGATGGCGCAACTCCGGAGGCCATTGTGCAGGGCGACCCGCGCGAACTGCTCGGCGCTTTCGTTGCCGCCGCTCAGGAGCTGATCCGCGAAGGGGTGCAAGGAATCACAACAACTTGCGGGTTTCTCTCCCTTCTGCAAGACGATCTGAAATCGAGCCTCGCCGTGCCCGTCGCAACCTCTGCGCTGATGCAAATTCCTCTGATCAATGCACTCCTGCCGCCCGCAAAACGGGCCGGCGTCATCACCATCTCGCGCAACAGCCTGAGCACAGCCCATCTCCTCGCCGCAGGCGCCCCAATAGACACGCCCGTCATCGGCACAGACGGCAGCCTGTTTAGCACCGCCATTCTTGGCAACAGCCCCGAGCTTGATACCGCCGCCGCCCAAGTCGAAATCAGAACCGCCGCGCAAGAGCTTTGCCAGCGTCACCCCGACATCGGGGCGCTTGTTCTGGAATGCACCAATATGCCGCCCTATGCCGCCGCCGTTGCTAAAGCCACAGGGCTGCCCGTCTATTCGATTTATAGCTTTGTGAGCTGGTTCCAGTCGGGCCTGAGGCCCCGCATCTTCTGATCCCGCCGGGTCAAGCCAAAACATGACGCAAAGGCGCAACCCCGTCTAAGGCGCAAGCCAGCCCTCATAGGCCAGCAAGACAAAATCAACCAGAGGGGCGCGCAGCTCTATCTTGAAGTGATACTTGCCGCCTGCGCCCCATTCGCGCGCCGTGATGCGCGGCCAAAGCACACGCGGCAGAGGTATATCCGCAAACCGGAGCGCCTTTGGCACTTGGCTGAGCACCCCAGCCTCAATCACAAGCTCGGATGTGACCGTCACAAGGCCCATACGCCCCACAACCAGTTCGCCCGCCTGCCAAAGCTCCGATCGCAGCTCACGATCCTTGATCTGACGCCGCCAGATCGCGACATTCTCCTCTTCGCGGGTGCCAAACCAGAGCGGCGCATCCGTGCACGGCGGCGGAAAGCCGAAAAGCTGCATAACAGGAGAGGCGCGCAAGGTGATCTCGCCCTGCCGGATGCCAGCGTGACGGTGCAGCGCCTGAACCTCGGGCGCAAGCGCCTCAAAACGCGCGCCTAGAATGCGTTCAAATAGCCTCATACCAAGGATATCTCCTCACCTCATGCGCCGACCGAGCCAGTCAGCCAGCCCGTTGCCAGACTGGGCTGTGATCCGCTCAATGACAAGTCATCACAGGAAAATGGCAGGGGCACACAGACTCGAACTGTGGGCCTACGGTTTTGGAGACCGTCGCTCTACCAACTGAGCTATACCCCTAAGGCCGAGCTATCGG
>JAHBAN010000013.1 GCA_018500075.1 Flavobacteriia bacterium | reverse complement strand
CCCGCCCCTCAGCGGCACAAGAGGCCACGCAGGCGGCGGATCAGGCGCGCCCAGCGCCACAGAGCGCGCAAGACCCGCCCAAGCCGCCAGAGCAACCCGCCGCCGCGCGGGCCGGGGCCGTTGACTCTGCACGCGAGGTCAAGGCCGAAACCGATATTGACGCGATCCGCCGCGAAGGCCTCACCGGGCGACAGCTGCGCATGGCGCGGCGCATGGCCCAAAAACACGGGCTGGCCCCGATTTCTGACTTTGACGCGGTGCGCCAGCTGCGCCTGAAGGGGATTGATCCGTTCCAGTCCTCCAATACGCTTGACCTTGTTGTGCCCGGCAAAGACGGTGAGCGCGCGTCCTCCGGGGAGCAGACCGGCACGGTTCTGCCCGGTATGGGAAAGATCCAGCTGCCCCAAACCATCAAGCCGGCCGCCTCTCAGCTGCCCCAGACCGAGGTTTATTCTGCTGACCGCCGCGCTCTGGAAATCACCGGCATTCAGCGCGATATTGCCAGCCGCCGTCGCAAGCGGCTTCTGCTTTTGCTGGCCCGGCTCTCGGCCTTTGTCTTTTTGCCGACGATTTTGGCGGGCTGGTATTATTATGCCATTGCCACACCGATGTATT
Organism: Flavobacteriia bacterium; assembly: GCA_018500075.1. GTDB lineage: Bacteria > Bacteroidota > Bacteroidia > Flavobacteriales > Flavobacteriaceae > MAG-120531. The sequence goes on along the minus strand of JAHBAN010000013.1, from coordinate 19,804 downwards.
CGACCAAATCGGAGTTTCTGATCCAATCCGCAGATGGCGGCTCGGGAGGGCCGTTGAGCGGCTTGATCCCCTCACAGCTTGCCAACTCCCAAGAGAGCATCGCCGTTCAGTCCTATCTGACGTCCAAAGACGCCATGATCCGGCTTGACGAAGCGCTCGGCTATAAGCGCCACTTTGCCCAGCCCCAGATTGACGCCATTCAGAGGCTCGACCCCAAGGCAACCAATGAAGCGGCCCATAAAGTCTATAAAAAGAACATCAAAATCGGCTATGATCCGACCGAGGGTGTTGTCAAAATGGAGGTGATTGCGGCCGATCCTGTGGTTGCCACAGACTTCTCCAAGGCGTTGATTTCTTATGCCGAAGAACGGGTTGATGAGCTTTCGCAAAACATCCGCAATGATGCCATGGAAGACGCGCGGCGCAATCTTGAGCGCGCCAAAACAGAGCGCCGCAGCGCGCAGGAAAATCTGATCCGGCTGCAAGAAGTCTATTCTGCTGATCCAACAGAGCAGCTTGCCGCCCTGCGCACCCAGATCACCACCTATGATCAACAGCTCCTTGAAAAGAAGCTCGCGCTTCAGGCCCTGCTCGACAACCCGCGCCCCAATCAGGCCAAAGTTGACGGCGCACGGGGGGATGTGCGCCGCCTTCAGGATGTCTTGACCGGTCTCAATGCGCGCATGATTGAGGCAGACAGCTCCGGGCTGTCGCTCGTGCAGCAATCCACCGAAATAGAACTCGCCCGGGCCGACCTTGCCACAGCGGATGCTTTCCTGCAGTCTGCGCTGCAAGGCGAGAAGCAAGCTGCCCTCGAGGCTGGCCGGCAGGTTCGGTATCTGACCGTGCCGGTGCGCCCGATTGCCTCCGATGCCCCGAGCTATCCGCGCAAATTTGAAAACACTGTTCTGGCCTTCCTGATTTTTTCAGGGGTATACCTTATGGTGTCTCTGACAAGCTCGATCTTGCGAGAACAAGTTTCAAACTAGTCTCTGTGGCGATGGGCCTGGCCTGCGCCACAGATTTTTTCCTTTAGCCGAACGAGAGCCTTTATGCTGCCCAAAACCACCTGCACACCGAATACATGGTCTTTTCTGCGCGATCCGATGATCGCCCCGACAGGCTTCAGGGAATATGACGCGCGCTGGAAATATCCCGACGACATCAACCTGCCCGGCATAACAGCTTTGGGGCTGGGCCTCGGAACCCAGATGCACGCCAGAGGGATCGAACCTGTGATTGCCGTTGGAAACGACTATCGCGACTATTCCCTGTCCATCAAGAACGCGCTGATGCTTGGCCTGATCCAGGCCGGCATCCATGTCAAGGATATCGGCCCCGCCGTCTCGCCGATGGCCTATTTCAGCCAGTTTCACTTGAATGCCCCCGCGGTTGCCATGGTCACAGCCAGCCACAATCCGAACGGCTGGACCGGTGTCAAAATGGGCTTTGAGCGTCCGCTCACCCATGGGCCGGAGGAAATGGACGAGCTGCGCGCCATTGTGCTTGAGGGGCGCGGCCGCCCCCGCTCCGGCGGGGCTTACGAATTTGTTGACGGGGTGCGCGAGGCCTATATCGACGATCTGGTGGGAGACTTCAAAATGACGCGTAAACTGCGCGTGGTCTGCGCCACAGGCAATGGCACAGCGGCGGCCTTTGCGCCGGAGGTGTTCAAGCGGATCGGGGTTGAGGTTGTGCCCTCCCATACCGCGCTCGATTACAGCTTCCCGCATTACAACCCGAACCCGGAAGCTATGGAAATGCTCCATGACATGAGCGCCACAGTCACCCGGAGCGGCGCCGATTTTGCGCTCGGCTTTGACGGCGACGGCGATCGCTGCGGGGTGGTGGACGACGAGGGCGAAGAGATTTTTGCCGATAAGGTCGGGGTGATCATGGCGCGAGACCTGAGCAAAATCTACCCGGGCAGCACCTTTGTGGCCGATGTGAAATCAACCGGCCTCTTTGCCTCGGATCCGGAGCTGATCGCCCATGGGGCGCAGGCCGATTACTGGAAAACCGGCCACAGCCATATGAAACGCCGCGTCAAGGAACTTGGCGCGCTGGCGGGCTTTGAGAAATCGGGGCACTACTTTCTCGCCGAACCTGTGGGCCGTGGCTATGATTGCGGCCTGCGGGTCGCCGTTGAAATCTGTAAGCTGATGGACCGCAACCCGAGCCTGAAAATGTCGGACCTGCGCCGCGCCCTGCCACAGACCTGGGCCACACCGACCATGTCGCCCTATTGCGCCGATCAGGAAAAATACGATGTCCTTGGGCGGCTGGTCGACACACTTGTCGCCAAGGCCAAGGCTGGCGAAAGCTTTGCCGGCCGCGCCATCAAAGAGGTGGTCACCGTCAATGGCGCGCGGGTCATTCTGGACAATGGATCATGGGGCCTTGTGCGCGCCAGCTCCAACACGCCCAATCTTGTTGTGGTCTGTGAAAGCGCCGTCTCGGAGGCCGAAATGCGCGCCATTTTCGCCGATATGGACGCCGTCATCCGGACAGAGCCTTCGGTCGGCGACTACGATCAGACACTCTAGCCCTTTGCGCGTCTTTAGCCCCCTGCGCGTCTTTTTCTTTCCAGAAATATCCCGGGGGTCAGGTTCAAAAGGCGTCAGACTTTTGAACCCAGGGGGCAGCGCCCCCTGCCGGTCGGATGGCCCGAAGGGCCATTCGACATCAGGCCAGAAGCCCGCGCCCCTTCAACAGCGCTTGCGCACCGGGCATCCGGCCGCGGAAGGCACCATATAGCTCGGCGGCGTCCCGTGATCCCCCGGCCGAGAGAATATGGCGCTCCAGAGAGGCCGCCAGCGGTGCATCAAACGGATCCCCCGCCTCTTCAAACGCTTCAAAGGCATCCGCATCCATAACTTCCGACCACATATAGGAGTAATATCCGCAGGCATATCCATCCCCCGCAAAGACGTGCGCAAATTGCGGCGTGGCATGGCGCATGACAATCGCCTCGGGCATCCCGATCTCGCGCAGCACCTCGGCTTGCCGTGCCATCGGGTCCGCCGGCGCCGCCCCGATGTGAAAGTCCAGATCCACCAGCGCCGAGGCAAGATATTCAACCGTCTGGAACCCCATATCAAATGTCGCCGCCCCGAGAACCTTCTCCAGCAGCGCCTCGGGCATGGCCTCGCCCGTTTCATAATGGGTCGCAAATTCGGCCAGCACCCGTGGCACCTCCAGCCAATGTTCATAGAGCTGGCTCGGAAGCTCTACAAAATCACGCGCCACAGAGGTTCCCGAAATACTCTCATAGGTCACATCAGACAGCATCTGGTGCAGCGCATGACCGAATTCATGAAACAGCGTGCGCGCATCATCATAGCTGAGCAGCGCGGGTGTTCCTTTGGCAAAGTTGCACACATTGATCACGACAGGCGTTTGCGCCTCGGGATATTTCGCCTGAGCGCGCATCGCCGAGCACCAGGCGCCCGAGCGTTTTGAGCCACGGGCAAAATAATCGCCGATAAAGACCGCGATGTGCCGCCCCGCCCGCGTGACCTCCCAAGCGCGGCAATCGGGGTGGTATAGCGGCACGTCAAGTGGCGCAAACTCCAGTCCGAACAGGCGGTTGGCACAGGCAAAACTTGCCTCGATCATACGCTCGAGTTGGAAATAGGGCTTCACATCAGCCTCATCAAGATCATGCTCGGCCACACGGCGCTTGGCCGCATAATAGCGCCAGTCCCAAGCGGCCAAATCGCCATTGATCCCGTCGGCGTGCATCATGTTCCTCAGCACCGCGGCGTCGGCGATGGCCCGGTCTTTGGCCGGCGCCCAGACCTCCATCAAAAGCGCGCGCACAGCAGCGGGCGTTTTGGCCATTTCGGTTTCAAGCTTGTATTCGGCAAAGCTCCCGTAGCCCAGAAGGGCCGCGCGCTCTTGGCGCAGGGCAAGGATTTCGGCGCAGATTGCGCGATTGTCTGTTGCACCACCATTGGCGCCGCGTGCGGCCCAAGCCTCAAAGGCTTTCTGGCGCAAGTCCCGGCGGGCGGAAAACTGCAAAAACGGAACAATCAGCGACCGCGAGAGCGTGACAACCGGCCCATCGGCCCCCGCCTCTACGCCCGCAGCGCGGGCGGTGTCGATGACAAACTGCGGCAAGCCATCAAGGTCATCCTCGCCAAGGGCCATAAACCAGCTGCGCTCGTCAGCCAGAAGGTTTTGCGTAAAACTTGTGCCAAGCGCGGCGAGGCGCGATTTGATCTCGGCCATTCGTGTGTCTTGCGCGCCACAAAGCGCGGCACCGGCCCGCAGGAAGCTGCGGCGTGTGAGCATCAGAACGCGGGCTTGCTCATCGGTCAGATCTAGCCTGTCCTGCTCTGCCCATAGGGTCTCGATCCTTGCAAACAGGGCCTTATTGGCGGTGATGCGCGAAAAATGAGCGGCCAGTTTGGGCGAAAACGCGCGCTGCAAGGCCTCGCGCGCAGGGGTGCTGTCGGCCCCCGCCACGGTAAAGAACACCGAAAGAACCTTTTCAAGCGCCCCGCCCGCCGCCTCAAGCGCCCCGATCACGCTGTCAAAGCAGACCGGCGAGACATCCTGCGCAATCGCCGCAATTTCTGCGTCGTGCGCGGCAAGGGCGTCCTCCAGAGCAGGCGCAAAGTCACTGTCCGAGATCTGAGAAAACGGCGCGATCTGAAAGGGGGTGGCCCAGTCGGCCAAGAGGGGATTCGTCATGGTGTTTCCTTTGTCGGACCCTTCAGAGGCTGACAGAGCAGGCAGCCGTCGCGCGGGGCGAGTTTGATTTTGCGGCTTTCGCCATAAAGCCCGTCATAGATCAGCATTTCGCCGCGCAAGATATGGCCCGCTCCGGTGATCAGCTTCACAGTCTCCAGTGCCATCATACTGCCGATGATCCCCGGCAAGGGCGCAACGACCCCCGCTTCAGAACAGGACGGCGCAAGCCCCTCGGCGGGGGCTTGGGGGAAAATACATTGATAGCAGGGACCGCCGCGCGCAGGGTCAAACACCGAAAGCTGCCCCTCCCATTGCGCCAGAGCGCCCGAGACGAGCGGTTTTTTCAGCGCCACAGCCGCCGCATTGCTCAGATAGCGGGTCGCGAAATTGTCGGTCCCGTCGATGATCACATCATATTCGGCAAACAGCTCTGCCGCGAGTGTGCCCGTCAGGCGGCGCTGGTAAGGGCGCAGATGAACATAGGGGTTGAGCGCCCGCATCGCCTCGGCTGCGGAGTGCACCTTCGGGGTTCCGATCGCATCATCACGGTGAATAACCTGGCGTTGGAGATTGCTGTGATCGACCAGATCGTCATCAATCACCCCGATCGTGCCAACCCCGGCCGCCGCAAGATACATCAACACAGGAGACCCAAGCCCGCCCGCTCCAATCACCAGAACTTTCGCATTTTTGAGCTTTTTCTGGCCCGGCCCGCCCAGTTCTCGCAGGACAATGTGGCGGGCATAGCGCTCAAGCTCTGTTGCGCCGAAAGTGCCTTGTGGCGCGGGCGCGGCCTGCGGCGCCGCCCGCGCTTTCAGACGCGACAGCCCGACCCCGTAGCCCCAGACGATCACAGCCAGCCCCCCAAGGATGGCCCAGGGGGCCGGAGTTCCTTCGGGGTGGGCAAATTGCGCGGCCAATGCGACGAGATAGACCACAGAGATCAGCCCCCAGACCCTTGCCTTGGACCAGCGCAAGCTGCGGCCCAAAGCCCAGATCGTCAGACAAAGCCCAAAGACTGCCAAGGCCATCAGCTTTGCCCCGTTGAGCCAAAGCCACCGGTGCCGCGCGCGGTCTCTGACAGCGCCTCCACCAGCTCAAATTCTGCCTGAACGACAGGCGCAACGACCATCTGCGCAATGCGCTCCCCGTGATGGACGGTGAATGGCGCCTTGCCCGCGTTCATCACAATCACGCCGAGCGGCCCGCGATAGTCGGCATCTATTGTGCCGGGGCTGTTGGGCAGGGTGACACCATGTTTCAACGCCAGCCCGGAGCGTGGCCGAAGCTGCACCTCATAGCCATGCGGAATCTCAAGCCTCAGCCCTGTGGGCACCAGCGCCCAAGCGCCCGGCTTGAGCAGAAGCGCGCCACGGTCGGCAAAATTGGCGCGCAGATCGGCCCCTGCCGCACCTGCGCTTTCGTAAGCAGGCAGGCCCAAGGCGCGGTCGGCGGCCTCATCCCATGTGAATTTTACAGTGACCACAACGCCCCCTTTGTATTGCTTGACATCTCTCTGCCTTAGGCCCCTCAGGCCAGCGCTGCCGCGATCTGCTCGGCGAGCTTGTGGCCGACCTCGCGTTTGCTCATCCTCGGCCAGTCTTGCGCGCTTGTCTCGGTGATCAGATGAACGGCATTTTCCGTGCCGCCCATAATCCCTGTTGAAGGGCTGACATCATTGGCGACGATCCAGTCACAGCCCTTGCGTTTGCGTTTGGCCGTGGCATTGGCGACCACATCATCTGTCTCGGCGGCAAATCCGATAACCAGCTTGGGTCTGCCTGTCGTCATCCGGCTGACTTCGGCCAGAATATCGGGGTTTTCGGCGAATTCGAGCACAGGCAGCTCCCCTGCCTGTTTCTTGATCTTGGAGTGGCTTTCACGTTTCACACGCCAGTCAGCGACCGCAGCGGCAAAAACACCCGCATCAACCGGAAGCGCATCAAGCACGGCGGCTCTCATGTCCTCGGCGCTTTGCACCTTGATCACCTTCACCCCTTCAGGCGGTGGCACATCCGCCGGCCCTGTCACAAAGACAACCTCGGCCCCGAGCCGCGCCAGCGCCGCGGCAATGGCTGTGCCCTGCGCCCCCGAGGAGCGGTTGGCAATATAGCGCACAGGATCAATCGGCTCGTGCGTTGGCCCGGATGTGACAAGCACACGCCTGCCCTTGAGCGGCCCGTCGGCGAGCGCGGCCTCGAGCGCCGCGACAATTTCGAGCGGCTCTGACATACGCCCGTCGCCGTATTCGCCGCAGGCCATATCGCCCGCATTCGGCCCAACCACTTTGATACCATCGCCTTGCAGCGTGGCGAGATTGCGTTGTGTGGCGGGATGCTCCCACATCCGCAGATTCATCGCCGGGGCGATCATCACAGGCGTGTCTGTCGCCATAAGCAGCGTTGTTGCCAGATCATTGGCATGACCCCCGGCCATTTTTGCCATCAGATTTGCCGTGGCGGGCGCAACAAGCACCAGATCGGCGACACGGCTCAACTGGATATGGCCCATTTCGGCCTCATCGGTCAGATCAAAGAGATCGGTGTATACTTTCTCTCCGGCCAGAGCCGCAACCGACAGGGGCGTGACAAATTCTTTTGCCGCCGGCGTCAGAACAGGGGTCACGCTTGCGCCACGCTCTTTCAGACGGCGGATCAGATCGAGACATTTATACGCCGCGATGCCGCCGCCGATGATGAGCAATAGTTTTTTGCCAGCCAGCATAGCGGCCTCCGCAGTTTATTCGGTCTTAACAGAGTTAAGCCGAGCGGCGGGCAAACTCAATGGCTCACTGTGGTCAGGGCTGTGGTCAGGGTTGTGGTCTGGCGCTTTCAAGCGACGCAACAGTGCTCTTTGCAATCTGCCTCTTGTTTTGCGCCCGACACAGGCCCTAAAGAGAGGCGATGAGCTATGATTTATATATCGGTGACAAAGCCTTTTCGAGCTGGTCCTTGCGGGGCTGGCTCCTGCTTGAGCATTTCGGGCTGCCATACCGCGCCCATCTTGTCGGGCTTTATGCGGGCACGCTGGCGGCCGATCTTGCGCCCCTCGCCCCCGCGCGGACTGTTCCTGTGCTGGTCTGTGAAGACGGGGCGGTGCTCTTTGACAGCATGGCAATCGCCGAAGAGCTTGCCACGCGCCACCCCGACGCCGGGCTGTGGCCAGAGGCGCCCAAGGCCCGCGCGCTGGCAAGGTCGATGGTGGCCGAAATGCACGCCGGTTTTCAGGCCATGCGCGGCGAATGCCCGATGCAGCTGTATCACCAATGGGTTGGCTTCCAGCCCTCCGAGGCGGTCTTGAAAGACCTCGCGCGGCTGGAGCTATTGGTTTCTCATGCCAAGACTATGGCGACAGACGGCCCCTGGCTTTTCGGGGATTATTCGATTGCTGATGCTTTTTTCGCGCCGCTTATGGCGCGGATTGCGGGGTTTGGGCTGCCTGTGAACAGCGATGTGGCCGCCTATATGCACACAACTCTCACAGACCCCGCCTTTCGGCTCTGGCGCGCCGAGGGCATTCTTGTCACTTATCAGCCCTTTCCCTACCCGCAGCCGCTTGAAAAGCGCGATTGGCCCATATCTGCGCCGTGATGCCGGATTTGGCGCAGGCGTTAACCCTTTTTAAATGTCCCCTGCCTATGCGTTAACCAAGCTGGGAAGAGTAAAATGGTTTCGCGCACATATACTGTTGCATTTGAGGGGGTGGAGGCGCGCACTGTCGAAGTGCAATGCGCGGTGACGCCCGGTTTGCCTGCTTTTTCGATCGTTGGCTTGCCCGACAAAGCCGTCTCCGAAGCCCGCGACCGGGTGCGCGCGGCGCTCAGTGCGCTTTCGATTGCCTTGCCCTCAAAACGCCTGACCATCAATCTCTCTCCTGCGGATTTGCCCAAAGAGGGCAGCCATTTTGATCTTCCGATTGCTCTGGCGCTTCTTGCCGCTCTCGGGATACTGGCCAATGATGCGGTTGAAGGCATCACCTCACTGGGGGAGCTTTCGCTTGATGGCGCGCTTGTGCCTGTGATCGGGGCATTGCCTGCGGCCCTTGCCGCCGCCGAGCACGGCCGCAGCCTGATCTGCCCGCAAGCTTCGGGCGCCGAGGCGGCATGGGTCGATGCAGCGCAGGTGATTGCTCCGGCCTCGCTGTTGCATACGATCCAGCATTTGACCGGCCAGATGCCATTGCCGCCCGCGCAGGCCGGCGAGGTGCGCGCGGAAACGGGCGGGCGGGATCTGCGCGATGTCAAAGGGCAGGAACGGGCCAAACGCGCGCTCGAAATCGCCGCGGCTGGGCGTCACCATATGATCATGATCGGCACGCCGGGGTCGGGCAAATCGATGCTCGCGGCGCGAATGCCCTCGATCTTGCCCCCGCTCAGCGCCGCAGAAGCCCTCGAAACCTCGATGATTCACTCTCTGTCCGGGCTGATTGAAGAAGGCGGCATTTCGCGGCGTCGCCCCTTTCGCGAACCCCATCACACAGCCTCTATGGCCGCGATCGTCGGAGGCGGGCGCAGCGCCAAGCCGGGGGAGATCAGCCTCGCGCACAACGGCGTTTTGTTCATGGACGAGTTTCCGGAGTTTCCGCGCGCCGTTCTTGAGACCCTGCGCCAGCCGATCGAGACCGGCGAGGTCGTGGTGAGCCGCGCCAATGCCCATGTTCGCTATCCCTGCCGCTTCTTGCTGATTGCGGCGGCAAACCCTTGCAAATGCGGATATCTCTTTGATCCGGCCCGCGCCTGTGCGCGTGTGCCGATCTGTGGTGAGGACTATCTGGGCCGCATCTCCGGCCCGCTGATGGACCGCTTTGACATCCGCCTTGACGTGCCGCCGGTCTCGCTGGGCGACCTGGATTTGCCTGCAAGCGGCGCAAGCTCGGCGGATGTGGCGCGCAATGTGGCGCGCGCGCGTGCCGTGCAGAGCGCACGGTTTCGCGATCAAGACAGCCTCTCTCTGAATGCGGATGCGGAGGGCGAGATGTTGGAGGCCATCGCCGCGCCCGATGCGGAGGGGCGCGACTTTTTGCTTAAGGCAGCCGAACGGTTTGGCCTGACGGCGCGCGGCTATCACCGTATTTTACGGGTCGCGCGCACGATTGCCGATCTTGACGAAAGCCTTGACGTGAGAAAGCCTCATATTGCCGAAGCGGTGAGCTTTCGCGTGGGGGCCTCAGGCGGCTGAGCCGGTGCGCCGCTCTTCTATGGCGCACCATATCTTTTCAGCAATATTCACCCCGTCAAATCGCTCAAGCTCCTGAATTCCGGTGGGCGAGGTCACATTGATTTCGGTGAGATAATCGCCGATCACATCAATGCCCACAAAAATCTGGCCTTTCTCTTTCAAAAGCGGGCCGATGCGGGCGCAAATCTCAAGATCACGCTCTGTCAGCCCGACTTTCTCAGGCCGCCCCCCGACGTGCATATTGGACCGGGTTTCGCCCGCGGCGGGAACGCGGTTGATCGCGCCGACAGGCAGGCCATCAACCAGAATAACCCGCTTGTCCCCATTGGAGACATCCGGCAAAAACTTCTGCATAATCAGAGGCTCACGGCTATTGGCTGCAAAAAGCTCATGCAGGGAGGCGAGGTTTCTGTCCTCGGGCGTGAGGCGGAAAACCCCGGCGCCGCCATTGCCGTAAAGCGGCTTGAGGATCACGTCTTTATGCGCGGCTTTGAAGGCTTTCAGATCGTCCAGATCCCGCGCGATCATGGTGGGAGGCGTCAGATCGGGGAAATCCAGCACGAGGAGCTTTTCGGGATAGTTGCGGACCCAGAACGGATCATTGACCACGAGGGTGTCCGGATGAATCCGGTCCAAGAGATGGGTTGTTGTGATGTAAAACATATCAAACGGCGGGTCCTGGCGCAGCCAAACGACATCAAATGTAGAGAGGTCAACCTCGGTTTCTGCGCCGAGGGCGAAGTGATCGCCTTGGACGCGCTGGACCGTCAGAGGCCAGCCGCGCGCGAGAACGCGCCCTTCCCGATAGCTCAGCCGCTCGGGCGTGTAATAAAACAACTCATGACCGCGCGCCTGCGCCTCTTCGGCGATACGGAAGGTGCTATCCGCGTTGATATTGATCGGCCCGATCGGGTCCATCTGGAAAGCAATTTTCATAGCGCAGCCTCGTTGTATGGGTTGCGCTATAAATGGCCGAGATCGCGGCGGTGTTCAATGGCTCACGCGCCAAAAGCGTTTTTGATCACATGGCACGCGCCCGTGCCGTTTACGAGGGCGACATCAATGCGCATCGGGCTGAGCCGGCCCTCGGCCAGCCGGGCGGCGTATTCTTCGGCGGCAACAGTGATCCGCTCCATCTGAGCCGGGCCGAGCCGCTCCACAGCCTGCGCAAAATCACGCGCCCGCTTGACCTCGACAAAGACGGTTTCGCCGTTTTTGGAAAAAATCAGATCAATCTCGCCGGCAGCGCCGCGCCAGCGCTCTTCCAGAAGGCGATATCCGGCCTGCGCATAGTGGCGCCGGGCAATCGCCTCGGCGGCAAGGCCCGCATGATACGCGGTGGATCCGCGATGGTGTGCGCCTTGCGACGCTTTGGAGAGAAGCTTTGTGGCCATACCTCAGACAACCACAGTCTCCCTAACAACCGGTTAAGACTTTTGCAGCTCCAGACCGATTTGATAAATCTCGCGGCGCTTGACGCCGGTGTCTTCGGCCAGCCGGTCGGCGGCGTCGCGCAGGCTCATGTCTTCCATCAAGCTTTCAAGCTCTGCCACCAGCGTTTCCCGGCTGAGCGGCTGGGCTGTGCCCTTGCCGATCAGAACCACAATCTCCCCTTTGAGGCTGCGCTCGGTCAGCCCGTCTGAAAGGCTTGCCAATGTGCCGCCGATCACCTCCTCGAATTTCTTTGTCAGTTCGCGACAGATCCGCGCCTCGCGCGCCCCCCCCAGAACCTCGGCCGCATCCTTGATCATGGCCGCGATCCGCTTGGGAGATTCGTAAAACACCAATGTGCCTTGAGCCGCTTCAAAGCTTTTCAGCACTTTGCGACGCGCCGACTTCGTGCTTGGCAAAAAGCCCGCAAAGGTGAAAACATCGGTGGGCAAGCCCCCCAAAGTGAGCGCCGTAATCACAGCCGACGGCCCGGGCAAGGACGTCACCCCAAAGCCCGCGCCCTGAACCTCGCGCACCAGATGATACCCCGGATCCGCAATCATCGGCGTGCCGGCTTCGGAGGCGTAGGCCACAGACTGCCCCGCGGCCAAAGCCTTCAGGATGCGGGGGCGTGCCCGCTCGCCATTGTGATCATGATAGGCAATGACGGGCCGCTCACCCAGAGCTATCCCGTGGATTTCCATGAGCTTTTTGAGGGTCCGCGTATCTTCTGCCGCCAGAATATCGGCGCTGGCAAGCACATCGAGCGTGCGCAGCGTGATATCGCGCGCCGTGCCAAGCGGCGTTGCCACAAGATAGAGCATCGGCTCCAGAACGATTTCTTTATGATTCACCTCTAGACCCTCACGTCTCAACGTTTATTATCCCTTTGAACCAATAAGCTCGGGCAGGCAGTATTTTGCCATCAAGACCCAAAGCTCACGGAGAAAGAAGTTATCCATGTTTGCTGTTTTGAATGTTATTCGCAAGCCTTTCCCTAAAGTCTTTGCCATGCTTGGGCTGATTTGGCTCGCGGCGTGCCAACCTATGAGCTTTGACGCTTCGGGCGGGAGCCTGAAGGCGGGCGCGCCTGTCAAAGTTGCCCTGCTCTTGCCGCGAGGCAGCGCTATTGACGGCGATAACATCATTTCTGATGCTTTGGAAAATGCGGCGCGTCTGGCTGTGGCCGATCTTCAGGGGGTCGAGGTTGACTTGCGGGTCTATGCGACTGCTGGCGAGATCCCGCGTGCCCAGACGGCGGCCAAACAGGCTGTTGCGGATGGCGCACAAGTGATCCTCGGGCCGTTGCGCGCCGAGGCGGCCAATGCCGCAGCGACCGCTGTGGCCGCGAGCGGCGTCAATGTTCTCGCGTTTTCCAACAACACAACCATTTCGGGTGGCAATCTCTTTTTGCTCGGTGCGACCTTTCAAAACACCGCCAATCGCCTGACCGACTATGCCAAGCAGAGCGGAAAAGACCGTATTCTTGTTGTGCATGACGAAGAAATCGGCGGGCAGCTCGGCAAAGCCGCGATCACCCAGGCGATTGCCCGCTCTGGCGCAACCCTTGCGGGAACGGTGGGCTATGAGCGCTCTCAACAGGGCGTGACAAGCGCTGTTCAACAGATCAGGGCCGCAGCCGAGGCCAGCCGTGCAAATGCTGTTTTCATGACCTCGACATCTGATGCGGCCCTGCCGTTTTACGCCCAGATGCTCCCCGATGTCGGGATTAGCCAGCCCACCACCCAGTTTATCGGGCTGTCTCGCTGGGACATTCCGGCTCAAACTCTGGAGCTGTCCGGCCTTCAGGGCGGCTGGTTTGCCCTGCCCGATCCGACCAAGTCCACCCAGTTCAACAGCCGGTTTTCCGAGGCCTACGGCCAGCCGCCCCATCCTTTGGCCGCGCTGGCCTATGATGGCGTTGCCGCAGTTGGAGCCCTCGCCAAATCAGGCAAACGGGATGCGCTCTCTGCAGCATCGATTACGCAAGGGGCGGGCTTTCAGGGCGCCAACGGGATTTTCCGCTTTTTCGCGGACGGGACCAACGAGCGCGGCCTTGCGATTGCCCAAGTGCAGGACAAGAAAGCCGTGATCATTGATCCGGCGCCACGGTCTTTCAGCGGTGTAGGGTTCTGAACTGTCGCTCCGCATCCACCTTCCCCCGACACATGAGGATCTGATCTGCCCGGCAGAACAGATCCTTGATGCCCAGAGGCTGACCGCCGATCTGGGGCGCGTGGCGCAAGATTTTGTCGATGAGGCCGATCTTCGCAAGCAGGCTGCCACCCTCTTGCTTGCCTATCGCAAGGCAGGGATGTCGGCGATCGAAACGGCCTTTCGCGCAGCGCCGCTCTCGGCCCTGCCCACGCGGCGGGCCTATTGCTGGCTGGCCGACTGCCTCGTCAGCTGCACCTATGCTCTGGCGTCACAAATCCTGCACCCCCTCAGCGGCACGACTGAAGACGAAGCGCTCGCGCTCTTGGCTGTCGGCGGCTACGGACGCGGAGAAATGGCACCGCAGTCAGATATTGACCTTCTGTTTCTCATGCCCAAACGCATCACGCCGCGCGCCAAAAACGTGATTGAGGCGATGCTCTATATCCTTTGGGATTTGCGCTTGAAGGTCGGACACTCAAGCCGCAGCATTGCCGACTGCCTCGCTCTTGGCGGCGAAGATTTTACCATCCGGACCGCCTTGCTGGAACAGCGGTTTCTCGTCGGCGATGCGGCCCTTGCCGCACAGCTCACCAAACGCCTTGAGGAGGATCTTTTCAAAGGCAGTGAAACCGAGTTTGTCACCGCCAAACTCGCCGAGCGCGACGAACGCCACGAGCGGCAAGGCGAGCGCTATGTTGTGGAGCCGAACGTCAAAGAAGGCAAAGGCGGCCTGCGGGATCTACAATCGCTTTACTGGATCGCAAAATACGTTCACCATGTTGAAACCATTGAGGATTTGGTGCGCCTCAAGGTGTTTCGTCCGGAAGAATACGACCGCTTCCAGAAAGCCGAAACCTTTCTCTGGGCGGTGCGCTGCCATCTTCATCTCGTCACAAACCGCCCCAACGAACAGCTGACCTTTGATCTTCAGGTCGAGGTGGCCGAGCGCATGGGATATGAAGACCGCGCGGGGCGGCGCGCTGTTGAGCATTTCATGCAGGATTATTTCCGCAATGCGACCCGCGTCGGCGATCTGACGCGGATTTTCCTGACAAAGCTCGAGGCGATCCACGCCAAGCCGGAGCCGTTGTTGCAGCGGATTTTTTCGCGCAAGCCACGGGTCAAAGACGGCTATCAGGTGATCCATGGCCGCCTTGCTGTTCTCGATGAGGCGGCGTTTCTGTCTGATCCGCTCAATCTGCTGCGCATTTTTGAAGAAGGCTTGCGCACCGGGATGTTGATCCACCCTGACGCCATGCGGCTTGTCACCGCAAACCTGCGCCTGATTGACGATACCTTTCGTGACAACCGCGAAGCCCAGAATATTTTTCTTGATCTGCTGCTCAAGCACGGCAACCCCGAACGCGCCCTCAGGCGGATGAACGAATTGGGCGTGCTTGCGGCCTTTCTGCCCGAGTTCGAGCCGATTGTCGCGATGATGCAATTCAATATGTATCATGCCTACACGGTGGATGAGCATACCATCCAGGTGATTTCGAATTTCTCGCGCATCGAGCGCCTGGAGCTGGAAGAAGAACTGCCGATCTCGACAGAAATCCTGCGCGACGGGGTCGACCGGAAAGTGTTGATGGTCGCTATGCTGCTGCATGATATCGGCAAGGGGCGCGATCAGGATCATTCGGTTTTGGGCGCCCAAATCGCGCGCAAGGTTGCGCCACGTCTCGGGCTTGGCCGCAATGATTGTGACACCGTAGAATGGCTGGTGCGCTATCATTTGCTGATGTCGGATATGGCCCAGAAGCGTGATATCGCCGACCCGCGCACCGTGCGCGACTTTGCCAAAGCCGTGCAGACTGTGAAGCGGCTTGATCTGCTCACTGTGCTCACGGTCTGCGATATTCGCGGCGTCGGCCCGGACACATGGAACAACTGGAAAGCCGCGCTGATCCGCGCGCTTTATCGCCAGACACGTCATGCGCTTGAAGAAGGCATGGAAGCGCTCAACCGCGAGAACAGGGGCGCCGAAGCCAAAAAAGCGCTGCGCGCAGAGCTTGCCGGCTGGGCCAAAAAAGACATCAAGGCCGAAACAGCGCGCCACTATCCGCCCTATTGGCAGGGCTTGCACATCACGGCTCATGTCGTCTTTGCCAATCTTCTCAAAGGCATAGGCGACAGTGAAATCCGAATTGATTTGCATCCTGATGATGATCGGGATGCGACGCGTGTGTGTTTTGTCATGGCCGATCATCCAGGGATTTTCAGCCGGATGTGTGGTGCGCTCGCGCTTGTGGGGGCCAATATCGTAGATGCGCGCACCTTTACCTCAAAAGACGGTTACGCCACCGCCGCCTTCTGGGTGCAGGACACCGAAGGCAGCCCCTTTGAGGCCTCGCGCCTGCCACGCCTGCGCAAAATGATCGAGCGCACATTTGCCGGTGAGGTGATTGCGGGCGAAGCCATCCAGACCCGTGACAAGCTCAAGAAACGCGAGCGCGCCTTCCGTGTGCCGACCTCGATCACCTTTGATAACGAAGGCTCCGAAATCTACACGATCATCGAAGTCGATACCCGCGACCGGCCCGGACTGCTCCATGATCTCACGCGCACTCTGGCAAACTCGAATGTTTACATCGCCTCCGCCGTGATCGCGACTTTCGGCGAACAGGTGGTCGATACCTTCTATGTCAAAGATATGTTCGGTCTCAAATTCTATACCGAAAGCAAGCAAAGAACGCTGGAAAACAAGCTGCGCAGCGCCATAACCGAAGGGGCAGAGCGCGCGCAGTCCTAAGGGAGGGACGCGCTTTTGCCTGAGAGCGTCTGTCATTTGGCTGGCCTCACAGGCGCCTGAACCGCGTTGGCGGGGCGGCTTCTGCCACTGATCGCAAAACCTTTGCTTCCTTGCTGCGCGGCAATCGTCTAAACCTGCCTCAAACAACAAAAGACCGTTTGATGAAACAAATCCGCCTCGTCTCTGGTATCTTTACCGTCGGCTTCTGGACCTTGATGAGCCGGATCATGGGGTTTGTGCGCGATATTCTGATTTCTTCCTATATCGGGCCGGGGGCCGTGATGGATGCGTTTGTGGTGGCCTTCCGTCTGCCCAATATGTTCCGCCGCTTCTTTGCCGAGGGGGCGTTTAACGCAGCTTTTGTTCCGATGTTTTCCAAAAAGCTCGAAGCCGGCAACGACCCCGAGGGGTTTGCCTCTGCCGCCTTGAGCTGGCTCAGTCTGGCGGTGCTGGCGCTGACCGGAGTGGCGCTGGTGTTTATGCCGGCGCTGATCTGGGCCACAGCCGAAGGGTTTGCCGGAGATGCCCGCTTTGATATGGCAACAGAGTTTGGCCGTATCGTTTTTCCTTATATTTTCTTTATTTCGCTCGCGGCGCTTTTTTCCGGGGTGCTGAATGCCACCGGGCGCTTTGCGGCCGCGGCGGCGGCCCCTGTCTTGCTCAATATTATTCTCAGCGCGGCCATGTTGTTTGCCGCCCATCAGGGCGGGTCCGTGGCGCTCGCGCTCGTCTGGAGTATTCCTGTCGCGGGCATGGTGCAGCTTGCGCTGGTCTATGTTGCCACGCGCCGCGCGGGGCTACGGATTGTGCCAAAACTGCCCCGCCCAAGCCCCGAAATGGGCAGGCTGCTGCGCATTGCGGTGCCGGCTGCGCTGGCCATGGGCGTTGTGCAGATCAATCTTGTTGTCGGGCAGTTGGTCGCTTCGGATTATGAAAAAGCGGTGAGCTGGCTGTATGCGGCGGACCGGCTCTATCAGCTTCCTTTGGGCGTGGTTGGCATTGCTGTCGGGATCGTGCTGTTGCCCGATTTGTCCCGCCGGCTCAAAGCGGGCGATGACGCAGGCGCCCAGAACGCCTATTCGCGCGCGACCGAGCTGTCGCTTGCGCTCACCTTGCCCTCTGCGGTGGCGCTTATGGTGATCCCGTTGCCGCTTGTGTCTGTGCTGTTTGAGCGGGGCAACTTTTCGGGCGATGACGCGGCCGCAACGGCTCTTGCCGTGAGCATTTATGGCCTCGGCTTGCCTGCTTTTGTGCTGCAAAAGACGCTGCAACCGCTGTTTTTTGCCCGAGAAGATACCAAAAGCCCGTTTCGCTATGCGCTGGTTGCGATGCTCGTCAATCTTGCGCTCGCCTTTGGCCTAAAGCCCTATATCGGCTGGCTTGCGCCGGCTGTCGCGGCCACGCTGGCGGCCTGGATCATGGTTGCCCAGCTTGGCTTTGGCGCACAAAAATTTGGCGAGGTTACGCGCCTTGACGGGCGTTTCAAACGCAGGGTCTGGCGCATCGCTTTGAGTTCTGCAGCGATGGGCGCTGTTTTATGGGCAAGCAATCTGGCGCTGTCGCCGCTCTTTATTGCCGGAGGCTGGCGCTATGTGGCGCTTGCTGTGCTGGTTGTGATCAGCGGTTTGGCCTATTTTGGCCTCGGTCAGCTCTTTGGAGCCTTCCGTCTGGCCGAATTCAGGTCTGCCTTGCGCCGCGGATAGCCTCGCGCAGCCGTTGAAACCCGCCGGGGCTGACAATAAACGACAGGCCGAACCCTGTGGCAAAGCCGACAAACTCGGCCAGCCAGACCCCGTCAGAGCCGAACAGAAGCCCCAACACGAGCCGAACCGCCATCAGAAAGCCGATGAGCTGGAAGGCTCTGAGCTGTGGCGCGCCCAGACCACGCAGCTGGAGCCAGAGGATATATGTGAAGGCGCCGATCAGGCCGTAGGCCGCAGGATAGGCGCCGATGAGCACGCCCGCCTCCGTCCAGACCAGCCCCCAAACCACCGCCCCCGCGATTGACGCGGCAAAAAACACGAGCAATACCGCCCACCAGCGGAACCTGTCACCGACATATTTCCCGAGCGCCAGCATGATCGCCGCAGCAAAGATCATATGTGTGAAATTGCCGTGCAAAAACGGATAGCTCACAAAGCGCACCAGATGCTCAAGCGGCCACTCACCGCGCGCCCACATGAGCTGCACGAGGCTGCCGATCACCCCGAAGTCTTCCACCGCAGACACCCGCCAGCCAAGCCCCATGCGCCCGCCGATCAGACCGGCTTCTGCGGCGGCAAAAATGGCCTCAACGCCCACCATTGCGGCAAAAAGCACCACAACCACGGGAGAAATATCATTCACAGGGCTTTGGGTGGTCATCATGTCGGCCTCGGCTTGACGTTGCTTGGCCTCCTGAGTAAGCCAACAGCACCCAGAATTCCAGACGGAGAAATATCATGAGCGATGCGCTCC
The DNA here is from genome assembly GCA_018500075.1 of Flavobacteriia bacterium. Taxonomy (GTDB): domain Bacteria; phylum Bacteroidota; class Bacteroidia; order Flavobacteriales; family Flavobacteriaceae; genus MAG-120531. The sequence continues at coordinate 1,132 of JAHBAN010000013.1, read as the reverse complement.
AGCCGAACGCGGCGTTCAAGAAACGTGTTTTCTCAGGGATCCAGCCTTCAGGCGGTCTGACGCTCGGCAACTACCTTGGCGCGATCAAGCGCTTTGTGCAGATGCAGGAAGAAGACTACGAGACGATCTATTGCATGGTCGATCTGCACGCTATCACCGTCTGGCAAGACCCGGCGGCGCTGCGCCGCCAGACCCGCGAGCTGGCCGCAGGCTTTATCGCCTCCGGCATTGATCCGGCCAAATCGATCCTTTTCAACCAATCCCAAGTCGCTGAGCACGCACAGCTCGGCTGGATCTTCAACTGCGTCGCCCGCATGGGCTGGATGCAGCGGATGACCCAGTGGAAGGACAAAGCCGGCAAAAATTCGCAAAACGCCTCGCTCGGCCTGTTTGCCTACCCCTCTCTGATGGCAGCTGATATTCTCACATATCACGCAACGCACGTTCCCGTTGGCGAAGACCAAAAGCAGCACCTCGAACTGACCCGCGATATCGCGATCAAGTTTAACAACGACTATGGCGTAGAATTCTTTCCTGTCACCGAACCCGTGATCGAGGGCGCGGGAACGCGGGTGATGAGCTTGCGCGATGGCAGCAAGAAAATGTCCAAGTCCGACCCCTCCGACGCGTCGCGCATCAATATGACCGACGACGCGGACACGCTCGCCAAGAAAATCCGCAAAGCCAAGACCGACCCCGATGCGCTGCCGTCGGAGATCGACGGGCTGGAAGGCCGTCCCGAGGCGCGCAATCTGGTCAATATCTACGCGGGCCTTGCCGATATGAGCGTGGATGCCGTGCTGCGCGATGTGGGCGGCAAAGCCTTTTCAGAGTTCAAGCCCCTGCTCGCCGATTTGGCCGTTGCCAAACTTGCGCCCATTTCAGGCGAGATGGCGCGGCTGATGCAAAACGAAGCCGAAATCGACGCGCTTTTGCACACAGGCGCAGAGGCGGCCCGCGCGATTGCCGCGCCGATCCTTGAGAAGACCTATGAGATCATTGGCATGGTGCGCTAAAGAAAAAAGCGCCCCGAAGGGCGCTTGAGTTGGGGTTGCGAATACTTCGGGACTGGAACGGGAAGAATTCGCGTAGGTAGATCGAAAAAAGCAGTGGAAATTGTCTCCTTTTCTGT
>JAHBAN010000074.1 GCA_018500075.1 Flavobacteriia bacterium | reverse complement strand
CGACGCGATGGGCGGCCTGCCCACGCGCAACCCCGAGGAGCTTTTAGAGGTTTTCACCCTGCTGAGCTGGTCCGCCCTCGCCCTGCGCGAAACCGGCCATCCCGTCACCCCAGAGCATGACTCCGCCCTGCTGCGCATCGCCCCCACCCTGCGCAGCCTGCGCCACGCAGACGGGGGCCTCGCGCGCTTTCACGGCGGCGGCAAAGGGATCGAAGGCCGCCTCGAGCACGCCCTCGCCGCCTCCGGTGTCAAAGCCTGTGCGCCAGAGGGGCTGTCGATGGGCTATGCGCGCCTCTCTGCGGGCCGCACCAGCCTGATCGTCGATGCCGCGCTGCCACCACAGGGCCGCGCCAGCCACAACGCCCACGCCTCGACATTGGCCTTCGAGCTGACATCCGGCCGCCGCCCGCTCATTGTCAACTGCGGCTCCGGCGCTTGCTTTGGCGCCGACTGGCGCCGCGCGGGCCGCGCCACCCCCTCCCATAGCGCCCTCTGTATCGAGGGGGTCTCCTCCTCCCGCCTCACCAAAACAGCCCGCGACGGAACCGAGCTGATCTCGACCGGGCCGGGCCATGTCCCTGTCGAAATCAGCGCCGCTCCGGACGGTCTGCGCTTTCAGGGCGGGCATGACGGCTGGCTGCACACCCACGGGCTGACCCACGCCCGCACTCTGGAGCTGACAAGCGATGGCCGCGGCCTCGCGGGCGAAGATATGCTCTTTGCCGTCGAAGACTCCGACAAAGCCGTGTTCCAGAAAGCTCTCGCCCGCGGTGTCGATGCCGGGCTGCTGTTCCAGATCCGCTTTCATCTTCACCCCGAGGTTGACGCCGCGCTTGATATGGGCGGCGCGGCGATCTCGCTGGCCCTGCGCAGCGGCGAAATCTGGGTTCTGCGCTGCGAGCCAAACGCCGAAATGAGCCTTGAGCCGAGCGTTTATCTGGAAACAGGCCGCCTCAAACCACGTGCGACGAAACAAGTCGTTCTATCTGCCCGCGCAATGGAGTATGCCACGCGCATCCGCTGGTCGCTGGCCAAGGCGCATGACAGCGCCATAGCCATACGCGATGTCCAGCGCGACGAACTCGAACTCTAGTTAGGACTGCCGCCACATGACTTCCCCCGCTCTCGCCCCGCTCAACCGCGCGCTTCTTTCCGTCTCCGACAAAACCGGCCTTGTCGAGCTGGCCACAGCCCTCGCCGCGCGCGGAGTCGAGCTGCTCTCCACAGGCGGCAGCGCCAAAACCCTGCGCGACGCGGGCCTTGAGGTCAAAGATGTGGCCGAGATCACAGGCTTCCCCGAGATGATGGATGGCCGCGTCAAAACGCTTCACCCGATGGTGCACGGCGGCCTGCTCGCCCTGCGTGACAATGACACCCACGTGGAGGCCATGACAGCCCATGGCATCGGCGCGATCGATCTTCTGGTCGTCAATCTCTACCCCTTTGAAGCCGCCCTCGCCCGTGGCGCCGACTATGACGAGATGATAGAGAATATCGACATCGGCGGCCCCGCCATGATCCGCGCCGCCGCCAAAAATCACAGCTTCGTCACAACCCTTGTCGATGTGGAAGACTATTCAGCCCTGCTGGCCGAGCTTGACGCCAATGAAGGCCAGACAAGCTATGCCTTCCGCCAGCGCCACGCCCAGATCGCCTATGCCCGCACCGCGGCCTATGACGCCGCCGTCTCCACATGGATGGCTGGCTCTATCGGCGAAGACACCCCGCGCCGCCGCGCCATCGCCGGCACCTTGGCCCAAAGCCTGCGCTACGGCGAAAACCCGCACCAGCAGGCGGCGTTTTACACAGACGGCTCCGCGCGCCCCGGCGTCGCCACAGCCACCCAGCACCAAGGCAAGGAACTGAGCTACAACAACATCAACGACACCGACGCCGCCTTCGAGCTGGTCAGCGAGTTTGCCCCCGAAGACGGCCCCGCTGTCGCGATCATAAAACACGCAAACCCCTGCGGCGTGGCCCGTGGCGATACGCTGCTTGAGGCCTATTCGCGCGCCTTTGATTGCGACCGCACCTCCGCCTTCGGCGGGATCATCGCGCTCAACGGCACACTTGACGCTGCGACAGCGTCAGAAATTTGCAACATCTTCACAGAAGTTGTCATCGCCCCCGACGCCACAGAAGAAGCCCGCGCCATCTTCGCCGCCAAGAAAAACCTGCGCCTGCTCACAACAGGCGCTCTGGCCGATCCGCGCGCGCCCCAGCTCTCCTATCGTCAGGTTGCGGGCGGGCTTCTCGTGCAGGATAAAGACACCGGACACATCACGCTTGACGACCTCAAAGTCGTGACAAAACGCGCCCCCTCCGAGGCCGAGCTGGCCGATATGCTCTTTGCCTGGACCGTGGCCAAGCACGTGAAATCAAACGCAATTGTCTATGTCAAAGACCGCGCAACCGTGGGCGTTGGCGCCGGCCAGATGAGCCGCGTGGACAGCTCGACAATCGCCGCGCTCAAAGCCGCGCGCATGGCCCAAGACTGCGGCCTGCCACAGAGCCTTGCGCAAGGCTCCGTTGTGGCCTCCGATGCCTTCTTCCCCTTCGCAGACGGCCTTCTCGCCGCCGCCGAAGCCGGCGCCACAGCGGTGATCCAGCCGGGCGGCTCGATGCGCGACGATGATGTCATCAAGGCCGCCGACGAGGCCGGCTTGGCAATGGTCTTGACCGGTATGCGCCATTTCAGGCACTAGAGGCAGGAGCAGAACAAACAGGGCGACAAACGCCCTCAGGCAGGAGGGCGCCATGCGCATAGTGTTTTGGGTCGCGCTACTCACGTTTGTAGCCGACCAGATCAGCAAATATTTCGTGGTGCATTGGCTCAATCTCGCCCAAAGGCTGGCGATTGATGTCTACCCGCCCTTCCTCAATCTGCGCATGGCGTGGAACTATGGCGTCAATTTCGGCCTCTTTGCCGAAGACAACCACCTGACGCGCTGGGTTCTGATCACGGTCGCGCTGGTCATTTCTCTCGCCGTCTTCTGGTGGGTCTCCCGCGAAACCCCGAACACTTTGGGGCGGATCTCGGCGGGCCTCTTGGTCGGCGGGGCCTTGGGAAATGTCATCGACCGGATCATTTACGGCGCCGTCGCGGATTTTCTCAATATGTCCTGCTGCGGCTTCAACAACCCGTTTTCCTTCAATATCGCCGACATCGCGGTGTTTGTCGGGGCCGTGGGCCTCGTGCTTTTTACCTCGGGCGAGACAGACCAAAACCCCTCGTGACCTCGCCCGAAAAAAGGGGTAAGACATGACCAACCTAACCGGAGGTGCATGATGCGCGTGCCACATCTTTTGTTTGTCCTGATCGCCTCGCTTGGCGTTTCGGCGTGCTCTCTCGGATCGGAGCGCGACATTTCCATGCGCCAGCTCGACAAGCCGGGCGAAGGCCCTGACGAGTTCAGCATCCTGCCAAGCCGCCCGCTTGAAGCCCCGGCCGATTATGCGGCCCTGCCCACGCCCACGCCGGGCCAGAGCAACCTGACCGATCGCAACCCCGTCGCCGAGGGCATCGCCGCACTTGGCGGAACCTCTGCCAGCCGGAGCGCGTCGGGCGTGCCCGCATCCGACATGGCACTGCTCAACCATGTCTCCCGCAATGGCGTCAGCGGCGATATCCGCGCAACACTCGCCGCAGAAGACGAAGACTTCCGCACCCGCAAGTCGCGCTTTACCAAAATCCGCCTGTTCAAAACAGACCGCTACGCTCAGGCCTACGAGCGCCAGACGCTTGAGCCTTATGGCGAATGGTATCGGTTCCGCCGCACAGGCGTCCAGACGCCCGCAGCCCCGCCCCGCGGCGAGTGAACGCCAGACTTTCACATCTGCGTCAGCGGTGCCCCGCCCGCTTGATGCCCCGCCCAAAGCGCCTATCTTTTCCCGGTATATCTTTAGGAGTGACACAATGCGCGCCCTCTTGCTGACTCTCGCAACAAGCCTGGCTCTGGCCAGCCCGGCACAGCCCGATATCCGCGACGCGGTAACAAGTTTTACCCTCGACAACGGTATGGATGTCGTGGTGATCGAAGACACCCGCGCCCCCGTGGTGACCCATATGGTCTGGTATCGCGCCGGCTCTGCCGACGAATTCCCCGGCACATCCGGTGTGGCGCATTTCCTCGAGCATCTGCTCTTCAAAGGCACAGACACCCTCGCTCCGGGCGAGCTTTCGGCCACAGTGGCGCGCAACGGCGGCACAGACAACGCTTTCACAAGCTATGACTACACCGCCTATTTCCAGCGCGTCGCCTCTGACCGCCTCGAGCTGATGATGCGGCTGGAAAGTGATCGCATGGTCAACGTCCGCCTCTCGCAAGAGGACATTCTCACAGAACGCGAGGTCATTATCGAAGAGCGCAACCAGCGCATCGAAAACAGCCCCGGCGCGCTGTTTCGCGAGCAAAAAAATGCCGCGCAATATCTCAACCACCGCTATGGCGTCCCCGTGATCGGCTGGCGCCACGAGATGGTCACGCTCGATCTGGAGGCCGCGCTCCACTACTACAAGCGGTTTTATGCCCCCAACAACGCGATTCTTGTGGTCGCCGGCGATGTGACGCCCGAAGCCGTGCGCGCCCTCGCCGAGCAATATTACGGTGTGTTAGAGCCGAATCCGGAGCTGTCCGAGCGCGCCCGCCCCGCCGAGCCGCCCCAGACCGCCGAGCGCCGGCTTGTCTTTCGCGATCCCCGCGTTGCCCAGCCCTATGTGAGCCGCAGCTATCTCGCCCCCGAGCGTGACACTGGCGCACAGCGCGAGGCCGCCGCCCTCACCTTGCTCGCCGAGCTGCTCGGCGGCGGAACCACAAGCCACCTCACAGAGCGCCTCCAGTTCGAGAGCCAAAAAGCCGTCTACACCGGCGCTTTCTACAACGGCGAATCGCTTGATGACACCGACTTCACCGTCCTCGTCGTCCCCGCCGATGGCGTCACATTGCCCGAAGCCGAGGCCGCCATGGACGCGGCAATCGAGAGCTTCCTCGCCAAGCCGATCGACCCGGACGCGCTCGCCCGTGTCAAAATGCAGATTCGCGCCGCCCAGATCTATGCCCGCGATAATATGAACAGCCTCGCCAATGATTATGGCAGCGCGCTCGCCAGCGGCCTCACGGTCGCCGACGTGCAAGACTGGCCCGCCGTCCTCGCCTCGATCACCGGCGAAGAAATCATCGCCGCCGCCAAATCTGTCTTCAATCTTGAGCGCTCGGTCACAGGCTATCTGATGAAAGAAAAAGGAGACGCCTCGTGAAAGCTGTCCTCGCCGCCGCCGTCAGCCTCGCGCTCGCAGTCGCAATCACAGTCGCTGCGCCCGCCCCGGCCTCCGCCGGCGTCACCGTTGACGCCTTCACAACAGAGAGCGGCCTCACAGTCTGGCACGTCGAAGAAAAATCGATCCCCTTTGTCGCCCTCGAGCTGCGCTTCAAAGGCGGCGCTTCGCTCGACGCCCCGGACAAACGCGGCGCCATCAATCTCATGACAGGGCTGATCGAGGAGGGCGCCGGCCCGCTTGACGCCCGCGCATTTGCCAAGGCCCGCGACAGTCTCGCCGCCTCGTTTTCCTATAGCGTCTCTGACGATTCTCTCGCCATTTCTGCCCGGTTCCTGACAGAAAACCGCGCCGAGGCGCTCGCACTTCTGCGCCAGTCTCTGATCGCCCCGCGCTTTGATCAGGACGCCATAGACCGCGTCCGCGCCCAAGTCATATCAGGCATCCGCTCCGATCAAAAAGACCCCGGCGCCATCGCCCGTCAGGCCTTTGACGCCCGCGTCTACGGCACACATCCCTACGGCTCCGACAAAAGCGGAACCCTCAAGACCGTCACAGCCCTCACCCGCGAAGATATCCTCGCCGCCTTCCGCGCCACAGTCGCGCGTGACAGGCTCTATATCAGCGTGGTTGGCGATATTTCGCGCCAAGAGCTTGGCCCTGTGCTCGACAGCTTGCTCGCTGGTCTCCCCGAAACGGGCGCGCCCCTGCCCCCCGCCGCCGCTCCGGCGTTTGATGGCAAAACCGTGGTGATCCCGTTTGAAACGCCCCAATCTGTTGCCATGTTCGGCCAGCCCGGCCTGCCCTTTGATCACCCCGATTATTTCGCCGCCTACCTGCTCAATGTCGTGCTCGGCGGCGGCGGATTTGAAAGCCGCCTCATGCAGGAGGTCCGCGAAAAGCGCGGCCTCACCTATGGCGTCTATTCCTATCTCGTTGACAAAGACGGGGCCGATGTCTGGCTCGGCTCGGTCCAATCCGCCAACAACCGGGTCAGCGAGGCCATGGAGGTGATCAAAGCCGAATGGGCACGGCTGCAAAGCCAGGGCATCACCGCCGCCGAACTCGAAGACGCCAAGCGCTATCTTACGGGGGCCTACCCTCTGCGCTTTGATGGCAACGGCCCGATCGCAGACATCCTTGTCGGAATGCAAATCCAAGGCATGGGAACCGACTATATCGCGACACGCAATGACCGCGTGAACGCCGTCACGCTGGAGCAGGTCAACCGCGTCGCGCGCGACTATCTCAAGCCGGAGCTTCTCAGCTTCACAGTCGTCGGCCAGCCCGAAGGCCTCTAGGCTCTTCCCGCCAGACCCACACCGTAGGGTGCGCATTCACTGCGCACCAAACCCAACCTGCGTGCGCAGTCCCTGCGCACCGCACGCTCCATTAACTAATTTTCCGTTAACAAAACGGCGAGTCAGGCGGTGCACGCATGGTGCACGGGTTGTGCACGCATATCACCCCCCCCGAATCATGCAGATCGCACGGCGTTAACCCTGCTGAACGCTGCCTTGAGGGGCTGTTAACCCGCGCCGCCTCTCACTCGCCGTAAGGCACCCAAACGGTCTTCACATCACTCGCCTGATCCAAAAAGGCGCGGCCCTCGCCCGCGGGGCCAAACCAGTCGCGCGCCTGCCCGTTGTTGACCCATGTGCGCTTCAAATTCGTCGCACTCTCGCTCTCGATAACGCCCGAAAGAGCGCTGCTCGAAAAGCTCCAGACCCCGTCCACATCCATATGGCTCGCCATCGGCTTGGCAAGCTCCGCATGGCTGCCGGACAAGAGGTTCACAACCCCCGCAGGCACATCGGATGTTTCCAGTATCTGCGTGAAATCCAGCGCCTCGAGCGGATAGGCTTCGCTCACCACAAGCACCGCGCGATTGCCCATCGCAAGCGCCGGCCCGATCACCGAAACAAGCCCCAGAAGCGGCAGCGCATCATCACAAAATGCCCCGATCACACCCAGCGGCTCAGGCACCGCCAGCGCCATCCCGCGCAGCGGCACGCCCTTGATCGCGCCGTCATATTTATCGGCCCAGGCAGCATAGGAAAACAGCCGTTTGACAGAGGCTTCTACCTCTTTCGCCCCGCTCTTGGCCCCCTTCATCGCGTCGATCCGGCGGGCCAGTTCCGCGCCGCGCGCCTCGAGGTTTTCTGCCATAAAATAAAGGATTTGCGCGCGCAAATGCCCCGTCGTTTTGCTCCAGCCCGCCGCCGCCTGCGCGGCCTCCACAGCGTTGCGAATATCCTTGCGGCTCGCCACAGGCGCTTGGCTCACAAGCCCGCCGGTCTTGGCAAAAATCTCGCGGCTATAGCCCCCGTCAGGCCGCGCCTGCTTGCCGCCGATATAGAGCTTTTCGGTGCGGTCGAGCGCGCCTGCGGCAAGCCCACCCTTGCCGGCGTTCGGCTCGGTTCTGGCCAGCGTCTTTGTCTTGCCCTTGGGGCGCGTATAGGCCCTCAGACCTTCCCAACCGCCCTCGCGCCCAAAGCCGCTTTCGCGCACCCCGCCAAAGCCGGCCGCGGCGTCAAACAGGTTCGTCGCATTGACCCAGACAACCCCCGCCGCCAGCTTCGGGGCGATGCTCAGAGCAAGGTTCACATTCTCGCTCCAGACCGTCGCCGCAAGCCCGTAGCGTGTGTTGTTGGCGAGGCTCACCGCCTCCTCTGGCGTGCGGAAGGTTGTGGCCACCAGAACAGGCCCGAAGATCTCCTCCTGCATCAGCTTCGCACTCGGCGAAAGCCCCGTGATCAGCGTCGGCGGATAGAAGCTCCCCTCCACAGGCAGCTCAACGGGTGCTGCGTAAACACTTCCTTCATCATTGGCGGCCACCATGCTGTCGATGGATTTGAGCTGCACAGGATCCACAATCGCCCCAACGTCGATTGATTTGTCCAAGGGCGCCCCGAGGCGCAGCTTGGCCATCCGCGCCTTGAGCTTGGCATAGAAGGTCTCGGCGATGCCCTCTTGCACCAGAAGGCGGCTGCCCGCACAGCAGACTTGCCCCTGATTGAACCAGATCGCGTCAACCAGCCCTTCCACGGCTGAGTCCAGATCGGCGTCCTCAAACACAATATAGGGCGATTTCCCGCCCAGCTCCAGCGTCAGCGCCTTGCCGCTCCCCGCCGTGGCCCGGCGGATCTTGCGGCCCACTTCCGTCGAGCCGGTAAAGGCTATCTTGTTGATATCGCTGTGATTTACAATCATCTCTCCCACAGCGCCGTCGCCCGTAACGATATTGACAACCCCCTTGGGCAGCCCCGCCTGACGGCAAATATCGGCAAACAGAAGCGCCGTCAGCGAGGTATATTCCGCCGGCTTCAAGACCACGGTATTGCCCATCGCCAGCGCCGGCGCGACTTTCCACGCCAGCATCAGAAGCGGGAAATTCCACGGGATAATCTGCCCGCACACGCCCAGCGCCTCGGCCTCTGGCAGCTCGCTTTCCATAAGTTGCGCCATGCCCGCATGATAGTAAAAATGACGTTGCACCAAGGGGATATCAATATCGCGGCTCTCGCGGATGGGCTTGCCGTTGTCCAGCGTCTCCAGCACCGCAAACAAGCGGCTGTGTTTTTGCACCAAACGGGCAATCGCATAAAGCACCCGCGCGCGCCCGTGGCCGCCCAGTTTCTCCCATTTCGGCTGGGCCTTGCGCGCCGCTTGAACGGCCAAATCAACGTCGGCAGCACTGCCCTGAGTAAGCGTCGCAAGCGTCTCGCCATTGGCCGGATTGCGGCTCAAAAAGCCCTCGCCCGCTTCGGTAAATGCGCCGTTGATGAAGTGACCAAACCGCGCACCATTGTCGGTGATCCAGGCAAAAGCCTCCGCCGCGCTCTCGGGCGCTTCGCCGTAGTCCATGCTCTGAAAAATCTCTTTAACTGTCATTTTTCCAATCCCCTTGGCTCCGTCCGTTCGACGCTCAATCGGTCCACTGGAGCGATTTTTCTCCGCGTCTCACCCCGCCGCATGACGGTAGCTGGCCGAGTAGGCCCCCGTCACATGATGTTCCAATTGCCGCTCGATATCGCCCAGAAGACTTGAGGCGCCAAAGCGGAACAAATCGGGCTGGAGCCAGCCATCGCCCAACTCTTCTTTCATCATCGAAAGATAAACGAGGCTGTCCTTGGCCTTGCTGATCTCGCCCGCGGGTTTGTAGCCAATGCGAAAGCCCGTCGCGGCCTCATATTCGCGGATCGCGCGGATCATCACGAGGCTGACAGGCAGGGTCGCGTTCACGCTTTCCTTGCCCGTCGAGGTCTTGATGAAATCGGCCCCCCCCATCATGCAAACAAGGCTCGCCCGCGCCACATTGCGTAGGCTGCCAAGCTCTCCGGTGGCCAGAATGGCCTTCACGTGCGCATCGCCACAGGCCGCCCGAAAGGCGCGCATTTCGTCATATAGCGCCTGCCAGTTCTGTGTCAGAACATGACGCCGCGAAATCACAATATCAATCTCGCTCGCGCCTGCCTTTACGCTCTCTTCGATCTCTTTGATGCGCAAATGAAACGGCGACAGCCCGGCCGGAAAGCCTGTGCTCACCGCCGCAATCGGAATCCCGGAGCCGGCCAGAGCCTCGGCCGCAGGGGCAATCATATCGTGATACACACAGACAGCGCCCACAGTGATCGGCCCCATGCCGAGCGCCTCCAATATGTCGTCACGCACAGGCCGCCGCGCCTTGGCACAGAGCCTCGCGACACGCCCCGCCGTATCGTCGCCCGACAGCGTTGTGAGGTCGATGCAGGTGATCGCCTTCAAGAGCCAGGCCGCCTGATGCGCCTTCTTGACGCTCCGCCGCGCGCCCAGCGTGCTCGCGCGCCGCTCGATCGCCGAGGTGTTGGCTTGCGCCCGCGCCACCCAGTCCAGATCAAGCGCAAGCCCCGCATTGCGCGGCTCTGTGGTCTGGGGCAGCTGTGTCTGTCTGTCTTGGTCTGTTGCGATCATTCTTCGCCCTCTTTGGCATTGGTCAAAACGTCTCACGCGCCTGCCCCAAAGGCAAGCGCTGACCTTACGCCCGCGTGACCCAAGCCGCCTGCGCCTGCAGCGCGGTTTCATAGGCCGTGCTCAAAGTGTCCTCGCCGATCAGCCGAATATCAGCGCCAAGCCAGAAGGCCCGCGTCGCGGCCAGCTCCGCACCGATCAAAGCGCCCAGCGCCACGCCGCTCTCGCCCGAAACTTCGGCGCTCCGCAAAAGTCCGGCAAGCCGCTCGGGCTGGCTCATCACATCGGCAAGAGCCATCGCGTCGGGCAGGCCTTCGGCACCCAAAGCCGCCGCCAAACGCCCGGTCAGAAAGGACTGAAAGCTCACAATTTCGCCCGCCGAGATCTGCACCCAATGGCTCACCTCCCCGACAAGCAAAACAACCCCGCCCCACTCGGGCACAGCCCTCACAAAAGCCGCAACGCGCCGGCGCGCAGCCTCTGGCAAAACCCCGCGCGGCCGCGCCTGATGCAAATCACACCAAAGCCCGTCGTCAGGCTCGGCCTTCGCAGGGACGGTTTCCATCTTTGTCACATCCGCCCCCTCAGCTCGCAATAAACGGCGCGTCAATCTCGATCATCACCGGCCCGCTCTGCCCCGCCTTGGGCGCAAGCGCCTCGGCCAGCGCATGAGGCTCGGCCGCAACACGCACATAAGGCATCCCACAGCTCGCCGCGATATGCTCAAACAAGGGCGGCTTGGGATCACATCCAACAACATCAATATCGGCGTTTTCCATGGTCAACTCGATCTCGCCATAGCCGCCGTTGTTCCAGATGATAAAGGTCATCGGCAGCTTCTCCTGCGCCGCCGTCATCAGCTCGGGCAAACTGAACTGCGCCCCCCCGTCGCCCGCAATCACAACAACAGACCGGTCGGGCTGGGCAAACTGCGCGCCGATTCCCGCCGGAATAGCATAGCCCAGCGCGCCAAAGCCGGTCGCAGCGTTAAACCAGCCGCCCGCAGCGTCATGATCGTAATAAAGATTGCCCGCATAAATCGGTTGCGTGCTGTCCCCCACAATCAGCGCGCCGGGCCGCGCATCGCGGATCACATCCAGCAGGCCACACATCTTGCGATAATCCTCGCTCAGCTCCTCCCAGGCCGCCTTGCGCGCCGCCTCGGCCCGCGCCGCCCCGTCGCCAATCGGCTTGTCTCGCACCTCGGCCAAAAGCGCCTCAAGGGCTGCGCCCGCATCGGCCTGCAAACACATCTCCGCCTCATGGCGCGCCAGCTGCCCGGCGCAGATATCAATCCGCGCAAGCCGCTTCATCGAAGGCATCTCGCCAAGCGCATACATATCATAATCCGTCGGGCCAAACTCCGTGCCCACAGCCAAAACCATATCCGCCTCGGCAATCGCTGCGCGCACCGCCTTCAAGCTCGGACTGGCCGGAATACCCAGCGGATGACGGTGCATTAAGCCCCGCGCATTCACCGTAAGCACCACAGGCGCATCCAGCTTCTCGGCAAGCTCTCCAAGCGCCGCCTCGGCCCGCTTTGCGCCCCCTCCGGCAAGGATCACAACCTTCTGCGCGCCCATCAGCGCCGCCGCAAGCGCCCCGATCTGCCCCGGATCCGCCGCCAAAGGCGCGGCCAAGGCCGCCGCCGGGCCTGATCGGGGATGATCATGTTTGGCAACATCAATCGGAATTTCGATATGATAAGGCCCGCCGCGCTCAGCCGACATCGCCTCAAAAGCCGCATCAATCGCAGGCACAAGCGCCGCCGCAGTCGCGATCTGCTCAGCCTTGATCGAGACCGTTTCCGACAGCGCAAGCTGGTCTGGCAGCTCATGCAAACAGCCAAGCCCCCTGCCCAGCGTATGGGTCTTGTTCACTCCCGAAACCACAAGCATCGGCACAGAATCCGCCCGCGCCTGCGCCATGGCCGTGAGCGTATTGGTCAACCCCGGCCCGGTGATCACAAAGGCCACTCCGGGCTTGCCCGAGGCGCGCGCATAGCCATCGGCCATAAAGCCGGCGCCCTGCTCGTGGCGCGGCGTGATATGCGCAATGCCCGAGCTGGCCAGCCCACGGTATAGCTCCACCGTGTGCACCCCCGGAATTCCAAACACATGAGTCACACCATGCGCCTTTAGCCGCTCGACAAGCGCTTCTCCAACCGTTGGCATCTCGTTCTCCTACCCCTGCGGTGTCATTCCGCGCCGCGCACGGCCGCGCTCCAGCCCAAGCTGGTGTTCCCGCCAGATAATGATGACCCCGGCCAGAATAACAAGAGCCGCGCCGCCGATTGTGCGCAGATCGGGAACTTCGTTGAAAAAGACCATCCCAAACACAATCGCAAACAGCATCGAGGCATAATCAAACGGCGCAACAACAGAGGCCGGCGCAAAGCGATAGGCCGAGGTCAAGAAAATCTGCCCCATCCCGCCAAGCAAGCCCGCCAATATCAAAAAGCCGGCCTCCTGCCCGGTCGGCAAAACCCAGCCAAACGGCAGTGTCAAAAGCGAGAGACTGGCCGAGGTCACCGAAAAGTAAAACACAATCGCCGAGGTCTGCTCGCTCTGGACAAGCTTGCGAATATAGATCTGCGCCAGCGCCGCACAGAGCGCCCCTGTCAGCACAAGCATCGCGCCCAAAGCCGCCGTCTTTTCCACGTGGTCGCCCGAAAACGCGCTGAGCCGCGGCCCCAGAACAATCAGAACACCAAGCATCCCGAGCGCGACCGCCGCCAGCCGGAACAGGCGCACCTGCTCGCCCAGAAACATCGCCGCCAAAACAACCGTCAGCAGCGGCGCGGCATATCCGATGGCCGTGACTTCCGGCAGCGGCAAAAGGCCCAGCCCCGCAAAGCCAAGGCCCATAGCCGCCGTCCCGACAAATCCGCGCCAGAAATGCCCCATGGGCGATGCCGCCTTCAGCCCGGTGCGCAAGTCGCCGCGCACCGCCAGCCATGCCAAAATCACCGGCAAGGCAAAAACCGATCGAAAAAACACAGCCTGCCCCGCCGGAACGTGCTGGGCCGTCGCCTTGATCAGCGACGCCATTGTGATGAAGGTGATCACCGAACAAATTTTGAGAGCAATGCCCTTGAGCGGGTTCATGCGGACATCCTTTTGGCGCGACCATCGCGCGCGCTCCGGCCAAGGTCAATTCCTCTCTTGCGCTCCGGCCGTCCAACCCACAGACTCACGCCACAATTTCGAGGGTCACCATGTCAGAAAACCATCTCTTTTCCCGCCTCACGGCTTTCGCTGCCGCGCATCCCGACAAAGTCTTTGCCACCGGCCCTGAGACATCCGGCCAAAGCTATGGCGACACCGTTCAAAACGCGCTGCGCCTCGCCGCTGTGCTCTGCGCCGCCGGGCTGACACCGGGCGACCGCGTTGCCGTTCAGGTCGAAAAATCTCTCACAGCGCTCGAGCTTTCCCTCGCCACAGTCGCGGCGGGCGGGTTTTCCCTCCCGCTCAACACCGCCTATACCGCAAGTGAATTGAGCTATTTTCTGACCGATGCCGCGCCGGCAATCGTTGTCTGCGATCCGGCCCGCGCCGGCGAAATCACCCCGCTCGCCAAATCCGCCCATGTCTTTACCCTCGACAAGGCCGCTCAAGGCACGCTCACAGCCGCCCTTACCGACGCGCGCATCGCCCCCGTGGCCCGCGGCCCCGATGATCTTGCCGCGATCCTCTATACCTCAGGCACGACAGGCCGCTCCAAAGGCGCCATGTTGAGCCATGACAATCTCTACTCCAACGCCGCCGCCCTGACAGATCACTGGCGCTTCACGTCTGACGATGTGCTCATCCACGCGCTGCCGATCTTTCACACCCACGGGCTTTTTGTGGCCACAAACATAGCGCTCGTCTCCGGCGCAACCCTACACTTCTTGCAGAATTTCTCCCCCGACCAGATCATAGACGCCCTGCCCGAAGCCACATCGCTCATGGGCGTTCCGACGTTCTACACCCGCCTGTTGCAAGATGCCCGCCTGACACCCGCGCTCTGCGCCAATATGCGCCTCTTTGTGTCTGGCTCCGCGCCCATGCTGGTCGACACCCACACCCAATGGCAGGCCCGCACAGGCCATACGATCCTTGAACGCTACGGCATGACAGAAACCAATATGAACACATCAAACCCCCTTGAAGGCGCGCGCCGCCCCGGCACAGTGGGTCTGCCCCTGCCCGGCGTCGAGCTGCGCATCATGGACAACGCCCACGAGGTCCCTCAGGGCGAAATCGGAACAATCGAGGTGCGCGGCCCCAATGTCTTCAAAGGCTATTGGCAAATGCCCGAAAAAACCGCCGAAGAGCTGCGCCCTGACGGCTGGTTTATCACCGGCGATCTCGGCCAGATCGACGCCGACGGCTATGTCTCGATCGTCGGTCGCGGCAAAGACCTGATCATCACAGGCGGCTTCAATGTCTACCCCAAAGAGCTGGAAAGCCTGATCGACGAGATCGACGGCGTGCTGGAAAGCGCCGTGATCGGCGCGCCCCACCCCGACTTTGGCGAGGCGGTCGTCGCCATTGTTGTCGCCTCCGATCCCGCGCTCACAGCCGACGCCGTCAAAGCCGTCGCCGCCGAAAAACTCGCCAAATTCAAACAGCCCAAACAGATCGTCTTCCTCCCCGAACTGCCACGCAACACAATGGGCAAAGTCCAGAAAAAAGCCCTACGCGACAGCTACGCCACTCTGTTTTCCCAATAGGCCCTCACGCCTTTTTCTTTCCAGAAATATCCCGGGGGTGCGGGGGCTGGCCCCCGCTTTCTCCTGTGTGCGGGGGCCAGCCCATGCTGTCTCCTGCGCGCCGGCCTTGGCGCTCAATCCGGCGAAATCATATAGCCCGCGCCGCGCACGGTCTGCAAATAGCGCGGTTGCTTGGGGTCGCGTTCAATCTTGCGCCGCAGCCGGGTGATCTGCACATCAATCGCACGCTCCTGCGCCTGCCCGCGATCCCGGCCCAGCTCCTCCACAAGCCTCGCACGGCTGATCGCCTCGCCCAGCGTCGCCGAAAAAATTTTCATCAGCTGGTTTTCAGTCGCCGTCAGCCGCACAGGGTCCTCGCCCTGCCAAAGCTCCCCCCGCTCGATATCATAGCTGAACGCCCCAAGCCCCAAGACCTTGGGCCGCAGATCCGCCGTCACAACATCCGGCACGCGCCGCAAAATAGCGTTGATCCTGAGCAAAAGCTCCTTTGGCTCGAACGGCTTGGCAAGATAGTCATCCGCGCCGGCCTCAAGCCCGACAATCCGGTCTTCCGTTTCGCCCCGCGCCGTCAAAAGCAAAATCGGCACCTGCGAGCTCTCCCTGACCGATCGCGTGAGATCAATCCCGGTCTCCCCCGGCATCATCACATCCATCACAATCAGATCAAACTCAAGCCCCGCCAAAAGCCGCCGCGCATGAGCCGCGTCGCGCGCCCCTGACACAAGAAACCCCGCCCGCATCAAAAACTTCTGCAACAGCATCCGGATTCGTTCGTCGTCATCGACAATCAGAAGGTGCGCATCGACATCACTCATTCCGTCTTATCCCTCGGCTTTATCCCTCAAGGCGCCGTATTTGCGGCCCATCTCTTTGTCCATCATCGCCTCCAGCACCTGGCGAAAGCCGCGCACCGCCTCAGGCCCGGCCGCGCGATAGGCGTCGCGCATTCGCGCCCGCTGAACCTCAGACAACTGCCGCTCAAGCGCCTGCCCCGCTTCGGTCAAAAACAGATGGCGTTCGCGGCGGTCGCTTCCGCCCACCTTGCTCACCACAAGGCCATCCTCCATCAATGTGCGCAAGACACGGTTGAGTGACTGCTTGGTAACCCCAAGTATTTCAAGCAAATTTTTCACAGTGGTGCCCGGCGCACGCGCCACAAAATGCACAGCCCGATGATGCGCACGGCCATAATTCTGGTCCCGATCGCGGTTCAATTCTTCCAAAATACGGTCCGGGTCGGCGGTAAATCCGCGGTATGCAAAAAACATCCCCTCAATGCCCTGTTGCAATTGCTCATCTGTCAAAAACAACAAGCCTTCGCCACTGATCGGTTCACTCATGATCGCCTCTTTCGCTTGGTCCTCCGATTTTATGTCAGCTTTGTTGACATTCCAAGGCACGAATGGTAGCGATTCTCAGTTTTTGCGCAACTTTATGTCCACTTCGGACGTTTTTTGCGCAACATTCTTAAACTGACACGTGGAGGAGACCAAAATGTCAGGCTATGATGATCGTGACGGCAAAATCTGGATGGACGGCAAACTGGTGGACTGGCGCGATGCAAATGTCCATATTCTGACCCACGCGTTGCACTATGCCAGCTCGGTCTTTGAAGGCGAGCGCTGCTATGGCGGCAAGATCTTCCTCTCGCGCAAACACTCCGAGCGCCTGCACAAATCCGGCGCGCTGATGGATATGGAAATCCCCTATACGGTTGATGAAATCGAAGCCGCCAAACAGGCCGTGCTTGAGGCCAACGGGCTGACAGACGCCTATGTGCGGGTTGTCGCTTGGCGTGGTGCGGGCGAAGATATGGGCGTCTCCGCCGCGCGCAACCCCGTGCGCATGGCCGTGGTCGCTTGGGAATGGGGCAGCTACTACGGCGATGCCAAGTTTCAGGGCGCCAAACTCGATATCGCCAAATGGAAGCGCCCCTCCCCCGAAACCATCCCGACCGCGGCCAAAGCCGCAGGCCTCTATATGATCTGCACCATGTCCAAACACGCCGCCGAGGCCAAGGGCTGCTCCGATGCGCTCTTCCTCGATTATCGCGGCTATGTGGCCGAGGCAACCGGTGCCAATATCTTCTTTGTCAAAGACGGCGAGGTCCATACCCCCGACCCGGATGCAATTCTCAACGGCCTGACCCGCCAGACCGTCATCAAGATGCTGGAAGACCGTGGCATCAAGGTCCACGTCCGCCATATCATGCCCGAAGAGCTGGCCGATTTCGAACAATGCTGGCTCACAGGCTCCGCCGCCGAGGTCACACCGGTGGGCCAGATCGGCGACTATACCTTCGAGGTCGGCGCCCTCACCCGCGAAATCGCCGAGGCCTACGACACACTCGTGCGCAGTTAAGCCACGAGCCGCTCGCACCCCCAGTTCTTTTTCTTTCTGAAAATATCCTGGGGGTGTGGGGGCTAGCCCCCGCCTCGGTCGGATTGCGCATAGCGCAATTCGATCCCTAAAAATCAACCCCGCGCTGCGCCTTGATGCCCGCTTTGTAGGGGTGCTTGACCTCCTCCATCACAGTCACCAGATCGGCATACTCCACAATCTCCTGTGGTGCGTTCCGTCCCGTCAGGATCACACCGGTCCTCGGGCTGCGCGCCTCAAGCGCCGCAATCACCGGCTCAACAGCGATCTGGTCGTAACGCAGCGAAATATTGATCTCGTCGAGCACGATCAGATCATACTCTGCGCTCACCATCATTTGCCGTGCTTGGTTGAGGGCCGCTTCAGCCGCCGCGATATCGCGG
>JAHBAN010000051.1 GCA_018500075.1 Flavobacteriia bacterium | reverse complement strand
GCCCTCGGAGAGCAGGATCAAGCGGTTGCCATTCGGCATCTCGATCATATCGACCTGCTCTTTGATATTGGTCCACTT
The DNA here is from genome assembly GCA_018500075.1 of Flavobacteriia bacterium. Classification (GTDB taxonomy): domain Bacteria; phylum Bacteroidota; class Bacteroidia; order Flavobacteriales; family Flavobacteriaceae; genus MAG-120531. Next base: position 5,946 of record JAHBAN010000051.1, on the reverse strand, counting down.
GTGGTTCTTCAGGCTGGCAACCTGAATCTCGTTGTCAAAGTGGCCGATGTTCCCGACAATCGCCATATCCTTCATCTCGCGCATATGCTCGATGCGGATCACGTCTTTGTTGCCTGTGGTGGTCACAAAGATGTCAGCAGTGGCCACAACATCTTCCAATGTCGTCACCTGATAGCCGTCCATGGCAGCTTGAAGCGCACAGATCGGATCAACTTCGGTCACAATCACACGCGCACCAGCGCCGCTCAGGCTGGCCGCCGAGCCTTTGCCAACATCGCCATAACCCATAACAACCGCCACTTTCCCGGCCATCATCGTGTCGGTGGCGCGGCGGATACCGTCCACAAGGCTCTCTTTACAGCCGTATTTGTTGTCAAACTTTGACTTGGTCACAGAGTCGTTTACGTTGATCGCAGGGAAAGGAAGCTGGCCCTTCTTGTGCAGATCATAAAGGCGGTGAACGCCGGTTGTTGTCTCTTCAGACACACCGAGGATCGCGTCACGCGTCTTGGCAAACCAGCCGGGGGATTGGGCCATGCGCTTCTTGATTTGCGCCTTGATGACTTCTTCCTCTTCCGATGTGGGCACAGCCAGCACATCTTCGCCCGCTTCCATGCGCGCACCAAGCAAGACATAAAGCGTCGCGTCGCCGCCATCATCAAGGATCATATTCGCGCCCTCGGGGAACATGAAGGATTTATCAAGATAGTCCCAGTGCTCCTCAAGCGACTGACCCTTGATCGCAAACACAGGCACACCCGCCTTCGCAATCGCCGCCGCAGCGTGGTCCTGAGTTGAGAAAATATTGCAAGACGCCCAGCGCACATCCGCGCCAAGCTCGACCAGTGTTTCGATCAATACAGCGGTCTGGATCGTCATGTGGAGCGAGCCAACAATGCGCGCGCCCTTGAGCGGCTTGTCTTCGCCAAATTCCTGACGGCAAGCCATCAGACCCGGCATTTCTGTTTCCGCAATATCAAGCTCCTTGCGGCCAAAATCCGCAAGCGCAATGTCTCGTACAATGTAATCGGTTGACATGGTGATACCTATAATAAGCCAATTTGGCTGGCAGTTATCACCTTATCTGTTCAAGCGCAATCAAGCGCCCGCGCCATACTTAAACGCCGGAGGCCTTTGTCACGCGCGACACGCCCTGCCAATGGGTTCCGGTTGCCAGAATACAGGACTGCCCGGCTGTGTCTGTGCTGATCACAGTAAACGTGCCTGTCTCTGCAGAGGCCCAGACTTCCACAACAGCGGCCGTGCCATGAAGCCCGCCACCCGCAAGGTTTTCGTGAAAAGTGTCTTGCAGCCGCTCTACCATACGCTCGCGTATGGTGCAGCTTTCGTCTGCATAAGCCGGAAGGGAGGTCAGGACCGCTGCACAGCCCAGAAACAGCGCAAACATACGCCGTGTGTAAAATCGCTCGATCATATCAAGCTCCTCGATGCTACTCTCAAAATCGGGCCTATTGATTGGCCCTTTGGGTCAGTTTTTCCCGACCACATCCTTACAATAGGATTTAAATGTGGCAAGAAAAGGGCGCAGTCAGTCAAGGGGGCCGAATAATGGCAAAATCAAAACCAAAACAAGCCCGCGCGTGGCAGCGTATGCTCTCGGGTCGCAGGCTTGATCTGCTCGATCCGACACCCATGGATATCGAAATCGAGGATATCGCCCACGGCCTTGCCTTTGTCGCCCGCTGGAATGGCCAGACCAAGGGCGACTACGCCTATTCCGTCGCCGAGCATTCGTTGCTTGTCGAGGCGCTGTTCGGCCGGCTCGTGCCCTCGACCGAGCCAAAATGGCGGCTCGCCGCCCTGCTGCATGATGCGCCCGAATATGTCATCGGCGATATGATCTCCCCGGTGAAAAACGCGGTGGGTCCGGGCTATGAGGAGCTTGACGAGCGCCTGACAGCCGCCATCCATATCCGCTTCGGCCTGCCCGCCAAAACCCCCACCCTGATCAAAACGCAAATCAAGAAAGCCGACACGCTTTCGGCCTGGCTCGAGGCCACAGAGATCGCGGGCTTTTCGGTGGCTGAATCCGACAGGCTTTTTGGCAAGGCTGATCCTTCTGTTCTTCAGGGCCACAGCATTTCCCTGCGCCCGCCCCTTCAGGTCCGCGAGGCCTTCACAGCGCGCCACAAGGCGCTGCTCGCCGAGATCGGATAATGCACCTGCGCCGCGCCACAAAGGCCGATGCCCGCGCCCTCGCCGATCTGCTCAACGCAATCATCGCCACAGGCGGCACGACCGCCATGACAGAGCCGCTGTCGCGCAGCGAAATGAGCAACTGGATAGGCTCTAACCCGGCCCAAAGCGCCGTTTTCATGGCCGAAGATGACAGCGGCACCGCGCTTGGCCTCCAGTCGATCGAGCCACACGCTAAGCTGCCATCCGACACCTGCAACATCGCCACATTCACCCGCAGCGGCAAAACCCAGCTTGGCATCGGCTCCGCGCTGTTTGAGCACAGCCGCAAGGCGGCCTGCGCGCTTGGCTATCGCTGGGTCAACGCCACGGTGCTTTTGCAAAATGAAGGCGGGTTGATCTACTACAAATCCCGCGGGTTCGAGCCTTACCGCCGCACGCCGGAGCGCCTCTTCATGCGCTATGATTTGCGCTGATCACATCAAGCTCGGCCTGCGTGAGCGGCCCCCAGTCAAGGCTGCGCTTGATAAACCCGTGCCGCTTCAGAAGCCGCCCGATTGCCTCAAAGTCAAGCGCACTGATCGCGCGTTTTTTGCCAAAGCTCACTTCAGAGCCGTCACGCAGCGCGTTGATCGTGAGCGGCTTTGCGCCCATAAACGCCGCCATATGCCGCCGCAGCGAGCGGCTCGCCACCCGCTCGCGGCGCAGGATAACAGCCGCTTTCTGCTCGCCCCGCGCCACCATCGCAACCAGATGAAGCGCCGAGCCGTCCAGCGCCACAATACGCCGCGCCGCCTTATAGCGGGCAATCTGTTCTTGCAGCCCGTGTTCCTCGGGCCAGAAGACAGTATAGCCCGCCGCCGCCATCCGCGCGTCCAGAAGCTCTTCCCCCACAAAGCCGCCCTTGTCCAAAGACTGCCGCGAGCGCGAGACAAACAGGTCTTGTGGCCCCTCGGCGGCAATCTCGCGGGCAAATTCTGCCGCCACAAACCGCCGGAAAACCCGCGTGCCAGAGGCTATCTTGCCAAGTCCAAACCCCTGCCCCGGCACAACAAGCCTCTCCACATCGGTGACATCCGTCAGAACGCGCACAGGCACATCCCCGATCAAAAGGCGCAGATAGTCGCGCGCAAAAGGCAGCAGCTCGGCCTGCCCCGGCGTGACAAAAACAACCCCCGCAATCTCGTCGCGATACCGGCGCATCGCCCAAAGCCGCGCGAGGCTCTGCATCTGGAAATGTCCGAAATGATGGTAAAGCACCCCGCCCCAAAGCCACTGACCCGCAAGCCGCGCCCCGGCGGTTTCGGGCCAGTCGGGCGCCAAGGTGATCAGCGCGTCCCGCCGCCATGTCGCGGCCATAGGCAAAAGCGCCCCCTCCCGGTCAAAAACACCGGTGTAAAGAATGCGCCCGTCGCGCCCGCACGGCGGCACAACACGCGCCCCCTCATAGGTGCGCACAGACTGGGACCACCCGCCGCTGGGGCTTGGGGGGTCTGTCGGCGCGCGGCTCACTTATTTGGGGCTGCGCTTGGCCAGAATGCGCTGAAGCGTGCGGCGGTGCATATTCAGCCGGCGCGCTGTTTCGCTCACATTACGGTCACACAACTCATAAACACGCTGGATATGCTCCCAGCGCACACGGTCCGCAGACATAGGGTTTTCGGGCGGCGGCGGCAGCTCTCCGCCATTGGCCAGAAGCGCGTTCGTGATATCGCGCGCATCGGCAGGCTTGCTCAGATAATCCGTCGCGCCGATCTTGACAGCCGCAACAGCCGTCGCAATCGCCCCATATCCCGTAAGCACAACAACGCGGCTGTCCGGGCGCTTCTCGCGGATCACTTCCACAACATCGAGGCCGTTGCCGTCCTCGAGCCGCAAATCACAGACCGCATAGGCCGGCGGGCGGGCCGTCGCAATCGCCTTGCCAGCCACAACAGATCCGGCTGTCTCAACATCAAATCCGCGCTTTTCCATGGCTTTGGCCAAGCGCCGCAAAAACGGCTCGTCATCATCAACAAGCAAAAGGGATTTGTCGTCCCCGATATCCAGAGGCTCTTCAGACACGTGGCAACACTCCCCCATTAGCGCTGAGACAAGTCTTAGCTTGCCCCTTGCGCCCCGTCAAACAATGCCGCCACCCTGTCAGAGCTTATCCACAAAGCATTGCACCCGATCGGCCATCTTCTCGGGGCTTTCGTCACGCTTGAAAAAGTCCAAAAAGCCCTGCTCGGGCGTGACAAGATAGGTAAAGGTCGAGTGATCCACGAGATAGAATTCGTCGCCCTCTTCAGGCTCCTGCTTCTTGAAATAGGTGCGATAGGCCATGCTGGCGGCTTTCACCTGTTCCACACTGCCCGTCAGCCCGAGCATCTCGGGGTGCATCACATCGGTAAATTCAGCCAGAGACTCAGGCGTGTCGCGCTCGGGGTCGATAGAGATAAACGCTGTGCCCACGTCATATCCGCGCTCTTGAAGCAGCACCGCCGCCTCGCCATTGCGCGCGCTGTCCAGCGGGCACACATCGGGGCAGAAGGTATAGCCAAAGTAAAGCAGCGTCGGCTTGGTGATCACGTCTTTGTCCGTCACGGTCTTGCCGGTCTCGTCCACAAGCTCGAACGGCCCGCCAATGGCAGATGTCCCACCCGCAACAGCCCCGACACGGCACTCCGCAAATGCGTCGTCCGATCCGCCCGCAAAATATGTGTATCCAAAGGTTCCAAGCAGGAGCGCTCCGGCCGCTGCGGCTGCTCCAATCGCTAAATTCCGTGACATTAGTCTTCCTTTTTCACTTCATACTTTGCATGATTGCGCCTTGGTTCTCCATTTAGGCTCACAGTCAAAAAATGCAATCGGACAATACGCCTCACAACTCTCAGGCCTACCCCCTCCCCGAGGGTTTGCGCCGTGGCAGCTACATTCGCCTGCGCACCATCATTTGGCTCAGATGGGCCGCCGTGTTTGGCCAGCTTGCTGCGCTCTTTGTGGCCGAGCGCTATTACAATCTTCGCCTTGAAGTGGGCCTGTTCTATCTCGTGATCGGCGCGTCGGTTCTGGCCAATCTGATTGCCATGTTTGTCTTTCCCGAAAATCGCCGCCTCTCGGAGCGGGAAAACTTCTTTATGGTCCTGTTCGATCTGTTGCAGCTCGGCGCGCTGCTCTTTCTTGCCGGCGGGCTGAACAATCCCTTCTCGGTTCTGATCGTCGGGCCGGTCGCCGTTTCTGCGGCTGTCCTCTCGACCAAAAGCACAATCACTTTGGGGCTGATCACCGTGCTGATCGCCTCGGGCCTCACCCAGTCTTATTATCCTTTGCGCACCGATCAGGGCTATATCCTGCGCATTCCGGAGATCTTTGTCTTCGGCACATGGGCCGCCGTCATAATCGCCGTTACCTTTCTCGGCGTCTATGTGCGCCGGATCGCGCTCGACGCCAATGCCATGTCCGAGGCGTTTCAGGCGGCGCAGCTCGCGCTGTCCCGCGAGCAAAAGCTCACAGACCTCGGCGGGGTGGTCGCGGCCGCCGCCCATGAGTTGGGCACCCCTCTCGCCACAATCAAGCTCACAAGCGTCGAGCTGCTTGACGAATTTCCCGAAGGCAGCGACTTGCGCGAAGATATGCAGCTGATCGTAGAGCAAACCGACCGCTGCCGCGATATTCTGCGCTCGATGGGGCGCGCCGGCAAAGACGATATCTATATGCGTCAGGCCCCTGTCACAGCCGTGGTGCAAGACGCCGCCAGCCCGCATACAGACCGTGGCCGCGAGATCCACTTTCTCGAAGACAGCGCCG
>JAHBAN010000032.1 GCA_018500075.1 Flavobacteriia bacterium | reverse complement strand
CGCTCATTTATCTCAAGTTTTATGCTTTCATTAACCCCGCCGTGGTGGTGTAAGCTCTGTCAAACACCAGATAGATTCTCAGAAAGGCGCATCATGGCAGGTTCAGTAAACAAGGTCATTCTCATCGGCAACTTGGGACGCGACCCGGAAGTGCGCACCTTCCAGAACGGTGGCAAAGTGTGCAACCTGCGCATCGCCACATCAGAGACTTGGAAAGACAAGGCCACAGGCGAGCGCCGCGAAAAGACAGAATGGCACTCGGTTGCGATTTTTCAGGAAGGTCTTGTGCGTATCGCCGAGCAATACCTGCGCAAAGGCTCCAAAGTCTATGTCGAAGGCAAGCTGCAAACCCGCAAATGGCAGGACCAGTCAGGCGCCGACCGCTACAGCACAGAAGTCGTCCTGCAAGGCTATGACGGCGTGTTGACCATGCTGGATGGCCGCGGCGAAGGCGCCGGAAACGGCGGCGGCGGGTCCATGGGCGGCGGCAGCTATGGCGGCGGTCAGGACGATCGCTTCGGCGGCCCCTCAGAGCCACAGCAAATGGGCAACAACTCCGATTTCGACGACGAAATCCCCTTCTAAGCCTCAGTCGGGCAAAGCCCCGACCACGCGTTGATACGCCTGAGTGGCAAACCGGTCGGTCATGCCACTCAGGTAATCAGAGACAATCCGCGCCGTCGCGGTGCGGTCTCCCAAAGCCTCGTTGAGCGCCTCATGCCACTCTTCTGGCAACAGCTCGGGCGTTGCGAGATAGCCTTCAAACAACCCCTCCACAATCAAAGAGGCCCGCGCCCGCATCTTCACAACCGAGGGGGCGCGATACATCCGTTCAAACAAAAACGCACGCACCCGCTTCAGATCGGCCCAAAGCGCTGGCGAAAACTGCACCAGAGGCCGCCCCGCGAGGCGCACATCGGTCGCGCTTAGGGGCGCAATCTGCGCCGCAATCTCGCGGCTCGTCGCAATCACATCCTCCACCAGAACGCCAAAGAAGCGCCGCAGCGCCTCATGCTGGCGCCGCGCCGGCTCCAGCGCCGGATAGCGCGCATCCACCGCCGCAAAACACGCCCCGACAATCGGCAGGTCAAGCAGGTCTTCGACCTCAAACAGACCCGCGCGCAGCCCGTCGTGGATATCATGGTGATTATAGGCAATGTCATCGGCCAGCGCCGCAACCTGCGCTTCGGCGCTGGCATGGGTGCCAAGCTCAAGGTCATGCGCCGCGTTATACCCGGCCAAAGCGTAGGGCTGGGGCGCCCGCACCGGCCCGTTGTGCTTTGCGATGCCCTCAAGGCACTCCCATGTCAGGTTCAGCCCGTCCCACTCGGCATAATGGCGCTCAAGCGATGTCACAATCCGGATCGCCTGTGCATTGTGGTCAAACCCGCCATAGGGCTGCATCAAAGCATCAAGCGCGTCCTCGCCGGTGTGGCCAAAGGGCGTATGCCCCAAATCATGCGCCAGCGCGACCGCCTCGGTCAGCTCCGAATTCAGCCCGAGCGCGCCGCAGATCGTGCGCGCCACCTGCGCCACCTCGATCGAATGGGTCAGCCGCGTGCGGTAATAATCGCCCTCATGCTCCAGAAAAACCTGGGTCTTGTGCTTGAGCCGTCGAAAGGCGCTGGAATGGATGATCCTGTCGCGATCGCGTTGAAAACAGCTGCGAAAGACGCTCTCGCTCTCCGGATAGAGCCGTCCGCGCGTGTCCTCTGGTCGGCTGGCAAAGGGAGCCATCTCAAATTGCATCACGTCTCATCCTTGCCGCCGCTGGTTTCGCCCCATATATATTGCATCACACCATTAGGTAAACCCGCCAGCCCGTAAGGATCAGAGCAGATGTTTGTGCCGCCCTCTGTCACGCCCCAAGCCTTTGAACAGCTCGCCCTGATCGGCGCCAGCAAAGCCGGCAAAGCCCTGCGCGTGGCTGTCGAAGGCGGGGGCTGTTCGGGCTTTCAATACGAGATAAAACTTGACGAGCCGGCCGCAGATGACCTCGTGCTTGAGGGCGCGGGCGAAAAAGTCGTGATCGACGAAGTCAGCCAACCTTTCCTGACGGGGGCCAAAATCGACTATGTCCAAGAGCTGATCGGCGCGCGCTTTGTCATCGAAAATCCCAACGCCTCAAGCTCCTGCGGCTGTGGCGTGTCCTTCTCGATGTAAACAGGCCCTACCCCCGCGCGCGGGCGAAATGGGCAAAAAACCGGTCAAACTCCGGATAAGCCGCTTCCGCTGACAAGAGATGCGCATAAGCGCCCTGTGCCAGCCGGCCTTCCAGATCGCGCCGCATTGCCTGCCAGTCTTCATTGCGGCGATCTGCCAATTGATACAGATGCTCCGACACCGCCCGCAAAACGCCGTGATGCCCGTGTGACTTGCGAAAAATCATCCGCTCCGGCGTCAGGACCTGCACAAAGCTTGCCTCGCCCGACACCATCGCAAGCCAGTTGCAGGTCAGATATTCGTGATAGTCATCAATCGGCGCACTGGCCTGCGGCTGCACCTCAAAGCCAAGACCAACGGCGCGCACCCATGCTTCCCACGCCTGCGGAACAGGCTGGCGGGCCGCGCGCAGGGCAAGACAGACCTCGGCCAGCAAATCGGCGTTTTCATCAATCAGCGCAAGCGTGCCCGCAAACATCAGACTGCGCACCGCATCAGCCCCGATCTCGGGGTCGCGGCGGCCATATTCGCTCAGATAAAACACAATATGGGTCAGCTCATAGGCGGCCTTTTTATTGGGCAGCGAAAAGGTCGCGCTATGAGAGATAAACCGGCGCAGCCGCGCGCCCAAAGCCCCTTCCAGATCGGGCGTGCCGATCCCGCCGCGCGCCAAAAGCCGCGCGGCCTCGGCGCGTTGCAAATCACTCAGCTCTGCATCAACAAGCCGCGCCTCATGCGCAAATTCACAGAGCGCCGCCCCCGTCTCGCCCTCAAAGCCGAGCGCCTCAAGATCAAGCGTGATCGACAGCAAAAACCGATAGTATTGCGGGAAAAACCGCAGCCGGTTTTCCACATCTTCATAAAACGCTTCATAGGCGCTCAAAGCCTGCGCCCCGAGCTTTTGGCCCGCAGTGGCATGAATGCTCAGAAACTCGGCGTTTTCCTTGAGCCAGAACACATCATCCCCGATCCGGCGATGGTGGGCAAAACACTGCGCCAGCGCGGTTTGCTGGCTGTCGTGCGACACAACAGGCTTTGCAAAATCAAATTGAATAACAGTACCCATCAGCGCGCCTCACTCTGTCTCTCAAAGGTCAGCGGGAGGCCCAGCCCCCCGCAGAAGGCCCAAGCCCGAAGGCCCGGGCAAGCAGACTCAGTCTTCAGAACAGCAGATAAAAAGCGCAACTGCCTCGCCCGTCAAAGCGTCCGAGCCGGATGGCTCTGAGCAGCAAATATAAGCGCCCGTCGCCTCACCCGCCACAGCGTCAGAGCCGGACGGCTCAGAGCAGCAGATATAGGTGCCGGTCGCCTCGCCCGATGTCATATCTGTGCCGCGCGGCTCAGAACAACAGATCGTCATTTCGGTTCCCGCTCCGTCAAAGAGGCTCGTGCCAATGACGTCAGAGTGCAGTGTGAGTGTTTTACGAAGTGCAGACATTTGGTTCCCTCCAGGTTGTCGTGGCTTCATGATTAACTACCTTAGGTTGCATTTCAAGATATATTATTCTCCCTAAAGTTGTATTTCAGAATGTGCCACAACCTATTGTTTTTTCGTCCTCTTTTTCGAATTTCGGGTCAGATATCCACATTACCACCAACGCCACCTCCACGAAAGGCGCCCCGACCCCGGGCCATTTTTTGCAAAGCCGAAGCTCTGGCGGTGGCGTGATTCTTCGGCTACACCTAGCCCATCACAAGAGCAGGCAGGCCCATGAAATTCGCGACCTTCAACATCAACGGCGTCAAAGCCCGCATCGACACGCTTCTGACATGGCTCAAAGAAGACGCCCCCGATGTGGCCATCCTCCAAGAGATCAAATCTGTGGATGAGGCCTTCCCTCGCGAGGCCATCGAGGCGCTCGGCTATCAGGTCGAAACCCATGGCCAAAAGTCCTTCAACGGCGTCGCCCTACTGTCCAAACTGCCCCTTGAGGACATCACCCGCGGCCTCGCCGGCGATTCTGAGGACGAACAGGCCCGCTACATCGAAGCCACAGTGATCGGCAAGACAGCCCTGCGCATCTGCGGCCTCTATCTGCCCAATGGCAACCCCGTCCCCGGCCCGAAATATGATTACAAACTGGCTTGGATGGCGCGGCTGCACAAACGCGCCGAAGAGCTGCTCGCTCTGGAAGAGCCGTTTTTTATGGCCGGTGATTACAACGTCATCCCCCAGGACGAAGACGCCGCCACGCCCGAAAGCTGGCGCGAAGACGCTCTCGCCCTGCCCCAAAGCCGCGAGGCCTTTCGCCGCCTGCTTGCCCTTGGCCTCACAGAAGCCTTCCGCGCCCAAACCCAAGGTGGCGGCCATTACTCCTTCTGGGATTATCAAGCCGGCGCATGGCAGCGCAACAACGGCATCCGCATCGACCATTTCCTGCTCAGCCCCGAATGTGCCGACCTCATGGTCAAATGCGACATTCAAGCCGAGCTGCGGGGCCGCGAAAAGCCCTCCGATCATGTACCGGTCTGGCTTGAGCTTGACCTTTAGGGCTGATGCGCGCGATACAGCGCCACAAGCTGCGCGGTTGAGCTGTCAAGATCCGCCTCAGCCCCCGCCAGCACAGGCTGCAAGGCCGTCGCCAGCTCCTTGCCAAGCTCGACCCCGAACTGGTCAAACGAGTTGATCCCGAGGATCACCCCCTCAACGAACACACGGTGCTCATAAAGCGCCACAATCCGCCCGAGCATCTTCGGCGTCAGCCTGTCATAGGCGAGGGTGACAGAAGGCCGGTCGCCCTCAAAAACACGGTGCGCCTCGGCATGATCGCGCCCCAGCATCAAAGCCTGCGACTGCGCCAGACAATTCGCCACCAAGAGCGCATGGTGATGGGCCAGCTCCGGTTCATGCCCCCGCATCGCAATCAGAAACTCCGCCGGAACAATCTGCGTGCCTTGGTGGAGAAGCTGGAAAAACGCGTGCTGCCCGTTGGTGCCCGGCGCCCCCCAGACAACCGGCCCCGACCCAAAGGACAGCGCCGCGCCGGTCCGGCTCACGCGCTTGCCGTTGCTCTCCATTTCAAGCTGCTGCAAATAGGCCGGCAGCCGCGCAAGCCTTTGATCATAGGGCAGAATCGCGCGGGTTTTATAGCCACACACCTGATGATGCCACAGCCCGACAAGCGCATGGAGCACAGGCAGGTTGTCTGCCAGAGCGGCCTGCGCAAAATGGGTGTCCATCTCGCGCGCCCCCTCCAGAAACGCCGCAAAATTCTCAGGTCCGACCCCCAGCATAAGGCTCAACCCGACCGGTCCCCAGACCGAATAGCGCCCCCCCACCCAGTCTTCAAAGCCAAACACCCGCTCGGCCGGAATGCCAAAGGCGGCGGCCGTCTCGAGCGCACTGGAAATCGCGACAAACTGCGCCGCAGGGTCGGCCCCGCGCGCCACCATCCAGCGCCGCGCCGTCGCCGCATTGGTCATGGTTTCGATGGTGGTAAAGGTCTTGGAGGCCACCAGAACAAGCGTTGTCGCCGCGCTCAGCCCCTTGAGAACATCATGAATATGCGCCCCGTCAATATTGGAGACAAAATGCAGCCGCGGCCCGTCGCAATAAGGCGAAAGCGCCTCAGAAGCCATCATTGGCCCAAGATCGGAGCCGCCAATCCCGATATTCACCACATCGGTGATCGCCCCCGCGCGCACCTCACGGGCAAAGGCCGCCATCCGCGACAGCGTGGCGCGCACCTTTGGCATCACATCCGCGCCATCCAGCTCGATCACAGCCCGAGGCCCCGCCCGCAGCGCAGGGTGCAAAACAGCGCGCCCCTCGCTCGTGTTGATCTTTTCGCCCGCAAACAGCGCCGCCCGCGCAGACGCCACGCCGGCCGCCTCGGCCAACTCCAGAAGCGCGGCAAGGCTCTGCTCTGTCAGGCTCGTTTTGGAAAAATCATACAGCATCCCGCAGGCCTGGCGGCTCATCCGCGCCGCGCGCGCCCCGTCGGCCTCAAACAGCGCCTTGATCCGGCCCCGCGCCTTGCCCAGCGTAAAAACCCGCGCCCACTCGGCCGCAACCAGCGCCGCTGTCATGGCGCCCAATGCACAGTGGTGCCTTCAAGGATCGCATTGACCGGCGCTTTTTCGGGCGGCAGCGTCGCTGCACGCTCGAGCGCTGCGCGCTTCTCGGCGCCGATGATGACCAGATGCTTGCTCAAAGCCCCGTTCAGCACATTGGCCGTCAGTGTCACACGCACCTCAGGCTCGCCCTCGGCCTCGATCGGCGCCAAAAGCGCCGGTGTCTGCAGAGACAGCGCCAAATCAAGCCCCTTTGCCCGCGGAAAAAGCGAGGCCGTGTGCATATCCGCCCCCATCCCAAGCAGCAAAACAGAGATCGGCAAACAGGGCAAAATCGTGCTCTCCACCTCGGCCAAAGTCTCCTCAGGCCGCGCCGCCCCTGTATAAAACGGATGAAACACAGCCGCCGCCGCACGCCCCTGCAACAGCCGCTCGCGGATCAGCCGCGCATTGGAGCGCACGTGCACCTCGGGCCGCCAGCGCTCGTCCGACAACATCACATCCACCCGCGACCAATCCAGATCTGCCGCACACAGCGCATCAAAAATCGGCCCCGGCGTGCTCCCCCCCGGAACCACAAAACTCGCGCGCTCCTCATGCAAAAGCACCGTCTTCAGCGCCCCCGCCAATCGGTTTGCCACGCCCATAAAGAGCAAATCATCGTCAGGATAAGTCTCTAAAATCATTCCCTAATCTCCCTCCAGCGCCGCCCGTCACGATGCATCAACATCAGCGCATCATCCGGCCCGGCCGTGTCCATTTCATAGAGCAAAGCAGCCTCCCCGCGCGCTTCCCAGCCCGCAACAATAGGATCGGTCCAGCGCCAGGCCGCCTCGACCTCATCGTCGCGCATAAAGAGCGTCTGGTTGCCCCGGATCACATCCATAATCAGCCGCTCATAAGCGTCCGGAACGTCCTCGCCGTCCGGCCCAAGCGCCTCGGCAAAGCTCATATCCAACGGCACGTCAATCAGCCGCATTCCGCCGGGGCCAGGCTCCTTGATCGTCACGCCCAGCTCGATCCCCTCATTGGGCTGCAAGCGAATGCTCAGAATATTGCGGTGCCGCCCCGCTTCGTCTCCAAAAATACTATGCGGCGTGTCCTTGAACACAACGGCGATTTCGCTCGCCCGCGCCTTGAGCCGCTTGCCGGTGCGCAGATAAAACGGCGTGCCCGCCCACCGCCAGTTCGAGATATGCGCCTTCAACGCGATAAAGCTCTCCGTGGTGCTGTCCTGATGGCCCACATCGTCAAAATAGCTCGCGCGCGTCTCATCCGCGTTATACTGCCCGCGCACATAGTCTGTCGGGCCGACAGGCTCGAGCGCGCGGATCACCTTGAGCTTCTCATCGCGCACCGCCGCAGGCTCAAACCGCGCAGGCGGCTCCATCGCAATCAGGCACAAAAGCTGCATCAGATGGTTCTGCACCATATCGCGCATCGCCCCGGCGCGGTCATAGTATTCCCCCCGCCCCGCAACCCCGACGGTTTCCGCTACGGTGATCTGGATGTGGTCGATATACTGGCTGTTCCAGAGCGGCCCAAACAGCATATTGCCAAAGCGCACAGCCATCAGATTCTGCACCGTTTCCTTGCCAAGGTAATGGTCGATCCGGTAAATCTGGCTTTCGTCAAAATGCTTGGCCAAAGCCGCATTGAGCGCCTTGGCGCTCGCCAGATCACGGCCAAAAGGCTTCTCCACAACAATACGCGCCTCGGCCCCCGCCAGCCCGTGTTGATGCAGCCGCTCGGCAAGGTCTTCAAACAGGCTCGGCCCGACCGAAAAGTAAAACGCCCGCGTCACATCGCGCGCACAGAGCGCCTTGAGCGCCTCCCAGCCCTCTGCGCCGCGCGCATCCAGCGTGACATAATCAAGCCGCGCCACAAAGGCCTGATAATCCGCAACAGAGGCCCCCTTCACGCGGGCAAACTCCTGCAAAGCCTCCAAAACAAACGCCCGAAAGCTCGCCTCGTCATGCTCCGAGCGCGCCGCGCCAATCACCCGCGCCGCATCGGGCATCTGCCCGGCATGAAACCGGCGAAACAGGCTCGGCAGGATTTTGCGGCGTGCCAGATCTCCGGTTGCGCCAAAGATCATCAAATCAAAATCATCAACAGGAATGACGCGGGAAACCATAAGACAGCCTTGTGAGTTATTGCTGGGCAAAGGATAACAGGCTTACTCGCGTTCACAATGGCGTGCAAAGCCTGATCGGGCCTTTTTTGCCCGCTCTGTTTGGTTTAGCCAAGGAAAACACACAAAAAATGTAAGGTGCCATGGAAGATTTTGCAAAGCCCGCCAACCTCGGCAAATTCCAAGACCCGCTTCTCACAGCCAAGGGCGAGGCCCGCGCCTCTGTCGCCCTCACCCGGCCCGAAACCCTTTGGTTCAACACCGGCACGCTCTGCAACATCACCTGCGCCAACTGCTATATCGAAAGCTCGCCCACCAATGACGCGCTGGTCTATCTGACCCGCGCCGAAATGGAGCCTTATCTTGATGAAATCGCCACGTTGGGCTGGCCGATCCGCGAAATCGCCTTCACAGGCGGCGAGCCCTTCATGAATCCCGAGATGACCGGCATGATGGAAGCCGCGCTTGAGGCCGGCTTTGAGGTTCTTGTGCTGACCAATGCCATGCGCCCGCTGATGCGAAAACCTGTTCAGGCAGGGCTGCTCAAGCTCGCCGCGCGCTTTGCCAACAAGATCACGCTGCGCATCTCCGTTGATCACTGGTCCCCCAAGCTGCATGATGCCGAACGCGGCAAAGACGCCTTCGCGCGCACCCTTGAGGGCATGATCTGGCTGCGCGATCACGGGCTTCAAATGGCCGTTGCAGGCCGCATTGCCTTTCACGAAAGCGAAGCCGAGGCCCGCGCGGGCTATGCCCGCCTTTACGCCGAACATAACTTCAAGATCGACGCGCAAGACACTGGCAAAACAGTTCTTTTTCCCGAGATGGATATGAGCGTCGAAGTCCCCGAAATCACCACAGACTGCTGGGGAATCTTGGGCAAATCGCCCGATGACGTGATGTGCGCCTCCTCGCGCATGGTCGTCAAACGCAAAGGCGCCGCCGCCCCCGCCGTGCTCGCCTGCACACTTCTGGCCTATGACGCCGCCTTCGAGCTTGGCGAGACATTGGCCGAGGCCAGCCGCCCCGTGCAACTCAACCACCCCCATTGCGCCAAATTCTGCGTGCTCGGCGGGGCCAGCTGTTCGGCGTGAGAAAAGCAGATCAAGCAGTGGCTATGTCTGCTTAGCGGACGAAGCTGCCGTTCGAGCCTTAGGCCAACGGCAGCCCCTGGGGTGGCGACCCTACGGTATTTGCGAAGCGCTTTATGCCCGCCAAATTCATCCTCAGAACGAACGGCGCGCTAGCAGCAGCCCAATCGCCAGCCCAAGGGAGGGGCTGACGATGGCCGGGCCGCTACGTGGCTGTTAACCGGCCCAGGACTTCAAACGAATGTCCCATTGGCCTCCATCCAGACATTCGCCGCATTCCCCCACCTACCCCTCAGGATAGCTCACAATCCCGCCGCCCACCGCGGCGCGCACGCCGGTTGTGCTCGGGCAGGACGTGGGCAAGCCCCGCGCCACGCGCACAGCGAGGTAAGCAAAGGCCTGCGCCTCCAGCATATCGCCGTTCAGCCCGGTGTCGTCTATGTCGCGCACAGGGCAGTCCAGCGCCGCGCACAGCATTTGCATCATCACAGGGTTGAGCCGCCCCCCGCCCGTCACCAATAGCTCCGAGGGCGGCTCGGGCGCATGGTCCATCGCCCGCAAAACAGAGGCCGCCGCCATCCCCGTCAGCGTCGCCGCCGCATCCGCATCATCCAGCTCCAGCACAAGCCCGCGCATCTCGCCAAAGGCATCCCGATCCAGCGATTTGGGCGGCATCCGGTAAAAATAAGGGTCCGCCAGAAACAGCTCCAGCGCGCCGGTCTCGACAGTGCCCCTGCGCGCCAAAGCGCCGCCCGTGTCAAAGGGCTGCCCCAGCCGCTCGTTGCACAGGTCGTTGATCGGCGCATTGGCCGGCCCCGTGTCAAAGGCAAGCACAGCCCCCGCCGCCTCGGGCTGTGCAATCCGCGGGTCCACAAAGCTTATGTTGCCCACACCACCAAGGTTCAGGAACGCCACGGGCCGCTCATAGCCCAGATAGCGCGCACAGGCGTGGTGAAAAAACGGCGCCAGCGGCGCGCCCTCCCCGCCCAGCTCCACATCGGCGGTGCGAAAATCCCAGACAACCGTCTTGCCAAGCGCCGCCGCCAAAGCCGCGCCGTCGCCGATCTGATGCGTGCCCCGCCCGCGCGGCTCATGCGCCAGCGTCTGGCCGTGAAAGCCGACAAGCTGGGCATCATAGCCCCTCAGCGCCTCGATATGCGCGCGCTGCACAGTCTCAAACGCCGCCTCAAGCCCCGCCGCGCCCTGCCATTTGCCAAGTGCCGCGCGCAAAATCCTCTGCTCCTCGGCCCCGTAGCCGCGATATCCGGTCGCGCCAAACCCGAAGATATCCTGCCCGTCCGTCACCACTTCGGCCACATCCACCCCGTCAAGAGATGTGCCGCTCATCGCGCCCATCGCGCGCAAACCTGTGCCGTCCCGAAAGCCCTTAATCATGGTCTTTTCCTTCGCCCATGAGCGCTCTATACAAGCGCCACAGCAGCCAAGGAATATCAAAATGACCTATCACCCAAAATCGGAGTTCATGCGTGTCATGATGGAGCGCGGCTTTCTCGCGGATTGCACCGATTATCAGGGCCTTGACGAGGCCCTGGTCGCGGGGGTTGTGCCGGCCTATATCGGCTTTGATGCCACGGCCAAGTCGCTCCATGTCGGCTCGCTGATCCAGATCATGATGCTGCGCTGGCTGCAAAAAACCGGCCACAAGCCGATCACCCTGATGGGCGGCGGCACCACCAAGGTCGGCGATCCGTCGTTTCGCGCCGATGAGCGCCCGCTGCTCACCGAGGCGCAGATCAACGCCAATATCGACGGCATCCAGCAGGTTTTCGCCAAATACGTTGATTACAACGAGAGTGACACAGGCGCCTTGATGCTCAACAACGCCGAGTGGCTCGATGGCCTCAACTACCTCGCGTTCCTGCGCGACATCGGCCGCCACTTCTCGGTCAACCGTATGCTCGCCTTTGAAAGCGTCAAAAGCCGGATCGACCGCGAACAATCCCTAAGCTTTCTCGAGTTCAACTATATGATCCTGCAAGCCTATGACTTTCTGGAGCTCAACCGCCGCTACGGCTGCGCGCTCCAGATGGGCGGCTCTGATCAATGGGGCAATATCGTCAATGGGATCGACCTCACCCGCCGCGTGATCGGGCAAGAAATCTACGGCCTCACCTCGCCGCTTCTGACCACCTCTGATGGCAAGAAAATGGGCAAATCTGCCGATGGCGCGGTCTGGCTCAACGCCGATATGCGCTCTCCCTACGAGTTCTGGCAGTTCTGGCGCAACACAACAGATGCCGATGTGGGGCGCTTCCTCAAGCTCTACACCGAGCTGCCGATCGCCGAGTGCGAGCGCCTCGGCGCGCTGGAAGGCTCCGCCATCAACGATGCCAAAATCGTGCTCGCCAATGAGGTGACAACCCTCTGCCATGGCCGCGCCGCCGCCGAGGCCGCCGAAGCCACAGCCCGCGAGGTCTTTGAGCGCGGCGGTGTCGGCGAAGAGCTCAACACTGTATCACTAGAAATCGACGACTTCACTTGGGTAGGTTCGGACGAAGGTTTCTTAGGACAAATGCCCCTTATTGAGCGAAATCAATTCTTGTCTGCTCTTAATCGTGAGAAGAGTGAATTCAACATCTCCGCCGCACAGCTCTTCGTGCGCGCAGGTCTTGTGGCCTCGGGCAAAGAAGCCAAACGGCTGATTGCGGAGGGCGGCGCGCGGGTCAACGACGCGGCCGTCACCGAGGCGGGCCAGATGTTCACAGCAGCAGATGTCGCCACCACCCTCAAGCTCACCGCCGGCAAAAAGCGCCACGCGCTGGTCAAGCTCGAGGGCTAAGCCCCTTCCTCTTTCCAAAAATATCCCGGGGGAATGATGCAAAGCCTATGGCTTTGCATCTAGGGGGCAGCGCCCCCTCCGGATCGCCTGCGTCAGCAGGCGAAAACCCTCTAAAGCGGACGGATCTTGAACTTGGTGATCCGGTTGTCAGCCCGCTCCTGAACGGTAAAACGGAAGCCGTGAAAGGCAAAGACCTGCCCCACGTCAGGGATCATCTGCGCCTCATGGATCACAAGCCCGGCCACCGTGTTGGCGTCCTCGTCAGGCAGTGACCAATCCGTCGCGCGGTTGAAGTCGCGAATGGTCATTGCCCCATCCACATAAAACACCCCGTCCTCGCCCTTGATGACAGAATGCTCCGCCGCCGGGTCATGCTCGTCGGTGATCTCGCCCACAATCTCTTCCAGAATGTCCTCCAGCGTGATCAGCCCCTGCAAGACCCCGTATTCATCCACCACCAGCGCAAAATGCGTGCGGCGGCGCAGAAACTGGCGCATTTGTTCATCCAGCGTCGTGGTTTCGGGCACAAAATATGGCTCCATCGCCACTTCGGCGATATCAAACCCGTTGAACGCCGCCTCAACCGTGCCCGCCGCCACCATATGTTTGTGCATCGAGCGCAGCAGGTCCTTGGCGTGGATCACCCCGATGATATTGTCCTGCTCGCCACGATAGACAGGCAAGCGGGTGTGGTTGCTGCTCAAACAGCGGTCCAGAATCTCCTGCGGCTGCAAATCGGCATCAATCATCTCGATCCCCGAGCGATGAAGCATAATCTCCTCCACAGCCCGCTCCGCCAGATCCAGCGCGCCAAGGATCCGGTCACGATCCTCCTTCTCGACAATCCCCTCCGAATGCCCGAGCGAGAGCGCCCCCGCGATTTCCTCGCGCACGGCCAGAATATGGCTGTCAGGGTCGGCCTGAATGCCGATTCCACGCAGCAAAAGCCGCACAAACCAGCGCACCGCGCTCACCACAGGCGCAAACACCAGAACAACAACACGGATTGGCGCCGAGACAAGCGCCGCGGCGCGTTCCGCATTGGTGATCGCATAGGTCTTGGGCAAGACCTCGGCAAAGACAAGCACAAGCATGGTCATGATCAACGTGGCCATCGCCACGCCGCTTTCGCCAAACAGCGCTGTAAAGAGCGAGGTCGCCAGCGAGGCGGCAAGGATGTTGACAAGGTTGTTGCCCAAAAGGACCGAGCCGATCAGCCGCTCGTTGTCCTCGGTGATGTCAAGCGCCCGCTTGGCCCCCGAGCTGCCCTTGTCCGCCTGGGTGCGCAGCTTGCCCCGCGACGCCGCCGTCAATGCGGTTTCGCTTCCCGAAAAGAAGCCCGACAAAACCAGCAAAAAGGCAATCGCCCCCGCGGTTATCCAATACGCCCCATCCGATGAGGCCACAGTCGGATCCATTGATCCCTCCACATAAACTCTCCTGCTTATGAAGCCTTTCCCCGGCAAACTTCAAGAGCCAAGGCAGGGTTTGGCCCGTCGGGGCGCCTTCGGCGCCGTCTTTCACTCAGCCTTCAGCTCAGTCTTTCGCTCAGTCTTTGGCCATCGGGTGGTGGTTGAGCACCAGATCGGCCAGCCGCTTTTCCAACACATGGGTATAAATCTCTGTCGTCGCCACATCCGCATGGCCTAAAAGCGTCTGGATCGCGCGCAAATCAGCGCCATTCGCCAGAAGATGGGTGGCAAACGCATGGCGCAGCTTGTGCGGGCTGACAGCCTCAGGGCTGATCCCCGCCACCACAGCGATTTCCTTGATCAACAGATAAAACCGGTGCCGCGTCATATGCCCGGCCTTGCTTTGGCTCGGAAACAGAAACCGCGAGGCCGCACGCCCCTTGGCCCGCGCCGCCTCCTCGGCAGCATCGCGCAGCACAAGCCACTCCTGCACCAAAGTCCGCGCATCCGGCGAGAGCGGCACAATCCGCTCCTTGCCGCCCTTGCCACGGATCAGAAGATACCTCGGATTGCCCCGCGCCGCCGCCACCGGCAGGCCCACAAGCTCGCTCACGCGCATCCCTGTCGCATAAAGCAGCTCCATCAAACACCGGTTGCGCAGCCGCTCGCCCGACCCCCGTCCGACCGCGCCCGCCGAGACCAAAAGACGCCCCACCTCCTGCTCGCTCAAGACCTTGGGCAAAGCCTTGCTGCGCCCCGGCCCGCTGATCTCAAGTGCTGGGTTGTCCGCGCGCAGGCGCTCTTCATAGGCAAAGCGGTAATATTGCTTGATCGCCGAAAGCCTGCGCGCCCGCGTCGACTTGGCCAAGCCCTGCGCATCACAGGCCACAAGATAGGCCTCGATCTCGGTGGCCCCGAGACGCTCGGGCGCATGATTGTGATGGTCACACCAGCCCAAAAAGCTGTTCAAATCCCGTGCATAGGCCAAAAGCGTGTTCTTGGCCGCGCCCGCTTCGGCGGCTTTTGTTTCCAAAAACGGTCCCAGCCAGTCGCTCATGCCAAAACCACCCCCACACAATCGCCCATGTCAAAACTGCCGTCTTTGCAGCATCATATCCAAACTGGCCCGGCGCGCCACATCTTCCAGCCCCATCAGGCGCAGCGCCGCAAGGCCGCTGCGCAGCGCCGCCAAATCGCCGCTCAAACCGGCCTTGAGCTGCTCAGAGGCCGCCAGAATCGCCTGCCCGAGCTGCCCCCCCTCCATCAGCGACAGCACCGCCGGATCGGGCAAAGCCGCGCCAAACCCCGCTTCTATCGCCTCCGCAAGCCGATCCTCCAGCGCCGCCGCCCCGAGTGGCGCACCCGCCGCCAGACTTTGCAAAAAGGCCACGTCTGCCGCCGGATCGCGCGGCGCCTCGGCGCGCTCATAATCCGCACTCAACAAGCCAAGCCGGAACCGCAAGTCTTCTGCCTCATGGGTCAGCTCGGCCCCGACAATCTCGGGCGCATAGAGATCGGCGAGAAGCGAAACCAGCCCATGCGCCGCCAGCACCTCATGCGCCCTCAGCAAGGCCGCACTGAGCCGCGCCGCGCTGCCCTCCTCCAAGGCCGCTTCAAGCGCCTGCACCGCACGGGCCCGCTCCCAGACCCCGCCCGAGGCCGAAGGCTTGCGCTCGGTGTAAAGCCCAAGCAAGACATTGCTCGACAGCGCGCCATTGCGCACCAGCCGCTCGGCCGCCTCAAGTTGCGCCTTCCAGCCCGCCACAGTCCGCAAATCCGACACTGCAAAAGCCACAGGCAGGTTCGCCGTCGGCAAAGGATTACCGACCGCGTCATAAAGCCTGAATTCCAAAGGGCTGATCTCGCGGGGCGGCGCAAGAAAGGGGCTTGCCTCGGCATAGTCCGGGTCCAGAAACGCCAGCAACAGCCGCCGCTGCGAGCCGCTCAACAGCCCCAAAGCATCCGCCGCCTCAAACAACAGCGCCGCATCCGCCCAGTTCTCACCCCTCACGGCACAGAAAATATGCGCCGCATAATCGCCCGACAGGCCGCGCTTGGCGTTGAGCACGGCACAGGCCTTGTCTTCCAGACCTGCCAATAAGGTCAGATCAAACCAAAGCCCGAAATGCGCCGCACTGGACAGCGGCAAGCGCTCCACCAGCGCCTCGGCCGGCTCGATCGCCCCGAAGGCGCGCAGCCGATCGGCCCGCAGCGTCAAAAACCGCTCCGCATCCGCCCCGTCCGGCGGCAGGGCCTCGGCCAGCATCAAGGTGTAAAACAGCCGTTGCAAGGCGGCAATGCTGCGAAAATCCGCCCCTGCGATCTCCTCGCGCAGCCTCTCATAGCGGCTCCCCGACCAAAGCGTCTCCGGCAAGCCGGTGATCGAGCGCCCCAACAGCCCCACAGAAACCTGCGCGCGCACCGCCCCGATCGAAGCGATGGTCACATCCGGCGCACTCGCACTCAAACTGACAGGGGCCTCCTGCCCCGCCATCGGCCCGCCCTCCGGCGCGCGGATCACAGGGCCGGCCTCCCCCAGCCAGTCAATCGCCGTCAGCGGTGCCTCGGCCCTCACAGGCACTGCGCCAAGCAGCGCGCAAACCAGCGCACAAACCAGCGCCCCGAGACGCCGGGCAAAAGCTTGCCTAATGCGCATCCAGCTCCACCGGAATGCGAATCTCCTGAGACTTGGGGGCAAACTCCGCGTCAAAGAGCGGCCCGACATAGGCATAAGCCAGAAGCGCAACAAAACCCAGAATGATCAAATAAAACAACCACTTGAGAAGTTTACCCATATGCTCTCCGCCCTCGCTTAATCGCGCTTGTTCCACTTTATATCTGGCATTTTGCGAAAGATCACGCCATTCAGGCGAACAATAAACCAAAACTGCAAAGATTGGCTGATCGCAGATCAGACGAAGCTGGAGACAGATGCGCCACAGGTTGAACAAAACCATCGTTCTGGTCGGAATGATGGGGGCTGGCAAAACAGCCGTCGGTCGCGCCCTCGCGGCAAAAATCGGTGCGCCGTTTCTGGATTCCGATGCCGAAATCGTTCAGGCCGCCAATATGAGCATCCCCGAAATATTTGCCCGCGACGGCGAGCCGTTTTTTCGCGCCCGCGAAACCGAGGTGATCCGCCGCCTGCTCAATGCGCCGGAAAAATCGGTCCTCTCCACAGGCGGCGGCGCCTTTCTCTCCGAGGAAAACCGCGCGCTGATCTCACAGCTCGGCGTTTCGGTCTTTTTGCAAGCCGATCTGGATCTGCTCTGGAGCCGGGTCGGCCACAAAGACACCCGCCCGCTCCTGCGCACAGCCAATCCCCGCGCCACACTGGCCGAGCTGTTTGAGGCCCGCGCGCCCGTCTACGCCCGCGCCGATCTCTGCGTCACAGCCAAACCCGCCTATTCGATCGCTCAAATGGCCGATAAGGTGCTGAGCGCGCTCACCGCCCGCGCCGATGTCATGGAGACCGAAGATGATTGAAACTGTCCCCGTCTCGCTGGGCGCCCGCAGCTATGAGGTCAGGCTCGCGCCGGGCCTGCTCGATGCGGCCGGAGCGCATATCGCGCCCCTGCTGAAACGCTCCAAAGTGGCGATCGTCAGCGACGCCCATGTCGCCAGCCTTCATCTGCCTCGCCTCACAGCCTCGCTCAACGCCCGGGGCATTGCCCACAGTCACCTGCCCCTGCCCCGCGGGGAGGCGACAAAAAGCTGGGCCCATCTGCAAGAGGTCGTGCACTGGCTGCTGTCTGAGCAAATCGAGCGCAACGATGTGGTCATCGCCTTCGGGGGCGGCGTGATTGGCGATCTGGTCGGCTTTGCCGCCGCCATCCTGCGGCGCGGGGTGCGCTTTGTGCAAATTCCGACCTCGCTTCTGGCCCAGGTCGACAGCTCGGTTGGCGGCAAAACCGGGATCAACGCCCCGCATGGCAAAAACCTGATTGGCGCCTTTCACCAGCCCGCGCTTGTGCTCGCCGACATCACGGTCCTTGGCACGCTCACAGAGCGCGATTTCCTCGCCGGATACGGCGAGGTCGCCAAATACGGCCTCTTGGGGGATGCCGGTTTCTTTGCCTGGCTCGAGGCCAACGGCCCCGCGCTCGCCGCCGGCGATGAGGCGCTGCGCTTACAGGCGGTCAAACATTCGGTCGCCCTGAAAGCCGGCATTGTCGCGCGCGACGAAACCGAACAGGGCGAGCGCGCCCTGCTCAATCTCGGCCATACCTTCTGCCACGCTCTGGAAGCCGCCACAGGCTACTCCGGGCGCCTGCTGCACGGCGAGGGCGTCGCCATCGGCTGCGCATTGGCCTATGAAACTTCCGCGCGCCTTGGCCTCTGCGCCCAAGAGGCGCCAAGCCGCGTGCGCGCCCATCTCAAAGACATGAAGATGAAGGTCGATCTCTCTGATATTGAAGGTGATCTTCCAGATGCCGACGGGCTGATCGCGCTCATGATGCAAGACAAAAAAGTCAGCGCAGGCAAGCTCAATTTCATCATGGCCCGCGACATAGGCGAGGCCTTCGTCACATCCGATGTCCCCGCGCCCGTGCTCAAACAGGTGCTCACCGACGCGCTCAATCGCCGCCGCTGATCTTTTTCTTTCTCCCAATATCCCGGGGGGAAGGCTCAAAAGCCTTGGGCTTTTGAGCCGCGGGGGGCTGGCCCCCCGCCCACGGCGCAGCACGCCAGTGCTGCGCAAACCCTGAGCGGCAAAGCCGCGCTTTTCTGCTCACGCCCGCAAGCGCGCCCCTTGGGGGTCAAACGGCGCCTCATGCAAAATCCGCGCCCGATGCGGCTGCCCGAGCACCATAACCTCCACAGAATCCCCTGCCTTCGCGCCCTTCACAAAGCCAAGCGCAAGGCTCATGCCCACCGTGTAGCCATAAGCGCCCGAGCTGACACGGCCCACAGGCACACCGTCCTTAAAGATCGGCTCCCCGCCCGTCGCGTCAGCGTTGGACGCCGTCACATCCGCCTCCTCCAGCGCAATAATAACAAGCTCCTCGCGCGGCGCTTTGGTCAGGGCCTCGGCCACAGCCGCCTTGTGCAAAAACGCTTTGTCCAGCTTGCACAGCCGCTCAAGCCCGACTTCCTGCGGCCAGTATTCCGGGCTGTATTCACGGCTCCAGCTGCCATAGCCCTTCTCGATGCGCAGGCTCATCAGCGCACGGCTGCCCACAGGCCCGGCCCCAAGATCCTTCCCCGCCGCGATCAACGCCTCCCAGAGGCGCAGCTGGTCTTCGCTCGCACAATGCAGCTCCCAGCCCAGATCGCCAGTGAAGCTCACCCGCAGCGCGAGACACTCAACCCCGCCAATCTCGATCCGCTTGGAGCGCATGAATTTGAAGTCATCGGTCTCAAAGCTCGCGTTGGAGAGCTTCTGCAACAGCGCGCGGCTCTTTGGTCCGGCCACGTTAAAGCCACACATCGCCTCGGTCATGCTCTCAAATGTCGTGCCCAGAGGCAGCGGCACCATGTCATAAAAGCGCTTCTGATAGCGCTCTGCCATGCCCGAGCTGACAATCCAGTATTCATCTTCCGCCAGCTTGGTGACAGTCGCGTCCCCCGCGATCCCGCCGCGCACCCCGATCAGCGGTGTGAGACAGGAGCGCCCGACCTCGCTTGGCATCTTGTTGGCAAACACAGCGTTGAGCCAGTCCTCCGCCCCCGGCCCTTGCACGCGGTATTTGGCAAAGTTACTGATATCGATGATGCCGGCGTGTTCGCGCAGCCTCTTGCATTCCTCGCCCACAGGCGCCCACCAGTTCTGGCGGGTAAAGCCGTCGGTGTCCGTCGTCCCCTCGACACCGGAGTACCAGAGCGGATGCTCCCAGCCGTAGTTGAGGCCAAAAACCGCGCCCATCGCCTTCTGGCTCTCGTAAGCAGGCCGCGTGCGCACAGGCCGCCCTGCGGCGCGCTCCTCATTGGGAAAGTGGATCTTGAAACGGTGCGCATAGACATCCTGCACCCTCGCTTTGGTAAATTTCTTGTCCGCCCAAGCGCCAAACCGCGCCATATCCCAGGCAAACATATCATATTCCATCTCGCCCGTGGTGAGCCACTGCGCCACCATAAGCCCCATGCCCGCCGACTGGCTAAAGCCCGGAATAATCCCGTTACAGCAGAAATAGCCTTTGAGTTCGGGCACAGGCCCCAAAATCACGTTGCTGTCGGGCGACCAGATCATCGGCCCGTTAATGACCCGCTTGATCCCGGCTGTTCCAGCCACAGGCACACGGTCAATCGCGCGCAGGATATTTTCCTCGATCCGGTCCAGATCGTCGGCAAACAGATCATGGGCAAAGTCAAGCGGCGTGCCCTCTTCGGCCCAGAAGCGCATATCTTTCTCATAGGCGCCAATCAGCAGCCCCTTGCCCTCCTGACGCATATAATATTCGCCGTCCCGGTCCGCGACCGAAGGCAAGCGACGCTCAATCGCGGCAATCTCGGGGATGCTTTCGGTGACAAAATACTGGTGTTCCGTGGGCTGGAGCGGCAGCTCGATCCCCGCCAGAGCGGCCACTTCCCGCCCCCAGAGGCCCGCCGCGTTGATCACCCAGGGCGTCTTGATGTCGCCCTTGGGCGTGCGCACAATCCAGCTCCCGTCGGGCTGCGCCTCTGTGGCAGTCACAGGTGTGAAACGGTGGATTTCCGCGCCCCTCTGGCGCGCACCGGCGGCATAGGCATTTGTGACACCCGAAGGGTCCACATTGCCCCCCGATGGCTCCCACATGATACATTTGATGCCGTCAAAATTGACCAATGGATGCAGCTCTTCGGCCCGCTCGCGGCTGATCTCGCCAAAATCCATGTTGTAAAGCTTGGCCTTGGCCTCTTGCAGCTTGAGCTGGTGCACCCGCTCCTCGGTCTGTGCGAGGTAAAGCGAGCCGGGCTGGAACACCCCGCAGCTCTGGCCCGTCTCTTCCTCTAAGCTGTTGTAAAGGTTCATCGTGTAATGCTGCAGGCGGCTGATATTGGCGCTGTCGTGCAAGCCGTGAATGCCCGCCGCCGCGTGCCAGGTGGAGCCGCTCGTCAGCTCGTCGCGCTCCAGCAGAACAACATCGGTCCACCCCAGTTTTGCAAGGTGATAAAGGATGGAGCAGCCAATCAGACCGCCCCCTATAACAACAGCCTGAGCCTCGGTGCGCATGGAATTTTGCCTTTGCATTGCGTTTGTTTGCACTCCACCCTGACGCAAAACAAAGCGATTCTTTTGCCAATCCCCGACACTTCCCGTCGCTGTGAGGCAAACGCCGCAAAAACGCATTCGCGACACATTCTGTCGCACAAAGCAAAGAGGGAGTGGCCCGAAGGTGGGCAACTCAGCCCAAAACAGGAGGAGCCAACAATGCAAACCACCACCCGCGTAGCCGTGATCGGCGGAGGCGTTGTCGGCGCATCCGTGCTCTATCATCTCACCAAACTCGGCTGGTCCGATGTCATGCTTCTGGAGCGCTCCGAGCTGACCTCGGGCAGCACATGGCACGCCGCCGGCGGCTTTCACACGCTCAACGGCGATACAAATATGGCCGCGCTGCAAGGCTATACCATCCGCCTCTACAAAGAGCTGGAAGAGCTAACCGGCCTGTCCTGCGGCCTGCACCATGTCGGCGGCGTCACATTGGCCGACAATAAAGACCGCTTTGATATGCTGGTCGCCGAGCGCGCCAAACACCGCTTCATGGGGTTGGAAACCGAAATCGTCGGCCCCGACGAAATCAAGAAAATCGCCCCCGTCACCAATGTCGAAGGCATCCTCGGCGGCCTCTATGATCCGCTCGACGGACATCTTGACCCCTCCGGCACAACCCATGCCTACGCCAAAGCCGCGCGCATGGGCGGCGCAACCATCGAGACCCATACGATGGTCAAAGAAACCAACCAGCGCCCCGACGGCTCATGGGATGTGGTCACCAACAAGGGCACAATCCACGCCGAACATATCGTCAACGCGGGCGGCCTCTGGGCGCGCGAGGTCGGCGCGCTGGCCGGGGTCTATTTCCCGCTGCACCCGATGGAACACCAATATATCGTGACAGACGAAGTGCCCCTCATCCGCGACATGATGGCCGACGGGATCGAGCACCCCCATGTGATGGACCCCGCCGGCGAAAGCTATCTGCGTCAGGAAGGCCGCGGCCTCTGCATCGGCTTTTACGAGCAGCCCTGCCGCCCCTGGGCGGTGGATGGCACAAGCTATGACTTCGGTCAGGAGCTTCTGGCCGATGACTTTGACAAGATCGAAGACAGCATCAACTTTGCCTACAAACGCTTCCCCGATCTGGAAAAAGCCGGCGTCAAATCGGTGATCCACGGCCCGTTTACCTTTGCCCCGGATGGCAACCCGCTGGTTGGCCCCGTGCCCGGAATGCGCAACTACTGGAGCGCTTGCGGCGTCATGGCGGGCTTTTCTCAGGGCGGCGGCGTCGGCCTCATGCTCGCGCAATGGATGGTTGAGGGCGAATGCGAGCGCGACACCATGGCCATGGACGTTGCCCGCTTTGGCGACTGGATCACACCGGGCTACACCCTGCCCAAAGTGATCGAGAACTACCAAAAGCGCTTTTCCGTCAGCTATCCCAACGAAGAGCTGCCCGCCGCGCGCCCCTTCCGCCAAACGCCGATGTATGATGTCTTTGACGAGATGGGCGCTGTCTGGGGTCAGCAGTTCGGCCTTGAGGTGGTCAACTACTTCGCTCAGGGCGACGAGCCGCGCTATGAAACGCCGAGTTTCCGCCGCTCCAACGCCTTTGAGGCCACCGCGCGCGAGGTCAAAGCCGTCCGCACGGCGGTCGGCATCAACGAAACCCACAACTTCGGCAAATATCTCGTCACCGGCCCCAACGCCCGCGCCTGGCTTGATCGGGTGATGGCGGGGCGCGTGCCCCAGCCGGGCCGCCTCTCGCTTACCCCCATGCTCAGCCCCAAAGGCCGCCTGATCGGAGATTTCACGATCTCCTGCCTTGGCGAGGAAGCCTTCCAGCTCACCGCCAGCTATGGCTCACAGGCCTACCATATGCGCTGGTTTGAACAAAACGAGATGGAGGGCGTGACGGTCGAAAATGTCTCAGACAAGCTCAACGGCTTCCAGATCGCGGGGCCAAAAGCGCGCGACGTGCTCGCCGCCTGCACCCGCGCCGATATCTCGGGCATGAAGTTTATGGACGTGCGCCAGATGACGGTGGGCATGGTTGACTGCGTGGTGCAGCGCGTCAGCTATACAGGCGATCTGGGGTATGAAATCTACTGTGATCCGATGGCCCAACGCGCCCTCTGGCGCAGCCTCTGGGAGGCAGGGCAAGACCACGGGATGCTCCCCTTCGGGATGCGCGCGATGATGTCCTTGCGTCTTGATAAGTTCTTCGGAAGCTGGCTGTCGGAGTTCTCCCCCGATTACACCGCCGCCGAAACCGGGCTGGACCGCTTTATCAGCTTCAAGAAAAACGCCGATTTCATTGGCCGCGCCGCCGCCGAAGCCGAGCGCGACACCGGCCCCGCGCGCAAGCTCTGCGCCTTTGAAGTCGAGGCCGAAGACGCCGATGTCAACGCCTATGAGCCGATCTGGATGGGCGATGACGTGGTCGGCTTTTGCACCTCGGGCGGCTACTCCCACCACGCCAGCAAGTCGATTGCGCAGGGGTTTGTGCCCCTCGCAGAGGCCCGCGAAGGTCTTGAAGTCGAGATCGAAATTCTTGGCAAAAGATGCAAAGCCCGCCTCATCACCACGCCGCTGTTTGACGCCGACGGCGCCCGGATGCGCGGCTGATCATGCGCCGCGCGGTCCTTCTCCCCGCGGCAGGCGCCTCCTCACGCATGAGGGGGCGCGACAAACTTCTGGAAGATGTGGGCGGGCTGCCCTGTCTCTGTCACATGGCGCGCGCTGCCCTCGCCAGCGCCGATCACGTGATCGTCACCCTGCCCCAAGCCGATCACCCCCGCGCCAAAGCGCTCGCCGGGCTGTCGGTTGAAATCGTCCTTGTGCCCGATCACACCACAGGAATGTCGGCCTCCCTGCGCGCGGGCGCAGAGGCGGCACAGGCCCAAAACGCCGATGCGCTGATGGTTCTGCCCGCCGATATGCCCGATCTTGCGGCCTGTCTTCCCGCGCTCTGGCAGGCCTATTCCCGGTTGCGCACAGGCCAGATCCTGCGCGCAACCACATCACAGGGCCAAGCAGGCCACCCCGTGATTTTCCCGTCAAATCTCTTGAGCGGGTTTCAAACCCTGACAGGCGACACAGGCGCCGCCCCTATCTTGCAGCGCTTTGCACCTCTGGTGCAGCGTCATCCGCTGCCGCACTCAATCGCACGCCATGATCTGAACACACCCGAAGACTGGCGCGCATGGCGGCAAACTGCTTGCGCGGAAGAATAATCTCCTCAATCCCCTGAAACACAATCGTGTCGATCCCGTCGCTGATCACACCCGCCCCCGCCCCGTGAAGTTCAAGCGACACAGGCTCTCTGAGATGGGAGAGATCAACAATGCGCACAGCGCCGCAAGACGCCCCCCCCAAGAGATAATCCGCGCCGATTCCGCCCCGCACATCCGCAGGGCGAAAAACCCCGGCCCGCGCCACCGCTTGCGCGTCGCGCCGATCGCCATAGGTCGGATTGAAATTTTCAAAATACCCGATCATTGCGCTGTTGGAGCCTTCCGCTTGCCTTACATCTCCGAGATTAGCGGCCAGATGCGGCAGGACTGCGGCAAAACTGCGAAATAAAACATAAAATGACAGGAAAACTTGCCTCAAGTCTTAACGCCCAAAGCCCGCGCTCTGTCCCGCCCGCACAAATCAGGGAGGGCGCACAACCGCACGCCCTCCCCAGCACCCCGAAACAGACGGGGCGCAGCTGCATATTCACATTCAAATTCAAAGGAAAAAGCCGCGCCCCCTGACAGGCAAAGCGCGCGGCGATACTCGTTACCGAACCAACAGGTGAGCCTCGTGCTTCTTCAGAGCGCGGCGCGCGGCTGTGTAGTCCTTCAGCCCCTCTTGCGTCTTCAACTCGGGGAAGAGCTGATAGATTTCCTCGCGCTGCTCGCCGCCCAGCCCGTCAATCACCGACTGACCGGGTTGGAAGCTCTCTGTCCAGGCACCGTTGCTCAAGACAACCTCATGATTTTCAAACATAAAGTGCACATAGCTGACCCCAAGCGTGCCCACGGCATCCACGCCTTTCAGCCCCGTAAGATGCTTGGCCGCAACCAGAACTTCACTCTCCTCAAAGTAAAGCGACGTGCGCTCGTTGTTGATCAGAATGCGGTGCTGCGGGCTGACCAGAATGTCATGCTCGGGCAGGTTGTTGCCAAGCGCACCCTTCTGGATCAGGATCGGGCGCAAATTCGGTCTGCGCGCCAGCTCATGCCCGGACAAGACCTTGTGCCCCATCCAGCAAATTTCCTGAATGCCATTGTCGCGCGTGATGATCTTGTCGCCCACCTTGAGGTCTTCCACAAGCCGTTCGCCCCGAGGCGTCGCAATCGCTGTGCCCGGCGTAAAGCACGGCACGACGTTTTCGATCTCCTCAAACACCATGCTTGAGGTGATGTTGCCATCCGCATCAAGGAAATCGACAAACCCGTCTTCCCGGTCCGCCGAGGTATAGGTGATGGTCAGGCTTCCGCCGGGGTTGTTCGCCTCCGCAGCGCCGCGCAGGTCAAGCGTGTCAAAGTCGTTTGGCGTGCCATCCGCGCGCAGACCGTCCGGCCCGGAGCCGCCGTCAACAACGTCTCCACCGGTGATGTCGGTAAAGCGGTCCTGTCCCTGACCGCCGAGCATGGTATCTGCGCCGGCACCGCCAGACATCAGATCATCCCCGACAACACCGTCCAGATAGTCATCGCCCTCGCCGCCAATCAGCGTGTCATCGCCAAGCGCGCCGATCGCAGTGTCATCGCCCGCGCCGCCAAGGATGCTGTCGTCGCCCGTGCCGCCAATGATGCTGTCATTGTCAATGCCCGCATCAATCACATCGTTGCCCGCGCCACCCAAGATCGTATCCGCGTCATCGCCGGTCAAGATCGTGTCGTTGCCCTCGCCCCCGTCCACAAAGTCGCGGTCGTTCTCGGGCAGCGGGTCGGTCGCATCGGGTTCATTGCCGCCATAGGTGCTGCCACCGGCATTGATATAGTCATCGCCCGCATCGCCAAAGATACTGTCCGCGCCATGCTGGCCAAGGATGCTGTCATTGCCCTCGCCGCCCCGGATGGTGTCGTCGTCAATGCCCCCGTCAATCGTGTCATTGCCCGTGCCACCATCAATCTCGTCGGCGTCATCCCCCGTCGAAATCAGATCATTGCCCGCGCCGCCAAACACAGTGTCAAGCCCGTCTGTGGTGTTCGGATCTGTCAGAATACCCGGATAGCCCGCCACCGGCAGATTGGGATCATCGCCGATATAATCGGAGAAGGTGTTGGTTCCCGCATCAATCGTATCGTCGCCGTCACCGCCATCAATAAAGTCGGAGCCTTGCAGATCGACAATGCTGTCGTTGCCCTCATTGCCATAGACCTCGTCGTCATCAATCCCCGAGAAGATCGTGTCATTGCCAAGGCCGCCGGTGATGGTGTCCCGGTCGTCGCCGGTGCGGATCAGGTCATCGCCCGCGCCGCCGTCCACAAGATCACGGTCGTTTTCCGGCGCAGAATCCACAGGCAGACCGGGGAAGATTTCAACATCAATCAAAGGATCAGGCCCGGAGGTGTCGATCTCGTCGTTGCCATCCCCGCCGCTCACGCTGTCGCGCCCGTCGCCGCCCTCGATCGTGTCGTTGCCGCTGCCGCCGTCAATGACATCATCGCCGTCTTCGCCGTAAAGCTCGTCATCGCCCGCTTCACCGCGCAGATCGTCATCGC
Source organism: Flavobacteriia bacterium (assembly GCA_018500075.1). Taxonomy (GTDB): domain Bacteria; phylum Bacteroidota; class Bacteroidia; order Flavobacteriales; family Flavobacteriaceae; genus MAG-120531. The sequence continues at coordinate 1,725 of JAHBAN010000032.1, read as the reverse complement.
CCGCGCCGCCGCGCACGTCGTCATTGCCTTCGCCCGCCAGCACGGTGTCGTCCCCGTCCCCGGCGCGCACAATATCATCATCCACCCCTTCTCCGGGAAGGATCTGGTCATTGGCGTCAATCCTGTCGCCGTCAGGGTCGCCAGTATACCCCACATCGATCAGATCATCGCCCCCCGTGCCCGAGACGATCCCGTCGCGCACAACAGGATCACTGACCACAACCGTGACCGTCGCGCTCGAGGTGTTGCCCATCGGGTCCGCGATTGTGTAGTCAAACGTATCTGTGCCCACAAAGCCCGCATCCGGCGTATAGGTCACCGTGCCGTCGGCATTGATCACAACCGAGCCATTGGCCGGATCGGCCGCGCCCGTCACTGTCAGCGCCTCGCCCTCAGGGTCCGTGTCATTGCCCAGAACAGCGATCACAACAGGCGTATCCACATCTGTGGTATCCGCATCATCGCTCGCCACAGGCGCAAGTCCGGGGTCTCCGACCTGCACAAACACCACCGCCGAAGAATAGTTCCCGCCGCCGTCCTCGACCGTGTATTCAAAGCTGTCGCGCCCCGAAAATCCGGGGTTCGGCGTATAGGTCACCGTGCCGTCGGGATTCACAACAACCGTGCCGTTGCCGGGGTCGGATGTGTCCACAACAGTCAGGCTGTCGCCCTCAGGGTCCGTGTCATTGCTCAACACATTGATCACAACAGGCGTGTCTTCGTCTGTCTCGGCCTGATCATCCACCAATGTGGCCGGCAGATTTTCCGCCGGGTCCTCAACCGTCACAGTCACCGTCGCGCTGCTCACATTGCCCTGACCGTCCGTCACCGTGTAGTCAAATGTGTCAGTCCCCACGAAACCGGTGTCAGGCGTATAAGTCACAGTGCCATCGCCGTTGATCACAACCGAGCCGTTGGCAGGCGTGCTCGTGCCCGTCACACTCAAAGGGTCGCCCTCAGGGTCGCTGTCATTGCCCAAAACATCCACAACAACCGCGGTGTCTTCTTCGGTCGTGGCCGTATCGTCCACCAGCACAGGGTTCAAATTGCCATCCGCAGGACAGGTCGCAAAATGCAGATCCGAAACCATGACCGTCTGCTCGCCGGCCGCACCATTGGCATATTCAATCTCGATCCGCAGGACGGGGCCAGCCACGGACACAAGAGTTGACGCTTCGCCATCTTCATAGCCGAAATTCACATCACCATCCGACAGGGTGTTGCCCGTCGCGGTCACATTCGAGCCAGTGGAGAAGCTCACAGGAATCTCGGTTCCATCCGGGCCATAGGCGCGGATCGTCACAATGTCTTCATGAGCAATGGGCGTCGGGTCGATGTCATTGCCGCCGCCGTCAATGTCATTGATGCGGAAGCTGACATTTTGCACACAATCGTCAAACAAGGCATTGGAGGAGCTGAAATCAAGCGTCGTGGTCGAGGTCGCATCCACGCCCCCCTCGCCGCCCTGACCGGACAGCTTCAGAAACGACTGGTTGTCAAACGGATCATCCGCCGCAACATAGCCGGGCGCGTTAAAGGTGACACCAGAGGCCTCCTCATCCTGCGCCTCAAAGCCGATTGTGACATTTACACCGCCCGTATCGACAGTTTGCGTTTGTTCAACAGTGGTGCCAAACGCGCCCAACAAACCCCAATTCAGTACCAGATCAGCCATATCAAAGCCCTCTTTAACAACCTCGGGGAACGCCCCGTCCGCCGATGGTG
>JAHBAN010000159.1 GCA_018500075.1 Flavobacteriia bacterium | reverse complement strand
TGGTGGGTCGTGAGAGGCTCGAACTCCCGACATCTTCGGTGTAAACGAAGCGCTCTACCAACTGAGCTAACGACCCGTGCGGCGGTGTTTAGCCCCAGCTGTCCGGCCTTGCAAGCGCCATTTTAGCGAAAAATCGAGAAAGGCGCGAAAAAATTTCAAATGCGGCGCGGAGCGCAGGGCCGAGGCCCCGGCTCTGCCTTTGTTTTGTTGGCGATGACGGGCGCGTCAGTCGGCGGCGGCGGATTTGTCGACCAGCTCTTTGATCACCATATCGGACTGGCGCAAACGCAGGTTGATCACGCGGCCATTGGCGACCTGTTTGGTGCGGGCGACCTTGATCTTGCCGAGCGGCTTGAGATTGATGTCGCGCGCCTCCCCCAGAGCCTCGCCCAGAACTTCGAGCATGGCTTCCACGATCGGCTTGACGTCTTTGCGCTTGGCACCCGAGCGTTGGGCAACCGCGTCCAGCAGCTGTTCTTTGCGCAGTTCGGCGCTGACCGAGACCGGCGGCACTGGTGTCGGGGATGACATAGGACTGGTCAGCCCACTCAGGGGCGCGGCCAAAGCGGCGCTTGACGGGTTTGGACGGCTTTTGTTTTCGGGTTGTGTTGTGGGGTTCGCTGCCGTTTTAACTGCCGTTTTGACTGTCGTTTTGGGGGCGGCTTTGGCTTTGGGCCGTGCTGCGGGTTTGGGCTTGGGTTTGGCCGCCTTTGGCCGCGCTGCCGCCTTGCGTGCGGGCTGTTCGGCTTGGGGCAAGGCGCTCTTGGCGCGCGTGCCAGACGTTGTGCCTGACGTTGCGCCTGACTTCAGGTCGGACTCCGAGTCTGTTTTTGTAGCTGCTGTCATTTTATCCACCTCTAGATATTATAGTTTTTTATATCTTTTACCAATTTTCAGACCATCTGGCTAGGGTCTTGATCCGGCGGGGCAAGCCCAAGGCAGCCCGCAGCTCTGTGGCGGCGCGATATCAACGCCGCGCCAAAACAGCAAAACGCCGCCCCAAAGTTTGGGACGGCGCTTTCTGGTGCTTTTGACAGGCTCAATGCGCGGTTGCACTGGCCCCTGTTTCGCCCGCAAGGCGCGCCGCAGCGGCGGCCTCCTCGGCCTCTTCATCCCAGTCAATCGGCTGGGGCGCGGCGACCAGCGCATATTTGAGAACCTCGCTGACGTGTTTCACAGGGATCAGCTCTAGCCCCTCTTTCACGTTGTCAGGTATTTCCGCGAGGTCTTTCTCGTTTTCTGCCGGGATGAGCACTGTTTTGATCCCGCCGCGCAGCGCGGCGAGCAGCTTCTCTTTCAGCCCGCCAATCGGCATCGCGTTGCCGCGCAGGCTGACTTCGCCGGTCATGGCAATGTCTTTGCGCACCGCAATCCCTGTGAGAACCGAGACAATCGATGTCACCATGGCAAGGCCCGCGCTTGGCCCGTCTTTGGGCGTTGCGCCATCGGGCACATGAACGTGAATGTCGATCTTGTCGAACTTTGTCGGCTTGACGCCGATGCTCGGGCTGATCGAGCGCACATAGCTTGAGGCGGCGTCGATGCTCTCTTTCATGACATCACCGAGCTTGCCTGTGGTTTTCATGCGGCCCTTGCCCGGCAGCTTGAGCGCCTCGATGTGCAACAGATCGCCGCCCACAGAGGTATAGGCCAGCCCGGTGACGACGCCGACGGCGTTTTCGTCTTCGGCCAGACCGTGGCGGTATTTGCGCACGCCAAGGAAGTCATCGAGATTTTCCGGCGTGACCTGCACCGTCTCGGCCTCTTTCTTGACGATCTGGGTGACAGCCTTGCGCGCGGTTTTTGCCACTTCGCGCTCCAAGTTGCGCACCCCGGCCTCGCGGGTGTAATAGCGGATCATATCGGTCAGCGCCGCATCGGTCAGCTCGAATTCCTTGGCTTTGAGGCCATGGTTTTTGATCTGCTTGCTGATCAGGTGCTGCTTGGCAATCTCGCGCTTTTCATCCTCGGTGTAGCCACTGAGCGGAATGATCTCCATCCGGTCAAGTAGCGGACCCGGCATATTGTAGCTGTTGGAGGTTGTCAGGAACATCACATTGGAGAGGTCATATTCGACCTCAAGATAGTGATCGACAAAGCTGCTGTTTTGCTCGGGATCAAGCACCTCAAGCATCGCCGAGGCCGGATCGCCGCGGAAGTCCTGCCCCATCTTGTCGATCTCGTCGAGCAGAATGAGCGGATTTGTCGTTTTGGCTTTTTTCAGCGCCTGAATGATCTTGCCGGGCATGGAGCCGATATAGGTGCGCCGGTGGCCGCGGATCTCGCTTTCGTCGCGCACACCGCCGAGGCTGATCCGGATAAACTCGCGCCCCGTGGCCTTGGCGACCGATTTGCCAAGCGAGGTTTTGCCCACGCCGGGCGGGCCGACAAGGCACATGATCGGGCCTTTCAGCTTCTGGCTGCGCTGTTGCACCGCAAGATACTCGACGATCCGTTCTTTCACTTTTTCAAGGCCGTAGTGGTCATCATCGAGCACTTTTTCGGCGCGGGCGAGGTCTTTCTTGACGCGCGATTTCACCCCCCATGGAATGCTGAGCATCCAGTCAAGATAGTTGCGCACGACAGTGGCCTCGGCCGACATCGGCGACATATTTTTGAGCTTTTTCAGCTCCGCATCGGCCTTTTCGCGGGCCTCCTTGGAGAGCTTTGTCTTGCTGATACGCTCCTCCAGCTCGGCCAATTCGCCCTCGCCTTCCTCGCCATCTCCCAGCTCTTTCTGGATCGCCTTCATCTGCTCGTTGAGATAATATTCGCGCTGCGTGCGCTCCATCTGCGATTTGACGCGCGTTTTGATCTTTTTCTCGACTTGCAGCACACTCATTTCGCCCTGCATCAGGCCATAGACCTTCTCCAGACGCGCGCTCACATCCAGCGTCTCCAGAAGCTCCTGCTTCTGGTCGACATCAATGCCCAGATGCCCTGCGACAAGATCGGCCAGCTTCTCAGGCTCCTGCGCCTCGCCCACAGCGGCCAAGGCCTCTTCGGGAATGTTTTTGCGCACTTTCGCATAGCGCTCAAATTCGTTGCCCACCGTGCGCAAGAGCGCCTCGATTGTCTCGGCGTCCCCGAGGGTTTCGCTCATCGCCTCGGCGCTCGCCTCGAAAAACTCCGGATTGTCGAGATAGCCCGTGATGCTGACCCGCGTCACCCCCTCGACCAGCACCTTGACGGTGCCATCGGGCAGTTTGAGCAGCTGGAGCACATTGGCCAGAACGCCCATCTGGTAGATGCCGCTTGTGTCCGGATCGTCCTCACCGGGGTCAACCTGGGCCGCAAGCAGGATCTGCTTGCCATCATTCATCACCTCTTCCAGCGCGCGGACCGATTTTTCACGGCCCACAAAAAGCGGCACGATCATATGGGGAAAAACCACAATGTCGCGCAACGGCAATACCGGGTAGGAGGCGTTTAAGTCTTCTATCATGCTCTTGTCCTGTTCAGTGGCAAGGCGCCGCGCCCCTCGTCTGAGGCAGCCACGGCGCTTTCCGCGTTTAAGAGAGTGTTAACTTGGGGGGTGCCTGCGCCCGTTTCAACACAAAATCTGACATAAGATGCCTTTCGGCGCGCCGATCGGCAAGGCCGAAACGCCACGATTTTGCGACAGATTGGGCGCAAACGGCGTTGCGAGGGGCAAAACTGCGGGCTAGCCTTTCTTCAAACTGACGAGAGGAGAGATCAGATGATTGTTCAATTTGGCCCCGATACGGCCTTGCTTTTGATTGATGTTCAAAAAGGCGTTCATGTCTACAGCCATTGGGGCGGCCCAAACGGGCGCATGAACAACCCCGCTTGTGAGGACAACCTGCGCGCCCTGCTCGGCGGGTTTCGCGCGGCGGGCCGGCAGGTGAGCTTTACCCGCCATGACAGCAAGGAGCCTGACAGCCCGCTCAAGTTTTCGCTGCCCACCGGCGCCCAGCTCGACGGTCTTGAGACTGCGGCGGGCGATATTGTGGTCGAAAAAGATGTGAACTCGGGCTTTATCGGCACCAATCTCGAAATAGAGCTGCGCCGCGCGGGCATCCGCCGGCTTGTGGTTGCGGGGTATTTCACCAACTTCTGCGTCGAAACAACGGTGCGCATGGCGGGCAATATGGGCTATGATGTCTATCTCGTGGAAGATGCCTGCGCGACTTGCAACCGCCTTGATCGCAAGGGCATAGATCATGACCCCGAGCTGGTCCATGATATTGCCGTCGCCGCGATGCACGGCGAGTTCTGCACCGCGATCAGCACCCGCGACGCGCTCGGCCTGCTTGGCGGCGATGCGCCCGCCCTTGCGCGCGCCCAAGGCAACGAAAGCACATCCGCCAAACCGGAGCTGCGGATCGCCTGAGCAAAAAACAGAGCCGGCGCGCCTTTACGCCGCGCCCGCCTTTCCCTATATAATCAGTCAGGAACTAAAGGACGCCCCTATGACTGAAATGACCGATCCCATCGAAGGCACGCCGCTGATTGCCCCCTCTGATACGGGCCACCCGCTCTATGACACGATCGTCGAGGCCTGCCGCTCGGTCTATGACCCTGAAATTCCGGTGAATATCTATGACCTCGGCCTGATCTACACAATCGAGATCAGCGATCAGGGCGAGGTGCGTGTCCTGATGAGCCTGACCGCGCCGGGCTGCCCTGTCGCGGGCGAGATGCCGGGCTGGGTTGCCGAGGCCATCGAGCCGCTCCCGGGCGTCAAACAGGTCGATGTCGAGCTTGTCTGGTCGCCCCCATGGGGCATGGACATGATGTCCGATGAAGCCCGCCTTGAACTCGGCTTTATGTAACAAAGCCAAACGCTTAGGAGATATATCTCATGTTCGGCATTCCAGGCAAACAAGCGATCACCCTGACCGAGGCCGCCGCCGCCCAGATCCGCAAGCTGATGGCCTCCAAAGGCCATAAGGGGCTGCGCATCGGTGTCAAGAAAGGCGGCTGCGCGGGCATGGAATACACCATGGATTATGTCGACGAGCTGGCCGAGCATGACGAGGTGGTCGATCACAATGGCGCGCGCATCCTGATCGCCCCGATGGCCCAGATGTTTCTGTTCGGCACAGAGATCGACTATGAGGTGTCGCTGCTGGAAGCCGGCTTCAAGTTCAAAAATCCCAATGTCGAAGACGCCTGCGGCTGTGGCGAGTCCATCAAGTTCAAAGATGTCGAGGCGCTCGCCGCCGATCTTGGCAAAAGCTGAGCCACATTCCCCCGCCGCCCCCTCCACCC
>JAHBAN010000046.1 GCA_018500075.1 Flavobacteriia bacterium | reverse complement strand
TGGGCTGCAAACGCCGCCCTGCGCAAGTCATCAGCGCCCCGCCCAGCGGCGCAGGCACGGTCAAACCCGTTGACGAAAGCCGCTGTTTCGCGTTATTGAACAACTGTTCATTTCATGCGCACACGCCGCCATACGCCAAGGAGCCTCCCATGCACCTCTCAGCCACCAAAGCCATCATCACAGGCGGAGCCTCGGGCCTCGGCGAAGCCACAGCGCGCCACTTCCGCACGCTCGGCGCAAAAGTCACCCTGCTTGACCGCGACGCAGAGCGCGGCGAAGCGCTCGCCGCCGAGATCGGCGCATATTTTGCAAAGACAGATGTCACAGACGAGGCCAGCGTGGCCGCCGCCATCGACAGCGCCACCGCCGCCATGGGCGGCCTGACCGCCGCGATCAACTGCGCCGGCATCGCGCCCCCGGCCAAAACACTGGGCCGCGACGGCCCCCATCCGCTCGCCCTCTACCAAAGCGTGGTTGATATCAATCTGGTCGGCTCTTTCAATGTCGCCCGCCTCGCCGCCGAAGCTATGGCCAAAGGCGCACCCGACGCCGGCGGCGAGCGCGGCGTGATCATCAACACAGCCTCCATCGCAGGCTTTGAAGGCCAGAAAGGCCAGGTCGCCTATGCCTCCTCCAAAGGCGGCATCCTCGGCATGGTCCTGCCCATGGCCCGCGACCTCGCGCGCGACAATATCCGCGTCATGGCCATCGCACCGGGGATCTTCGCAACCCCCATGCTCAAGGGCCTGCCCCAAGATGTGCAAGACGCCCTCGCCAAAGATGTGACCTGCCCGCAGCGCCTTGGCGATCCGCTCGAATACGCCAAACTTGCCGCCTTCATCGTCGAGTCAGGCTACCTCAACGGAACCTCGATCCGCATTGACGGCGCGCTTCGAATGCAGTGATCTTGGGCGCAGAGTTTGGCTTGGCCTAGCTTCGCTTGGCCCGAAAGGACACGACCATGATGCGCCTCAAAATCATGTTTTCCCACATCAGCGTGGTCCTCATGGGCCTCGCCGCCCTCGCCGGTGTGATGATCCTTGTCTTGCAAGCGCCGCTCTGGGTCTGGCTTCTGCTTCCGCTCGGGGGCCTTGCCCAGATGCTCAACGAATACAGCCTGCACAGGTTTGTCTTTCACCTGCCTGCGCCTAAGCGGCAGTGGGCCTTCAACCTGCTCTATCAGGCGCATTACGGCCATCACGACTTCCCGACAAACCACGCTCTGTTCTTTGTCCCACCGTGGGTTGCGCTGCCCGTGCTCGCGCTCAACTTCGGGCTGGTCTGGGGCGCGGCGGCGGCCCTCGGCCTGCCGGCGGCCTTTGAGTGTGCGGTGGCCATTGTGCTCGTCGGCGGTGTCACGGTGTTTCTGGCCTATGAGTGGTTTCACATGACATCCCACCTCACGATCCCCAAAACAGCCGTCGAGCGGCACGTCACGACCCTGCACAACCAGCATCATTTTCGCGACTTCTCGAAATGGTTTCATGTCTCTCCGGGCGGTGAAATCATCGACCGCCTGATGCAGACCGCGATTGACCGCGAGACCCTCAGGGCCAAACAGCGCAGCGCCTTTATCCGCACCCTTGGCCTGCGCCCCGATGATCCCCGCTTGGTCTCAGCGCGCCAGACCTTTGCCGCCAAATACGGCCTCTCCCAAGAGGAAATCGCCCGCGCCGCCACGCTCTGATCCGCCCTCTGCCCTGCGCGCCCAAAGCGCGCCCGCTTGCCCCAGCGTGCGCTGCATTAGCTAATTTTGTGTTAACTGCGGCCCTGTCGGGGCGGTGCACGCCCTGTGCACGGGCTGTGCACAGATATCACCCCCCCCGAATCAGCCTTCAAGAGAGCCGTTAACCGGCCTGTTCGGCCTTTTCTTCAAGTCTTAACCATTCTTCTTCCGCGCTTGCCAAAGCGGTTTGGCGTTCCACCAAAGCCTCGGTGGCTTTCTTGAATTTCACGGGTTCCTTGGTGAACAAATCAGGCTGCGCGAGCAGCTCTTCGAGCTTGCCAATCTCGGCTGTCAGCCGCTCCATAACGCTTGGAAGTTCTTTCAAACGATGCTCTTCCGTAAAGCTGAGCTTGGGCTTGGCGCGCGCCTTCTCCTGCTTCTCTTTTGCCCGCGAAGCCTTTGTATTCGGGCGGTTTTCCCAGTCGTCACTGGCAGGCTTCTGGGCCTGATAGTCGCTCCAGCCGCCGGCATAAACCGTGGCCTTGCCGTCGCCTTCCATCGCCACTGTGAGGCTCGCGACACGGTCCAGAAAATCCCGATCGTGGCTCACAAGCAAGACAGTGCCCTCGTAGTCGTCCAGAATTTCCTGCAACAGGTCGAGCGATTCGACATCCAAGTCGTTGGTCGGCTCGTCCAACACCAGCAAATTGCTGTCCCGCGCCATGAGTTTGGCCAGCAGAAGCCGCGCCTTTTCGCCCCCTGACAGCGCCTTGACGGGGCCGCGCGCCTGACCTTCCTCAAACAGAAATTCCTTAAGGTATCCAACAACATGGCGGGGCATTCCGCGCACCATGATCTGGTCGGCCTTGCCCGAAACCCGCATATCAGGATCGCCGGTGAGGCTGTCCCAGAGGCTCATCTCCGGGTCAAGCTGGGCGCGCGCCTGATCAAAGATCGCCGCCTCCAGATTGGTCCCCAGCTTGACTGTGCCCGCGTCCGGTTCTTCCAGCTTCATCAATAGCTTAATCGCCGTTGTCTTGCCCACACCGTTGGGACCGACAAATGCAATCCGGTCGCCGCGCTGAACGGTGATGTCAAACTCTGTTAAGATTTGTTTTCCATCATAGGCTTTGCTGATCCCGACCGCCTCGATGACTTTCTTACCCGACACCGCCCCCGACGACAGCGCCATGCCCGCAGTGCCCTGCCGCTTGATCTGGCTCGAGCGCTCCGCGCGCAGCTCCGCCAGTGCGCGCACCCGCCCCTGGTTGCGCTTGCGCCGCGCGCTGATGCCTTCCACAACCCAACGGGCCTCGGCCTTGATTTTACGATCGAGCTTGTGGCGGGCTTGGTCCTCTTCGTCCCAAAGCTTGTCGCGCCAGGCTTCAAAATGCTCGAATCCCTGCTCGTTTCGAAGCACTTTTCCCCTGTCAATCCAGAGGGTTGCGCGCGTAAGCTCACGCAAAAAAGCGCGGTCGTGGCTGATCAGAACAAAGGCTGTGCGCGTCGCCTTCAGCTCGCTTTCCAGCCAGCGGATCGCCTCGATATCCAGATGGTTTGTCGGCTCGTCCAGCAGCATCAGTTCGGGGGCTTCCGCCATCAGCTTGGCCAGCGCCGCGCGCCGCTTTTCGCCGCCGCTCGCCGTCGCAACAGGGCGCTCGGGATCAAATTTGAGACCCTCGCCCGCCCGCTCCACACGGTAAAGCTCGCCCGGCTCCAGCCCGCTTGACGCATAGTCTCCCAGCGTCAAAAAGCCTGTCATATCAGGCTCTTGCTCCATATACCCCACGCGCACGCCCGGCCCGGCAACCACATCGCCCTTGTCGGTTTCCACCAGCCCCGCCATGACTTTCATCAGCGTCGATTTGCCCGAGCCGTTGCGCCCGACCAGAGCGAGCCTGTCGCCAGATTGCAAGGAGGCCGAAAGCCCGTCAAAGACTGGGTTTCCGCCGAATGTCAGCGAGACATCATTGAGCTGTAAAAGGGGTGCGCGTGCCATGGCAGAGCGCTATCGCTACCCGCGCGCAGCGTCAAGCGCTCTCACGCCGCAAGGGCGCGCAAAAGCCGTATCCGCGCGGCCGGAATAGCCCCGACCTCCAGCCCGGTAAAAACGTGCAGCGTGCCCATCTGTTGATCGATCACAGCATGGTCACTCACCCAGCCGCCCATCGCCAAATAGCTGCGCAGCAAGGGCGGCATCAGCGCCAAACCGCGCTTGGGGTCTGCGGGGGCAAGGTTTTTGTCCTTAAAATCATAGACCAAGCCGGCGCGCGCCTTGGGGCGCCAACGCTCCGGCGCCATGTGGCGCGCCTTCAGAATTGCAAAACTGTCCCGATAGGGCGCCGCATTGACGCCCGCAAAAGAGGCGCAGCCAAACAGCAGTTTGACGTTTTGGTCCTCGACATAGCCGGTCAGAGCCGCCCAAGCGACACGCAGCACATCCGGATCACTCAGCGCCGGATCGGTGCAAAAACGCCCCATCTCAAGCATCCCGCCCTCAAAGCGCGCCAGCCCGCTCAAATCATAAAACTGCGCAGAATAGCTCTCGCAAAGCTGCGCCCCGCCGGGCAGCAGCAAAAGACGAAAGCACCCTGCCAGATGGCCCCCGTCACGCTCCACCAGAACATGATCGCAGCGCGCATCAAAGCGGTCCCGGTCCAGTCCCTCACGGCCAAAAAAAGCACGATGCCGCAGAGCTTGCGCCGCCTGAATATCGCCCGCAGAGGCCGCAAGCCGAACGCGGTAACGCCCCTTCACAAACTCTTTCATCACACCCTTCCCCGCAGCGCCCCGAGCGCCGTCAGACAAGCCTAGCACAGATCGGTGTCAGATGCGTGACGATTTCAGACGCATCCGCCGCGCCTATTCAAACGCGCCGGGCGAGAAGCGCCCGATGCTGCCCAGAAGCTGGCGCAAGAAGGTGTCGTCCCGAACAGTCTGGTCGGTCACACGCCGCGACAGCGTCACAACCTTACCATCCTCAAGCGAGAACCGTTCGATGTTTTGCACAATGCCCGCCGGCGTGAAGCTGATCGCAAGCACTTGGCGCTCGATTTCTTTGGGCCGCAACGCCCCGAAAAACCGCACGCGACTTTTGACATAATAATAGCCGCCCTCGGTATAATAGCCGCCCTCGGTCAGAACGCCCGAGGTCGAGGGCAATCCCACCGCCTCGGCAACACTGTCACGGGAATCAACACCCACAACAATTTCGGCCAAATCACTCTCGGGCGGCATATAACCATGATCGCGATATGTCGCGGCGCAGGAGCTTAGCGCCATGAAAACAAGCCCGAGCAGCAGATAAGCCACGCTGTGTTTTATAGGGTGGGTAATTGCTTTCATCTCTGCCCTCTTGTAACGGCTGTTGTGGCCTTGCCTTCCGATTACTAAGGAAAGGCCCCCGATTCAAGGAGCGGCGCGATGACCCAAGACTTTAACGACACCACAACGATACCCGTTTCGCGCCTGTCGGCAAACCAAAGCTACAGTTTTTCGCTCAAACTTCCAGACGCGGCGCGCGCCGAAATCGCCGCAACGCTTGATCTGCTCGCCCTCAAAAAGCCAAGCCTGATCGGCACGCTCAAGCCGCATGGTGCGGATGACTGGCTGCTTGAGGCCCGTCTGGGCGCAACCGTGCAGCAGGCCTGCGTGGTCACGCTCGCCCCCGTCACCGCCCGTATCGAGGAGCGCGTCGAGCGTCTGTTTGTCAGGGCCATGCCCGATTTTGACGATCTCGAAGAAGATGCCGAAGTCGAAATGCCCGAAGACGACCGCGCCGAGCCGCTTGAAAACACGATCAATCTGGCCGCTGTCTTTCAGGAAGCGCTGTCGCTGGCCTTGCCGCCCTATCCGCGCGCCGAAGGGGCGAGCCTGTCGGGCGCTGTCTTTGCCGAAGCGGGCATTTCCCCGCTCACAGACGAAGACACCAAGCCTTTCGCCGGCCTTGCCGCCCTGAAAGCCAAGCTCAAAGACCCCGAGGGCTAAGTGAAAATTCGGGGTTGCAACTCAAGCGTTTCCAGCTATTTTCGCGCGCTCTTACGAATTTAGGGTTGGACAGGCTCACCGCTTTTGCATAAGAGCAGTCTGAACCCGAACACACAGGGCTTCGCCCTTCTGAAACTGGCAGTTTTGCCCCTAGATAATTGAGGTTGCGACATGGCTGTCCAACAGAACAAAGTATCCAAATCACGTCGCAACAATCGTCGTGCACATGATAGCCTTACGGCTGCAAATCCGAACGAGTGCCAAAACTGTGGCGAGCTGAAGCGCCCGCACCACGTTTGCCCTGACTGTGGCCACTATGCAGATCGCGAAGTGATCGCGATGGCGGACGAAGTCGAGATCGACGAAGACGCGGCCTAAGCCGAGGCTTAACGCATGAGCCAGACAGTCACGCCAGAGCCTGCACCTTCAAACCCGCAGGCGGAGCGTATTGTCATTTCGGTTGATGCGATGGGAAGTGACCAAGGGCCAGCGGCGGTTGTCGCTGGCTGTTCACAATCCGCAAAGAAAAACAAAGATATTTTCTTTCTCTTGCACGGGCGCAGCCGCGAGCTTGAGCCTCTTGTGGCGCGCAAAAAGCATTTGCGCGGGCGCTGCACCATTGTCGATGCCGAGGGCATTGTGTCAATGGAAGACAAACCCTCTCAAGTGATGCGCTCGGGCAAAGGCACCTCGATGTGGTCGGCGCTGGAAAGCGTGCGCAACAACGAGGCAACAGTCTGTGTGTCCTGTGGCAATACAGGCGCGCTCATGGCGCTCTCTGTTATCCGCCTGCGCAAGACGCCGGGGGTCTATCGCCCGGCCATTGCGGTTCTGTGGCCCTCGCGCAACCCGCAGGGCTTCAATGTCATGCTGGACGCCGGCGCCGATATCCGCGCCGATGAGCGCGATTTGTTGCAATACGCCCTGATGGGCGCCTCCTATGCCCGCAACGGTCTTCATCTGGCGCGCCCGCGCGTGGGCTTGCTCAATGTTGGCACCGAAGAGTTCAAAGGACGCGCCGAAATACAGGCCGCCAACGAGCTGATCGCCGAAAATGCCAAAGCGGCCAATTTCGAATATGTCGGCTTTGTCGAGGGCAGCGATCTGCCCGGAACAAAATGCGATGTGATCGTGACAGACGGTTTCACAGGCAACATTGCGCTCAAGACCGGCGAAGGCACCGCCAGCCTGATCCGCGATCTGCTGCGCGACGCTTTCAACTATACGCCGCTGTCGCGCCTGGCCGCCCTGCTCGCCTTCACCTCGCTCAAGCGCCTGAGCAGCCGGATTGACCCGCGCAAAGTCAACGGCGGGATTTTCCTCGGCC
>JAHBAN010000108.1 GCA_018500075.1 Flavobacteriia bacterium | reverse complement strand
TTTGGCAAAAGCGGCTTGCCGCCGCCCGCCTCGGGCATCTCGATCTGCGTGGTCTCCAACAGGCCCAGCCCGTCCAGAAAGCTGCGCTGCCGCTCGGCCCCAATCATCTGCGCAATCCGCGCGGTCCCGATATTGGAGCTTTCCGTCAAGACGGTTTCCACGCTCAACTCGGGGCCATAATTGTGAAAATCCCGGATCCTGTGCTTGCCCCAAACCAGCGGGCCACGGGTGTTGATCATCGTGTCCTTGGTTACAAGCTCAAGCTCCAGCGCCTGCGCAATCGCAAAAACCTTGAACGTCGAGCCAAGCTCGTAAACCCCCTGCAAAGCCCGGTTGAACAGCGGGCTGTCGTCCGGATGCCCCTGAACAGGCGGCGCAGGGCGGTTGTTTGGGTCAAAATCAGGCAGGCTCACCACAGAGATCACTTCGCCGGTGTGCACATCCATCAAGATGCTCGCAGCCCCCTTGGCCCCCATCAGGCGCATCCCGCCATAGAGCACGCGTTCCGCCGCTGTCTGCACCGTCATATCAAGCGAAAGCTGCAAAGGCTTCGCGCCATTGGCCGGATCGCGCAGATAGTCGTCAAACTGCTTTTCAATCCCCGCCGTGCCGATGACTTCCGCCGCATGAACCCCCTCACGGCCAAAGCTCGTGCCACCCATCACATGGGCCGCCAGCGTGCCATTCGGATAGAGCCGCGCCTCGCGCGGACCAAACAAAAGCCCCGGCTCACCGATGTCATGCACCTGCTGGAGCTGCTCGGGGCTGATCTTCTTTTTCACCCAGAGAAACTTGCGCTTGCCGGTGAAATCTCTGGTCAGCCGCGCCTCGTCCAGATCCGGAAAAATCTTCACAAGCTCTTTGGCCGCCCGCTTTGGCTCGATCATTTCCTGAGGCTGCGCATAGAGCGAATGGGTCTCGATATTTGTCGCCAGAACGCGCCCGCGCCGGTCCACAATATCCGCGCGCTGCGCCAGAATTTCAACGCCGCCGCCCGCCGCGCGCAGCTCGGTTGGCTCCGATCCTGCCAAAAGGCCCATCTGCGCCGCAATCACGGCATAAGCACAGAAAAACATCACCCCAAGCACCACAAGACGCCCCTCGCCCACCGAGCGCAGATCGTTCTGGATCGCCTCATGGCGCGCGGTGGTGTTGCGCCGCTCGATGGCGTCGGGGTCTGTGCCCTTCTTGCGCGCGTCCAGAATGGCGGCCAGCGGCCTGAGAGGAATACGTGTCATTGGTCTGCTCCGCCCGCCGCTGTTCCGTCGCTGGACACTTCAATCGAGCCATCAAACCGCAGCTCAAGCTCCTCGGCTTGGGGCACAACAGGATAGCCGACCTCGGTGATCGCGCCAAAATGCTCCGCCGCCAAGGGCAAAAGCCCGATTTTCTCAAAATTGAGGTCGGTCAGCTCGTGCAAACGGTCAGGGCGATTGAGATAGGCCCATTCGGCCCGCAAAATCGCAAGCCGCGCCCGCGCCTCCCCGATCTCCCCCTGCAAGCGCTGCGACGCGGCATAGGCTTCCTGGGTCTGGTAATTCTCATGATAGGCCCAAAACGCGCTGCCAATAACGCAAAGCGCCGTCAGCAAGACAATAATGGTTCTCATAAGACATCCCCTCCCAATTGTGGTGCTCCGAGTGTTTTCGCATTGAGCGCGCGCGCCTTTACACCGGTGCGCCGCGCCAGCCGCAACAGCGCACTGCGGCTGCGCGGATTGTCCTCAAGCTCCTGGGCGTTCGGCCCGATCGCCTTTTTGTTGATCAGCTCAAATGTCGCCGGCTCGGGCACCTGCGCAGGCGCATAGCGGCTGCCGCCGCCCGTCTCGGCAGCGCGAAGCCGCATAAAGCGCTTCACAACACGGTCCTCCAAGGAGTGAAACGACACCACAGCCAAAAGCCCGCCCGGCTTGAGCGCGCGCTCGGCCGCCTCAAGCCCCGCCACCAGCTCGCCAAATTCGTCATTCACAGCAATTCGGATCGCCTGAAAGCTGCGGGTCGCAGGGTGGCTCTGGCCGGGCTTGGGCCTTGGCATCACGCTCTGGATGATCTCGGCCAAACGCCCTGTTGTCTCGATCGGCGCCAGCTCACGCGCTTTAACAATCGCCTTGGCGATCCTGCGGCTGGCCCGATCTTCGCCATAAAGATAAATAATATCAGCGATTTGCGCCTCATCCAGCTCGTTCACAAGCGCCTTGGCCGAACGCCCCGTCTGGCTCATCCGCATATCAAGCGGCCCATCGCCCTGAAAGGAAAACCCGCGCTCCGCCTGATCGAGCTGCATCGAGCTGACCCCCAAATCAAGCACAACGCCATCCACCTGCTCGGCAACCTCGTCCAGCTTGGAAAATGTGGTCTGATGCAGCGCAACCCGATCGCCATACTCTGCGGCCCAGACGCCGGCCAGCTCATGCGCCAGCGGATCACGGTCAATCCCGATCAGCCTGTCCGCACCCGCCTCCAGCAAGCCTCTGGCATAGCCCCCCGCGCCCAGCGTTCCATCCACCCACACGCCCGAAACGGGCGCCACATGGTCAAGGATCGCCTGTAGCAAAACCGGAATATGCCTGCGCTCTGATGTGGCACGTTCCATGTCGCGCTATTCCCCGCCTGTCGCCTTATCAAGGTAAATCAATGGATCAAAATCTTCTGGCAGATCGTCGAGCCACTCTTCGGTCTTGGCCAGCTCTTCCGCCTCATAGGTCTCGGGCTTCCAGATCTGGAAGGTGTCGCCCGCCGCAATGAAGAAGGCTTCGCCCTCAAGGCCGATTTTCTCACGCAGCTTTTGCGGCAGCACGAGACGGCCGGTCTCATCCACCGTTGTCGGCAAAGACTGCCCCTGAAAGAGACGCTGGAGGATTTTGCGTTCGGTCGCCCCACGCGGCAAGGACGCGATCTTGTCGTCCACTTCGGTGATGGCCTCAACCGTATAACACTCGAGATAACTGCGCCGATGGTCGCCATAAACGATCACAAGCTCGGGCGTGTCGCCTTCGCGCCAGTTCGGATCAGAGGCTTCCAGAACACGCCGAAAAGAGGCCGGAATTGACACCCGCCCCTTAGCATCCACCTTGTGGTGGCTTTCGCCGCGAAATCTACGAACCACTCTGGGCCGCCTCTCTGTTCGTTCCCCAAAATTCTGCCTTAAATGAGAAAACGGCGGTTGATCTGCTGCCACTGATCAACCGCCGCCCTCGTCCCGCTTTGCGGGATTGTCCAGCTGCGCGCGCCACCTGGGGGGATGTCTGCTCGCCCGCGCGCCGGATCTCTTGGTCTGATGAAGTCGGTGCCTGTATGAAACCTGACTTAGGGAGTTTTTT
>JAHBAN010000240.1 GCA_018500075.1 Flavobacteriia bacterium | reverse complement strand
CGGCTGACGGCGGCCATGCGTCGGGGGTTGCGCCCGTTGGTGGAGGAGCTGGCGGCGCGCGATATTTACGATCTGGAAGAGCAGTTTGTGCTGCTCTTTGACCGCTCGCGCACGCTTTCGCTCAACCTGTTTGAGCACGTTCACGGCGAAAGCCGCGACCGGGGCGGCGCGATGGTGTCGCTGGTTGAAACCTATCGCGAGGGCGGATTTGACCCTGTGACCTCGGAGCTGCCGGACCATCTACCTGTTCTGCTTGAGTTCTTGTCGACGCGGCCTGCCTCTGAAGCACAGGAAACTCTGGCGGATGCGGCGCATATTTTTGCCGCGCTTGAAGAGCGGTTGATCCGTCGTGACAGCGCCTATGCGGCTGTTTTCGGGAGTCTGGTGCAGATCGCCGGAGCCGAGGCCAATGCCGAAGCTGTGGCCGAGATGTTGGCGCAGCCCGAGGATGATCCGAGCGATCTTGAGGCGCTGGACGAGGTCTGGGAGGAAAGCGAGGTGCGCTTTGGCCCCGATCCGAACGCAGGCTGCCCGCAGGTGCGCGATATGCTCGCGCGGATGGACACACCGATTAACCCCAAGCCGCAGCACGCGGCCGAATAGGGAGACACTGTCATGCTAGACCATATCGACTATTTCATCTTTGGCATCATGCCCTACATCGCTTTGACGGTGCTGATTGTCGGCTCGATTGCGCGCTATGAGCGCGATCCGTTTACCTGGAAATCTTCCTCCAGCCAGCTTTTGCGCAAGAAGCAGCTGTTTTGGGGGTCTGTCATGTTTCATGCCGGGATCATCACGGTGTTTGGCGGCCATCTTGTCGGGCTTTTCACGCCTGTTGCGGTTCTGGACGCCTTGAGCATTCCTTATGCGGCGAAACAGTGGATGGCTGTTCTTCTTGGCGGCACAGCCGGGATTGTGGCGCTGATCGGGGCCAGCTTGCTGATCCACCGGAGAGTCACAGAGCCGCGGATCTGGGCGACAACCAGCTTTGCGGACATCGGCATTCTGGTTTTGATCTGGCTACAGCTTCTCATCGGGCTGGGCACGATCACATTGACGCTGCAACATATGGACGGCTCGGAAATGGTCCGCTTTATGACGTGGTCCCAGAGTGTTGTTCTGCTCAAGCTGAACGCCTGGGCCATGGTTGTGGATGTGCATTGGCTCTATAAGGCGCATATCTTTCTGGGCTTGCTGATCACGCTTTTGTTTCCCTTCACACGGCTTGTGCATATGGTGTCGGGCTTTGCGGCGCCGTTCCGCTATTTGCTGCGCCCCGGCTATCAGATTGTGCGGTCGCGCCGTCAGACAGCGCGGGCCAAGAGCGACAGCTCCGGCCTGAAGCCGGCGGAGTGAAGCCCATGAGCAAAGCGCTGTTTCCTGATCTGATTGTGAATGGTGAGCAGGTGCCTCACGCCGTGATTGCGGCGGAGACACAGAACCAGACGGCCCCCGTTGGCAAGCCCGGTATCGCATGGCGCAAGGCGAGCCGTGCGATTGCGATCCGGACATTGCTTTTGCAAGAGGCGCGCCGGCGGGGCGTTTTGGCCGAGCCGCAGGCCATCGCGGCACAGCGCTATGAGACCAAAGAAGACGCGCTGATCCGCGGGCTGCTTGACGAGGTGATTGATGTGGCGCCGCCGAGTGCTTCGCAGATCAGGGCGGAATGGGAGAAAGACCCCTCGCGCTTCAGGGCGCCGCCGCTTTGGGAAGTCTCCCATATTCTATGCGCCTGTGATCCCAGAGACGCGGACGATTGCGCCAAGGCGCTGGCCCGCGCTGAAGGCATTCTGGCTTTGGCTCAGGGGCACCCCAAGGGGTTTGCCGCTTTGGCGGCACGGGAAAGTGACTGTGGCTCCAAGAGCGCGGGCGGCGCGCTGGGACAGCTCGGCCCAAACGACACTGTGCCCGAGTTTGAAGCGGCTCTGCGCGCGCTCGGGGAGGGCGAGATCACGGCTGCGCCGGTTTTGAGCCGCCATGGCTATCATATCATCCGTCTGGATGCTGTGGCCGAGGGGCAGGTTTTGCCGTTTGACGTTGTGAGCGCAAAAATTGCGACGGCGATCGAAAAAGCCGCTTGGGCGCAAAAATCGCGGGCCTTTGTGGGCGCGCTGGTGGCCGAGGCTCATATCCAAGGGGCGGATTTGAGTTTGGTCTGAGGGAAATGCGAGGCCCGTTATGAAACAGTGTGAGCGCCATAAACACAGCGCGCGGGGCGAAAAAACCGGCCTGCGTTTGTGCGGCAATCCACTGGACGAAATTGCCGAGGACCATATGCGGGAGCGCGAAGTCTGTGCGCTCTTGGAGAGGCTCGCGGAGGGGCAGTCGCTTGAGGCGGCCGAGATCGAGCAGATGCGAGACTTTTTGCAGCTCCAGTTGCCCCATCACATTGCCGATGAGGACATCGATCTTTTTCCGATGATGCTCAAGCGCTGCGATCCGGAGGACGAGATTGAAAAGGGGATTGACCGGCTCCAGTCCGATCATGGCCATGCGCTGGAGGAGGCAGCGGCGGTGCTTGCCCTTTTGCAGCGCTCGCGGCCTCTTGGAGCGGGCGTGTCGCAGGCGGAGATCGGACAGATCAAAGCGTTTGTCAGCCACTCGCGCCGGCATCTCATTTTTGAAAATGCGGTGATTTTGCCGATTGCGCGGGTTCGGCTTGGCAAGCGCGATCTGAGAACCATGAAACGACATATGCTTGAACGGCGCGGGCTTGACCCGGATTTGGAGAGCGGAAAATGCTAAACGATCTGTTGGAAAGAAACGCCGTCTGGTCGGGCGCGAAAAAGACCGGCGAGCCTGATTATTTTATGCGTCTGGCGGCGCAGCAAACGCCCGATTTTTTCTGGATCGGATGTTCGGACAGCCGCGTGCCGGCCAATGTTGTGGCGGGGCTGGACCCCGGTGAGGTTTTTGTTCATCGCAATGTGGCAAATGTGATCCATTCGTCGGATATGAATTTGCTGTCCGCGCTCGAATTTGCCGTGGATTTTCTGAAAATTCGCGAGGTTATTGTCTGTGGGCATTACGGCTGTGGCGGGGTGAAGGCCGCAACAGAAGATCTGCCCCAGTGTTTGACCGATCATTGGCTGGAGCCGATCCGGCGGCTTGCGCGGGCCTATGCGGTCGATCTTGTGAAAGAAGACGGCGAAGAGGCCCGCCGCGACAGGCTTGCGGAGTTGAATGTGATTGAAGGCGTGCGCCGCGTTTCGGAAACGCCCATTTTGCAGCGGGCTTGGAGCAGGGGGCTTTGCATCAAGGTGCATGGCCTGATCTATGGCCTCAAGGACGGACGCTTGCGTGATCTGGATTGCACTGTGGGGCCGGGCCATTTTGAGGCCGAGGGGGAGAGTGGCGCGAGGGCTGTCACATGAGTCTTGCAGAGAAGATCACAGCGCAGGGCTGTGGCTGTGATGCGGTTGAGGGGCATTCGGGGTTGATCTCTGTCGAGGAGGCTTTGGCGCGGATTGCCGCGGTGGCGACACCGGTGTCGGGGGGGCAGGCTGTGCCTTTGAGCGAGGCGGCGGGCCGTGTTCTGGCGGAGCCTGTTGTGGCGCTTGGCCCGACGCCGCCGTTTGATAATGCGGCAATGGATGGCTATGCGATCAGCTCGGCAGCTCTTCTTGGCGAGGGGCCTTGGGCGCTGCGGGTGACGGGGCGTGTTGCTGCGGGCCATGTCGCGCCTGACAGCCTGTCGGGGCAGGGTGCGATTCAGGTCTTTACCGGAGCGCCTGTGCCGTCGGGGGCCGATGCGGTTGTGATGCAGGAAGAGGTCTTGCGGGCGGGCGCGCAGATTGTGCTGCGCCGCAAAATCCCGATGGGCGAAAACATCCGCCGCGCTGGCGAGGATATGCGGGCGGGGGATGTGATTTTGCCGGCGGGAAGACGGCTGGGCGGGCGCGAGATTGCCGCCTGTGCTGCGGCCGGGCATGGCCATGTTTTTGTGGTGCGGCGTCTCAGGATCACGCTTCTGGTGACGGGGGATGAAGTCTGCGCGGCGGGACAAAGCCGCAGCGGGGCGCAGATATGGGATGTGAATTCGCCGATGCTGGCGGCTGAAATTGCCTCTCCTGCGGTCGAGCTGATCGGACCCTATGTGGCGGCGGATACGCGCGAGGGCTTGCGCGGACAGCTCAAGGCGCTGGTGGAACAGGCGGATCTGATTGTCACGACGGGGGGAATTTCGGTTGGCGAGGAGGATCATGTCAAACCTGCTCTCGCCGATTTGGGCGCCGAGATTGTCTTTAGCGGGGTGGCGCTGAAGCCTGGCAAGCCTGTGTCTTTTGGCAAGGTTCAAGAGACCTATTG
>JAHBAN010000119.1 GCA_018500075.1 Flavobacteriia bacterium | reverse complement strand
GCGCACACCCTTCCATTTGACCGGCTTGTCGACACGCAGGGTCAGCGCGAGGGTGTTATGCCCCAGCCGCGCGAGGGCGGGGGCCAGATTCTTGAATTGGGCGGGGAAGTTCTGGTGGATAAACAGGATATTCATAAGCAAACTCGACAAACAGCACAGAGGGCACGCAACAGGCAGACCTAGCCGCCTTTTATGGCATAAGAAGGGCTATTGGTATGGATTTGATAAACAAAACAAAGAAATGGCCGGATGCGCACACATCCGGCCATGCCCTGTTGGACTTTTTAGCGCGCTCCACGCGACGGGAGGAGGAGTGCCGCGGGGAGCGCTTTGAGTTGCGATGCGCTACAGAGGGAGGAGAGTAGAACATCGGTTGTAGGATCAGCTTTGCCGCAACGCAGCGAGACCTCAAGGCCAAAAATGCTGCGGCTGCATAATTTCGTAAATTCCTTACAGAGATGACAAAAATCCCAGCAGATGCACAGTTTATAGGCGATGAATTTTTGGGCGTTGGTCTTTGAGAGACAATTCGCGATTTAATCTGTGTGCAAAACCCTTTATCACCGGCGCCAACACCAAACATAGACCGAGAGACACGCAATGAGCCGCTATAACGCCGCCGAGATTGAAGCCAGATGGCAGGACGCATGGGAGACAGCCGGGCTGTTCCGTGCCGAGCGTAAGGAGGGCAAGCCCAAGTATTATGTGCTTGAGATGTTCCCCTACCCGTCGGGCAAGCTGCATATGGGCCATGTGCGCAACTACACGATGGGCGATGTGATCGCGCGTTACAAAATCGCGACGGGGCATAATGTACTCCATCCGATGGGCTTTGACGCCTTCGGGATGCCGGCTGAAAACGCCGCGATGGCGATTGGCGGACATCCCAAGACCTGGACCTATAACAACATCGACGACATGGTCGAGCAGATGAAGCCCTTGGGGCTGAGCCTCGATTGGGACCGTATGTTCGCGACCTGTGACCCCGAGTATTACGGGCAACAGCAGGCGCTTTTCCTCGACTTTCTCGACAAGGGCCTTGTCTATCGCAAGAACGCGGTTGTGAACTGGGACCCTGTGGACATGACCGTTCTGGCCAACGAGCAGGTCGAAGGCGGGCGCGGCTGGCGCTCTGGCGCTGTTGTGGAGCGCAAGGAGCTGACCCAGTGGTTCTTCAAGATTTCCGATATGGCCGACGAGCTTCTGGGCGCGCTGGACGGGCTTGATAACTGGCCCGCCAAGGTCAAGCTGATGCAGGCGAACTGGATCGGCAAATCGCGCGGCTTGCAGTTTGCTTTTGAGCGGGTCGATGGCGGCGAACCGATCACAGTTTATACCACGCGCCCTGATACGCTGAACGGTGCGAGCTTTGTCGGGATTTCGCCCGATCACCCGATCGCCAAGGCGATGGAAGGGGATGCGGCTGTGGATGCTTTCCTTGCCGAGGCGCGCAAGGGCGGCACGACAGAAGAGGCCATCGAGACCGCCGAGAAGCTCGGCTTTGACACGGGCATTAAAGTGAAACATCCGCTGACGGGCGAGGAACTGCCTGTCTGGATCGCCAACTTTATTCTGATGGACTATGGCACCGGCGCGATTTTTGGCTGCCCGGCCCATGACCAGCGCGACCTTGATTTCTGCCGCAAATATGATTTGCCGGTGATCGACACGTTTTTTGCGCTGGATGATGACACGCCTGTGGGCAAGGTGGCCTTTGTGCCGGCCAAATCCGAGAAGGTGCGCTGGGTGAGCCACTTTGCCGGGCTTGATGTGGCCACGGGCGAAGAGGCGATCAACGCGACAATCGACTTTATGGAGGCCAAGGGGCTGGGCGAGGGCGTGACCAAGTTCCGCCTGCGCGACTGGGGGCTTTCGCGCCAGCGCTATTGGGGCTGCCCCATTCCTGTTGTGCATTGTGAGGCGTGTGGCGTTGTTCCGGAAAAGAAAGAAAACCTGCCGGTTGTTTTGCCGGATGATGTGACATTTGATGTGCCGGGCAACCCGCTTGACCGCCACCCGACATGGCGCGATGTGCCCTGCCCCTCTTGTGGCAAGGCGGCCAAGCGCGAGACCGACACGATGGATACATTTGTGGACAGCTCGTGGTATTTTGCCCGCTTTACCGCGCCGCGCGCGGCGACGCCGACCAATGCGGCGGAAGCCGACTACTGGATGAATGTAGACCAGTATATCGGCGGGGTGGAACACGCGATTTTGCACCTGCTTTATGCGCGCTTCTTTGCGCGGGCGATGCATATTTGCGGACATTTGCCC
Organism: Flavobacteriia bacterium; assembly: GCA_018500075.1. Classification (GTDB taxonomy): domain Bacteria; phylum Bacteroidota; class Bacteroidia; order Flavobacteriales; family Flavobacteriaceae; genus MAG-120531. The sequence goes on along the minus strand of JAHBAN010000119.1, from coordinate 2,132 downwards.
GAGAGCGCCAAAGAGCCGTTTGATGCGCTGTTCACCCAAGGCATGGTGACGCACGCGATTTACAAAACCGAGGGCGCGGACGGGCGGCCTGTTTATCATTACCCTGAAGAGGTCACGCTCAAGGACGGCAAGGCTGTGCTGGATGACGGGCGCGCCGTCGAGGTGATCCCCTCGGCGAAAATGTCAAAATCCAAGAACAACGTGGTCAACCCGCTTCATATTATTGAAAGCTACGGCGCCGATACGGCGCGTTGGTTTGTGCTCTCGGACTCACCGCCCGAGCGCGATGTGGAGTGGACGGCCTCGGGCGCGGAGGCGGCGCATAAACATCTGGGGCGTGTTTACCGCATTGCCAGCGAGATTGACGCGCAGGCGCAGGGCAGCGAGGCCGACGATACGGCGCTTCTGCGCGAGATGCACAAAGCGATCCATGATGTGACCATGGGCGTCGAGAGCTTCGGCTTTAACGCCGCGATTGCCAAGCTTTACGGCTTTACCACCACGCTGGCCAAGTCAAACGCCGGCGGCGCGGCCAAGCGCGAGGCGGCGCGCACGCTGGCGCAGCTCATGTGCCCGATGACACCGCATCTTGCGGAAGCTGTCTGGGAGAAACTGGGCGGCGAGGGGCTTTGTGCGCTGGCGCCCTGGCCTGTGGCCGACGCGGCGATGCTTGTGGATGACGAGGTTGTCATGCCGATCCAGATCAACGGCAAGCGGCGCGCGGAAATCAGCGTTCCCAAGGACATGGACAAGGCCGAGGTTGAAAAGATCGCGCTGGCGCATCATGCTGTGCAAAAGGTGCTGGACGGGGCGACGCCCAAGAAGGTGATCGTTGTTCCGGGGCGGATTGTGAATGTGGTTGCCTGATCGAAGAGCTTTTCTGCTGGGCGCGCTGGCGCTTTCGGGCTGCGGGTTTGCCCCTGTTTACGGGCCTGAGAGTGGCGCGCGCGGGCTTCTTGGCACCATCGAGGTTGATCCGCCGCGCGACCGCGAGGGCTATTTTCTGGTGCGTCATCTCGAAGAGCGGCTCGGGCGGGCGGGCACTCCGACATATGCTCTGTCGATCGCGATCACGCTTGATGAGGAGCGCATGGCGATCACCTCTGATAACGTGGCGACGCGGTTTAACCTGCTTGGCAAGGCGACCTATGCCTTGCGCGATCTGGACGGCGGAAAAGTTGTGAGCAGCGGGGTTGTGCAGAGCTTTACGGGCTATTCGACCACAGGCAGCACCGCCGCGACCCGCGCCGCCGAGCAGGACGCCACCGAACGGCTTATGGTTATTCTGGGCGATCTGATTGTGATGCGGCTTCAGGCGGCACAGCTTGAGCCGGCAACATGAAACTCGGCGGGCGCGAGGCGGCAGCTTATTTCAAATCGCCGGATGCCAAGCGCACGGGGCTATTGATTTATGGCAGTGACGGGATGCGCGTTGCGATAAAGCGGCAGGAGGTCATCAAGGCGTTGATTGGCCCGAAGGGCGACGAGGAGATGCGGCTCGTGCGGATCCCTGCGGGCGATTTGCGCAAGGACCCTGCGGCGCTTCTCGATGCTGTGAAGGCGGTCAGCTTTTTTCCGGGGCCGCGTGTGGCCTTTGTGGAAGATGCCAATGATACGGCGGCGCCTGCCCTGCTCGCGGCGCTGGAAGATTGGGCCGAGGGCGATGCGCAGATCATTGTGACGGCGGGGCAGCTCAAGCCAACGTCGAAAATCCGCAAGGCTTTTGAGGGGCACCGCAACGCCTATGCTGTCGGGATCTATGACGACCCGCCCGGACGCGACGAGATCGAAGGGATGCTGAAAGAGGCCGGGCTGGGGCAGGTGAGCCGCGACGCCATGAGCGACCTCACGGCCCTGAGCCGCGAGCTGGGGCCGGGAGACTTTCGCCAGACCATCGAGAAGCTCACGCTCTACAAACACGAAGACGCCAGCGACGTGAGCAGCGCCGATATTGCGGCCTGTGCCCCGCAGAGCACCGAGGCGGCGCTGGATGATCTGCTCAACATCGTGGCCGAGGCGAAGATGGGCGAGATTCACCCGATTATGACCAAGCTCAAGGCGCAGGGTGTGCAGCCGGTGGGGCTTATTATCGGCGCGACACGGCACTTCAAGGCGCTTTACGCGGCGGCGAG
>JAHBAN010000223.1 GCA_018500075.1 Flavobacteriia bacterium | reverse complement strand
AGATGTGTATAAGAGACAGCCCTTGAGCGCGCCAAAAACAACGGCCTCGACATCACCGCAGGCACCTCGATCCATCACCTCACGCTCAACGAGCTGGATGTGGCCGACTATCGCACCTTTTTCAAACTCAAGCCGCCCCTGCGCTCCGAAGACGACCGCCTCGCCACGGTGCAGGCCCTCGCAAGCGGCCTGATCGACACCATCAGCTCGATGCACACCCCGCAAGACGAAGAAAGCAAGCGCCTGCCCTACGCCGAAGCCGCCTCTGGCGCCGTCGCTCTGGAAACGCTCCTGCCCGCCGCCCTGCGCCTTGTGCACGCCGGCAGCCTGACGCTGGCGCAGCTCTTTCGCGCCCTCGCGCTCAACCCGGCCAAGCGGCTTCAGCTCGCCGCAGGCCGCCTCGCCCTCGGCGCGCCCGCCGATCTCATGCTGTTTGATCCCGACAAGCCTTTCGTGCTTGATCGCACCACGCTGCTGTCCAAATCCAAAAACACCCCCTTTGACGGCCAGCGCCTGCAAGGTAAAGTCGTGGCAACCTATGTTGCCGGTAAAAAGGTCTTTGGCTGATGCCCCTGATAGAACACTCCGCGCCGCTTTTTGCCCTCTGGGCGTTGATCGGCTATCTCTTCGGCTCCGTGCCCTTCGGCGTGCTGGTCTCCCGCGCCATGAACCTCGGAGATCTGCGCGCCATAGGCTCGGGCAATATCGGCGCGACCAATGTCTTGCGCACCGGCAACAAGACGGCCGCGCTGCTGACGCTGCTGCTTGATGGCAGCAAAGCCGCGGTTGTGGTGCTCCTCGCGCGCGCCTTTGCGGGCGAAGACCTTGCCCAGCTTGCCGGGCTGATGGCCTTCCTTGGCCATTGCTTTCCCGTCTGGCTGCGCTTCAAGGGCGGCAAGGGCGTCGCAACCTTTATCGGCCTGCTGCTGGCGCTCAACTGGGCGGTCGGCCTTGCGGTCTGTGCCACATGGCTGCTCGCCTTCGCCCTCTGGCGGATCTCCTCGCTCGCCGCCGTGACCGCCGCCAGCGCCTCGACCATCTGGATGACCGCGCTCGGCGCGCAGCCCCTCCTGCTCCTCGGGATCACGCTGACGGTTCTGGTGTTCTTCACCCACCGCAGCAATATCGAGCGCCTGCGCGCCGGCACCGAGCCAAAATTTGGCGGCAAAAAGTAAAGCCCCAAAGGCAGACACACAGCGCACAGCCAACCCACACAGCCAAAGCGCAGAAACCCGGCTTGCGCCGCCGTTTATCCTGCGCACGCTGCATTAGCTAATTTTCTCTTAACAGAGGCCTGACTCAGGCGGTGCACGCCCGGTGCACGCATCGTGCACGCATATCACCCCCCCCGAATCAGGCTGTTTTGCCCGCGTTAACCAAGCGGGACGCAACCTTAACGAAGGGCTTTTTGGCTCAGTAAGAATAATCGGCGTAAATCCGGCTCAAATCGCCGCCCCAATCGCTCTTGTAACGGCGCAAAAGCTCGTCCGCAGGGACTTCACCGCTCTCAAGAGACTCCTGCAACGCACTGAGGAAATGGGTTTCATCTGGAATCATCCCGCCCGCGCCCTCACGGCCCCGCGCCTTAAGCCCGGCCTCGGAAATTTTCACAACCTCCCGCGCAAGATCATACATTTTCACACCGTGGGTTTCGGCCTGCAAACCCTGCTCGGAGGCCGCCACACGCAGCGCTTCGCGGGTCTCGGCATCCCAGCCTTTGGTGAGGTCCAGAGCCGCATCCAAAGCGCTCTCGTCATACATAAGCCCCACCCAGAAGGCCGGCAGCGCGCACAGCCTGCGCCAGGGGCCGCCATCCGCGCCGCGCATCTCCATATATTTCTTGATACGGGCCTCGGGGAAGAGCGTTGTCAGGTGATCCGCCCAGTCGCTCAAGGTCGGCGTTTCACCGGGAAGAGCCGGCAGCTCGCCCTTGAGAAAGTCGCGGAAGGACTGGCCTAAGGCATTGATATATTTACCATCGCGATAGACAAAATACATCGGCGTATCGAGCGCATACTCAACCCAGCGCTCAAAGCCGAAGCCCTCCTCAAACACGAAAGGCACCATACCTGTGCGCGCGGCGTCCAGATCGCGCCAGACACGGCTGCGCCAGCTCTTGTGGCCGTTCGGCTTGCCTTCGAAAAAGGGCGAATTGGCAAACAAGGCGGTCGCCACCGGCTGAAGCGCGATCGCGGCGCGCAGCTTCTTCACCATGTCGGCCTCGGAGGCAAAATCAAGATTGACCTGAACCGTGCAGGTGCGCCGCATCATATCGCGGCCCATGGTGCCGACTTTTTGCATATAATCATTCATCAGCTTGTAGCGGCCCTTGGGCATGAGCGGCATTTGCTCATGAGTCCAGATTGGTGCCGCGCCCAGCCCGATAAAGCCGACGCCAACAGCATCGGCGATGTCTTTCACCTCCTTGAGATGGAGGTTCACTTCGTCACAGGTCTGGTGGATGCTGTCCAAAGGCGCGCCAGACAGCTCAAGCTGCCCCCCCGGCTCAAGGCTCACATTGGCCCCATCCTTTTCTAATCCAACGATATTTTCGCCCTCAAACACAGGATTCCAGCCGTGTTTTTGCTGCAAACCCTCAAGCACAGCCCGCACCGACCGCGCGCCCTCGTAAGGAATGGGCAAGAGACTGTCCTTACAGTATCCAAACTTCTCGTGTTCGGTCCCGATCTTCCATTCCCCCTTGGGCTTACACCCCTCGGCCATATATTCGGCCAATTGGGCGTGATGTTCGATCGGGCCGCCGCCGGACTGAGGAATAGACATATGTTCGCTCCGATGTGTTCGCGTGAGGCGTTAGGAGTGCAGCCGCGGGCGCGGGGTGTCAATGCGCAGCAGCGCATCTTTTCGCCAAATGACGCGCGCGTGATCTGTCGCGCCGCGTTGTGCGCCAAGAAGCCGGTCCGCAGACAGGCCCGGAAGCGCTGCAAAAGCGTCAAAAAGCTCGGCTGCGCCTTTGGCGTTCACCGGGATCACAAGGTCAGGCAGCCCCGCTTGGCTCAAGGTCCAGACCGGCGGGTTGGGCCGCCCGTCATAGGCCAGCTCGCAAAGCTCGCGCACCGCAATCACCCCGCCGCTGTCGGGCGCAAAATAACTGATCTGGCCTTCGTCAATTTCGACAAAGCCGCGCCCGCCGTCCCCGCGGGAAAACCACGCCCGCTGCAAAAAGGAAAACAGCAAAACACCGGACACGCCCATGACGATATAGCCAAGCCACGCCAGCAACCCGAAAGAGAAAAACGCCCAGTATCCTCCCGCGCCAAAAATTGCCCCCAATATAGCTACTGCCTTGTATTTATTGAGTAATTTTTGCGCCTCCGGGCGAATGAAACTCACATCCAATCCCCCAAAGCCTGCTGCCAGACCGTCAGCGCCGCGACAGCCGCCGTATCCGCCCGCAAAATCCGCGGCCCGAGACTCACAGGATAGGCAAACGGCGCCGCATGAAGCCGCGCGCGCTCTTTCTCAGAAAAGCCCCCCTCCGGTCCGATCAAGACAGCCCAAGGCCCGGCCCCGGCCGCCTGCAAAGCCGCCTGCGCGCCCATTTGCCCCACGAGGCTCTCATCGCAAAACATCAGGTTGCGCGTCGCGGGCCAGCTCTCCAAAAGCGCTGAAAGCTTTGTTAAATCAGTGACTTCAGGCACAAATGTGCCGCCACATTGCTCGGCGGCCTCCAGCGCATGGGCTTGCAAACGGTCCTGCCGGATCCGGTCTGCATTGGTATAATCTGTTTGCACAGGCATGATCCGCGCAGCGCCCATTTCGGTGGCTTTCTCGACAATAAAGTCGGTCCGCGCCTTCTTGATGGGCGCAAACACGAGCCAAAGATCGGGCGGGTTGACCTGCGGGCCGCGCAGCTCTTTGCACAGCAAAACACCGCCCCGCTTGCTGGCCTCGCTAACCTCGGTCAACCACTCGCCCTCACGGCCATTAAACACAGCAATTTTCGCCCCGACCTGCTGGCGCATCACGCCAAAAAGATAGTGCGACTGCGCTTTATCCAAAGCCAGCGATTGCCCCGCCCCCAGCGGGTGATCTACAAACAATCTGATCTTCACATCTGTCATGGGCCAAAACATATGAGCAGCGACAAGAATACGCCAGAGCAGAACGGACAGGTTTCTGACGCCGTCAAGGGAAACTGGGTCGACAGCTACGCCCCGGCGCGCACCCGCCCCTATCTGCGTCTGTCCCGCGCCGACAGGCCCATAGGCACCTGGCTTTTGCTCATTCCCTGCTGGTGGGGCCTCCTGCTCGCCATGCTCCACGACCGGCTCGTCACATGGCAGGATCTCTGGATTTTTGCCGCCTGCGCGGCGGGCGCATTCCTGATGCGCGGCGCCGGCTGCACATGGAATGATATCACAGACCGCGACTTTGACGGCGCGGTCGAGCGCACCCGCTCTCGACCCATTCCCGCCGGTCAGGTGAGCGCCCGTCAAGCCGCTGTTTGGATGTGTATTCAAGCCCTTATCGCTTTTGGCATCTTGCTGACCTTCAACACAGCCGCCGTCTGGCTTGGCGTTCTGGCGCTTGTGCCTGTTGCGATTTACCCCTTTGCAAAGCGCTTCACATGGTGGCCGCAAGTCTTCCTTGGCCTTGCATTCAACTGGGGTGCCTTGCTGGCATGGACAGCCCATCGTGGGGCGCTTGAGGCCCCGGCGCTTTACCTCTACGCCGCAGGGATCGTCTGGACCCTGTTTTACGATACGATCTATGCCCACCAAGACACAGAAGACGATGCCCTCATCGGGATCAAATCCACCGCCCGCCTGTTTGGAGCACAAAGCCCTCTCTGGCTCAGCCGGTTTCTCGCCGGC
>JAHBAN010000121.1 GCA_018500075.1 Flavobacteriia bacterium | reverse complement strand
AGATGTGTATAAGAGACAGGGCCTAGATCGACAGGCGGCTCGCCTGTGAGCCGCGTTCGCGGTAGGGGGTCGTGTTGTAATGGGCGCGGTAGCATTTGGAGAAATGGCTCGGGCTGGCAAAGCCGCAGGCCAGCGCCACATTGATCACGCTCATGTCGGTCTGCATCAGAAGATTGCGGGCTTTTTGCAGGCGCAGCTCCATATAGTAGCGTTTGGGCGAGCGGTTGAGATAGCGCCGGAACAGCCGCTCGAGCTGGCGGGTCGACATTCCCACGTCTTTGGCGAGGATGGCCGGGCTGATCGGCTCTTCGATGTGGCTTTCCATCATCTGGATCACGAGGCTGAGCTTGGGATGGCGCACGCCGATCCGCGTGGGCACAGAGAGGCGTTGGGTGTCTTGATCGGTGCGGATCGAGCTGTAGATCAGCTGGTCGGCGACGGCATTGGCCAGCTCCTCACCGTGATCATCGGCGATCAGCTTGAGCATGAGGTCGATCGAGCTTGTGCCGCCGGCGGTTGTGAGGCGGTTTTTGTCGATCACAAAGACCGATTTTGTCAGCTCGACCTCGTCGAACTCTTCGGCAAAGCTGTCCTGATTTTCCCAGTGGATCGTGGCGCGGCGGCCATCAAGCAGCCCGGCTTTGGCGAGCGAGAAGGCCGCTGTGCACAGACCGCCGATGATCGGGCCTTTGCGGGCCTCGCGGCGCAGCCAGGACACCAGCCGCTTGGTTGTGGCGGTTTGCACATTGATGCCGCTGCAGACCAGCAATGTATCGTCGCGGGTCAGCTCGCCCAGATCCATATCGAGCTTGAATTCGGTGCCCGCCGAGCAGCTCACGGTTTCGCCGCCTTCGCCTGCGAGCCTCCATTCATAGAGCGCGGCCTCGGCCATGCGGTTTGCGATCCGCAGCGCTTCGATCGCCGAGGCAAAGCTGAGCAGGGTGAAATTGTCGAGCAAAGCAAAGATAAAGCGCCGCGGTTTGTCCGGGGTGGTGTCCAGTTTGATCGTGGGGCGTTGTTGCAGGCTCATGATGGGCTTTCGTCTGTCGTAAGCGCCAGTATTTGTCGCTTTTTGTCACTTGGTCAGAGCTTGGCCCACAGGTCAAGACATCTCGTGTCACAAAACTTGGATCACTCGCAACGAGATGCCTCTTCCGCGATTTGGCGGCCTCATGCAAGCCCATTTCATTTCTGATATGGTTTTCAGGCTAAAGCGGGGCTATAAGGCGGCCTCGCAAGACCAAATACTGGAGACAAGACGATGACGGAGTGGACAAAAGCGGGCTGGCGCGCAAAGCCGAGGATCCAGATGCCTGACTATACCGACCGGGCCCAGCTTGCCACGGTGGAAGGCCAGCTGTCCAAATATCCGCCGCTTGTCTTTGCCGGAGAGGCGCGCAAGCTCAAGGCCCAGCTCGCCGCCGCAGGGCGTGGCGAGGCGTTTTTGTTGCAGGGCGGCGATTGTGCCGAGAGCTTTGACCAGTTCAGCGCCGATGGCATCCGGGACACCTTTAAAGTCATGTTGCAGATGGCGATGGTGCTGACCTATGGCGCGAAAGTGCCGGTGATCAAAGTCGGCCGCATGGCGGGGCAGTTTGCCAAGCCGCGCTCGGCACCCACCGAGGTTGTGGACGGTCAGGAGCTGCCAAGCTATCGCGGCGATATCATCAACGACCTTGATTTCACCTCGGCGGCGCGCATTCCCAACCCTGAAAAGATGCTGCAAGCCTATATGCAATCGGCGGCGACGCTCAATCTGTTGCGTGCCTTTTCGACGGGTGGCTTTGCGGATATGCACCGCGTGCACTCCTGGACGCTCGGCTTTGCCGAGGGCGACGGCGCATCGCGTTATGGCGATATTTCGGCCCGCATTCAGGACAGCATCGATTTCATGGCGGCGGCCGGCATCACGGGCAAAACCACCCATGAGTTTTCGACGGTTGATTTCTACACCAGCCACGAGTCTCTCTTGCTGGAATATGAAGAGGCGCTGACGCGACTGGACAGCACATCGGGCAAATGGCTGGCCGGCTCGGGACATATGATCTGGATCGGCGATCGCACGCGCCAGCCCGAGGGCGCGCACGTCGAGTTTGCCCGTGGGGTGCTCAATCCGATCGGTCTGAAATGTGGCCCCTCGATGGAGGCCGATGATCTCAAAAAGCTGATGGCAACGCTCAACCCGCACAACGAAGAGGGCCGTCTCACCCTGATCGCGCGCTTTGGTCAGGGCAAGGTTGGCGAGCATCTGCCCCGTCTGATCCGCGCTGTGGAGGAAGAGGGCGCCAATGTGGTCTGGGTCTGTGATCCGATGCATGGCAATACGATCAAATCCTCGACAGGCTATAAAACCCGCCCCTTCGGGCAGGTGCTGGGGGAAGTGCGCGAGTTTTTTGCTGTTCACAAAGCCGAGGGCACCCAGCCGGGGGGCGTGCATTTCGAGATGACGGGCCAAGACGTCACCGAATGCACAGGCGGGGTGCGCGATGTGACAGACGAGGACCTGTCAGACCGCTATCACACCGCCTGCGATCCGCGTCTGAACGCCTCGCAATCGCTTGAGCTGGCCTTCCTTGTGGCCGAGGAGCTGACCAGCCTGCGCAAGGAAAATCTCGCAAAAGCCGCAGGCTAGGCGCGCCTCAGAGCATCTGGGCGGGTCGGGCAATGTGCCTTGGCCCGCTCACTCGTCTGATTTGACGATGCGAAGATAATCGGGCCGTTTCGGGCCATGGCTGTCGGCCCCGTTTTCAGCCCCGCTTTCGGGTCTGCTGTCGGGGGCTGGCTCAAAGCTGTGCGATGGCTCGGCAAAGCCTTTGACCGGCTGCAAATAGGGGCGGCTCTGCGCCTTAGGGCGGGCGCTCTCGATCGCCTGTTTGGCCACATTCACAATCTCAAAGCGTTGCGGCGGGGCTTTTTTGACACCTTTGGTTTCCAGACAGCCCAAGATCCGGCTGGTCTGGCCTTTTTCATCCACCATCGGCAACAGCAACATCCGCTCGCGGGACTCTGCGGCCTCTATAAATGTGCCCTCGGCGGTCAGGCTCAGGGTCATGATCGACGGGCTGTTGAGCAGCGACACAAGCACCCTGGAAAAGGTATCGCGCGAGTGCGGCGCAATCAGGCTGCTGATCGGCATTCCGCGCACCTCCATACCGAACAGCTCGTTGAGATGCATTCCGGCAATGCGGATCCGCGCGATGCCGGTGCCGATGCTTTCCAAAATGAAAGCGTAGTTCAACGCGTCCTCTATGCCGCGCGGGTCTATGTCCGAGCGCTTTGGCAAGCCGTTTTTGGGCTTGAGGCTTTGCCAGTAGGCCTGAACAAGCGCACAGGCTGGATATTGGTTTTGGTTCAAACGATCCATCATACTCAAAACAATCCCACTGCGTATCAAGTCTGACATAGAAGTGCTTCCCCTGTAAACGGTCTGCACAGACAAAGAGTGACCCGAAGATTTTCCCCGAGGGTTTCCCCTGAGAGTGACCTGACCGGATATCCTATGAGTGGCCGCAAGCTGGCCACAGAGGATCCCGATGTCAGGGCCGTTTGGGCGGGTCGGGCCTGTGCCTCTCAAATATGGCCTAAATTGGGCGAAAATTTGATTGAATTTGGAAAGATTGGTTAACGGCGGGCTGTGGTCGCGAAAAGGGGCGCGGGCCAGAAGGCTTGCGTCATGCCCTGTGAAGCGCGTAAGTCAGGCCCCAGACCCGCAAAAAGGAGTGCCCCGGTGATTTCATCCATGACAGGCTTTGCCTCAGCCAAAGGCAGTATCGGTGCGCACAGCTGGAGCTGGGAGCTGCGCGCCGTGAACGGCAAGGGGCAGGATATCCGGATCCGCGTGCCCGATTGGATCACCGGGCTTGAGGCCCATTTGCGCGCCGCCGTGTCAAGTGCCACAGAGCGCGGCAATATCACCATCGGCCTCAGGCTTGCCCGCGAAGAGGCAAGCGCCGCACCCAGCCTGAACAGGACACAGCTCGGCGCTGTTCTGGCGGCCATGGCCGAGGTCGAGCAACAGGCGATGGATCTGGGGCTGTCGCTTGCGCCGAGCACCTCAAGCCAGATTCTCGCCCTGCGCGGCCTTCTGGAGCAAAGCCCGACAGAAGACGACCCGGCGCCGCTGCTGGCCGCCCTCAAGGCCGATTTTGAGCCGCTCTTGCAGAGCTTTATGGCGATGCGCGCCGCCGAAGGCGCCCAGCTTGACGCGCTGATCCGTGCCCAGATTGACGAGATCGAACGGCTCACAGGGGCGGCCGCGCTGGCCGCCGAGGCGCGCCGCGCCGAGAGCGCCGCCGCCTTTCGCGCAAGCCTGTCGCGCGTCATGGAGGCGGTCGATGTCGACGAGGGCCGCATTGCCCAGGAGCTGGCCATGCTCGCCGTCAAGGCCGACATCACAGAAGAGTTGGACCGGTTGCAGGCTCATGTGGTCGCGGCGCGCGATCTGCTGGACACAGGCGGCCCCGTCGGGCGCAAGCTCGATTTTCTGGCGCAGGAGTTCAACCGCGAGGCCAACACGCTCTGTTCCAAGGCGCAAATGAGCGCGCTGACCCGCATAGGGCTTGATCTCAAAGCCGTGATCGACCAAATGCGGGAGCAAATCCAGAATGTGGAGTAAACCATGAGCGAGCGTCGCGGCCTTCTGATCATCCTGTCCTCGCCCTCGGGCGCAGGCAAATCAACGCTGTCAAAGCGGCTGATCGCATGGGACCCGAGCATCTCCTTTTCCGTCTCCGCCACAACCCGCGCCCCGCGCGCGGGCGAAACAGACGGGGCAGACTACCATTTTCTGAGTGAGGAGGCCTTCAAAAAGACCGTCGCGCAGGATGGGATGCTGGAACACGCCCATGTGTTTGGCAATTTTTACGGCTCCCCGCGTGCCCCCGTCGAGGCGGCGATCGGCGCGGGAAAAGATGTGCTTTTTGACATCGACTGGCAAGGCGCCCAGCAGATCCGCAACTCCGCACTTGGCGCCCATACCTTGAGTATCTTTATCCTGCCGCCCTCGATCAAGGAGCTGCACCGCCGGCTTGTGAGCCGTGGGCAGGACACAGCCGAGGTGATCGAGAAGCGGATGCGCAAAAGCTGGGACGAGATCAGCCGTTGGGACGCCTATGATTATGTCCTGATCAACGACGATCTGGACGCCACCGAGGCGCGGCTCAAAACCATCATCACCTCGCGCCGCCACCGCCGCATCCAGCAGCCCCAGCTTGTCGAACACGTGCGCAAGCTTCAGAGCGAATTTGAGGATATGTCATGACACTCTATGCTTTGGGCGAGACCAAGCCCCAAATCGACCCTGATACATGGGTGGCGCCCGATGCCAATGTGATCGGAGATGTGGTGCTTGAGGCGGGGGCCTCGGTCTGGTTTGGCGCGACGCTGCGGGGCGACAACGAGCGCATCACCATTGGCCGTGGCACCAATGTGCAGGAAAACACGGTGATGCACAGCGATATGGGCTATCCGCTTCAGATCGGGGCCGGCTGCACCATCGGGCATAAAGTGATGCTGCATGGCTGCACCCTTGGCGACAACACCCTGATCGGCATGGGGGCCATCGTGCTCAACGGTGCCAAGATCGGCAACAACTGCCTGATCGGGGCAGGGGCCTTGATCACCGAAGGCAAGGTGATTCCGGATGGCAGCCTTGTGATGGGCAGCCCGGGCAAAGTGGTCCGCGCGCTGGATGAGGCCACAATCGCGGGGCTGCGCGCCTCGGCGCGCCATTACCAAGACAATATGCGCCGCTTTCGCGCCGCACTCGTGGCGCTTTAGGCTGGCAGCGGCGTGACAGGGCGGGCAAAGCTGAGCGCTTCACAATAGGTCTGGGCCAGCGCGGCGGCTTTGGCAGCGCTCCAGAGCGAGAAGGACAGCTCGGGAAACGCGCCCGCCAGCTCGCCCAAGACCATCTCGGGCCGCGGCAGGGACGTCTGGCTGACCAGAAGGCAGCGCCCGGCAAAGCCGCCCTTCACAAGCGCTTGGGCGCAGTCAAAGGCGTCATAGTCCCGCCCCATCACCCAGCCCATATAGGCCGCAGGGGGCGCAACCCGCTGTGCAAAAAGCGTCAGATGCGCCAAAGGCACGCGGGCCTCAACCCACTCGGGCGCGAGGGCAGGGGCGGTGTCGCCACTGGAGGTTATAATCACGATTTTGGGCTTCACTGGCAGCGAAATAAAGCTCATCTGGTCCGGATCCTCATAAAAAATTACCGTTCAATATGTCGCGCGGCCCGCCCATCCTCCCTAAATCCCCCGGGTGGTTCGGTGCCTTGGCGACAGTCACAGCCCTAGCATGGCCCGCCGCTGCGGGTTGTGCAACTTCCCTATTTTGTGGAATTGCAAAGCCCGCCAAAACCCATAAGATGCGCGAGCGCAGGGGGCGCGGGGCTGTGATCCTGTGTGTGATCCAGCCTGTGCCCACTGGTGACCACTGGATCTGAGCCGAGACGGAACCCTGCCAAATGTCTGACCCCCTCCCGAGCCAATCCGCCGCCGCGCTGCTTGCGGCGCTTCCGATCCCCGCGCTGCTCGTCACAGCCGATGGCCGCGTGCTCAGCGCCAACCCCCATATGCGCGAGCTTCTCGCAAGCCCCGTGGCAGAGGGGCAGCCCTATGTGGCCATCCTGCGCCAGCCGGCGCTGGTTGAGGCGCTGGAAGCCACCCTCAAAGACGGCAGCCCGCGCAAAACCCGCTATCTGGCGCAATCGGGCGGCAAGGAAAGCGTTTATGAGGCCTTTACCGCCCCGAGCGGCTCGGAGGGCAGCGTGCTGGTCAGCTTTCTGGACATCTCCGATCTGGAACACGCCGGCCAGATGCGCCGCGATTTTGTGGCCAATGTCAGCCACGAGCTGCGCACGCCTCTGACCGCGCTCATGGGGTTCATCGAGACCCTGCAAGGCCCCGCCCGAGACGACAGCGCCGCGCGCGCGCAATTTCTGGAGATCATGGCCTCAGAAGCCGCCCGCATGGAGCGTCTGGTGAGCGATCTGCTCTCGCTGAGCCGTGTGGAGGCCGAAGAGCGCCTGCCGCTGCGGGACAGGGTCGAGCTTGGGCCATTGCTGGCCTCGGTGCGCACCACATTTGCCCCCCGCGCAGAGGAGGCGGGTGTGGAGCTTGTTGCCGAGCTGCCCGCCGAGCCGATCACGCTCTTGGCCCATGCCGACCAGCTCTTGCAGGTGTTCACCAATCTGGTGGAAAACGCGATCAAATATGGCGGCTCCGGCGGCAAAGTCGTGCTCAAACTGCGCCGCACCGATGGCCAGCCCGCCCTGCGCGGCCAGCCCGGCGTGCTCGTCAGCGTCACCGATTTTGGCGTAGGGATCGACCCGCTCCATATTCCGCGCCTGACGGAGCGCTTTTACCGGGTTGATTCGCACCGCTCGCGCGAAGTCGGCGGAACCGGTCTGGGCCTGGCCATCGTCAAACACATCGTCCAGCGCCACCGTGGCCGCCTCAGAATCGAATCAGAGCCGGGCAAAGGCACCGAATTTAGCGTGTTGCTCCCCTTGGGCGTCGAGATTTAGCGTTTTATTACAGCCCTCTAGGCCTGTGTCATCAAACTGTTACATAGCTGTCACAAAAGCATTGTGTCGCGCCCCTAACAAGCGGGGCAAGGCGCCTGATCGCAGGGGCCAGAAACCTGACCTAGGAGTGACAAATGTCATACGCAAAAACAGCCGTTTCCGCCGTTGCCCTCTTTGCAGCCGCCACAACATCGGCCGCCGCCCGCGACAACGTGCAGATCGCCGGTTCTTCCACTGTTCTGCCCTATGCGGCCATCGTTGCCGAGGCCTTCGGTGAGAACTTCGACTTCCCGACACCTGTTGTCGAATCCGGCGGCTCGGGCGCGGGCCGTAAGAAGCTGTGCGAAGGCGTTGGTGAAAACACAATCGACATCGCCAACTCATCCTCAAAAATCAAGCAATCCGACATTGATCTCTGCGCCTCAAATGGCGTGACAGAAATCATGGAAGTGCGCATCGGCTATGACGGGATCGTCTTTGCCTCCGATATTTCCGGTCCGGCCTATGCCTTTACACCCGCCGACTGGCACAGCGCGCTGGCCGCCGAAGTCGCCAAAGACGGCGTGTTGAGCGCCAATACAAACACCACATGGGCCGAGGTGAACGGCGCGCTGCCCGCCGAAGATATTCTGGCCTTTGTGCCCGGAACAAAGCACGGCACGCGCGAAGTCTTTGACGACAAGGTGATCGTGGCTGGCTGTGAAGAAAACGGCACCTTTGACGCCCATATGGCGGCAAACGGCGGCGATAAGAAAGCCGCGGAAAAAGCCTGTATGCAGCTTCGCACCGATGGCAAGTCGATCGACATTGACGGCGACTACACCGAAACACTCGCCCGCGTGGACGCCAACAAAAACGGCATCGGCGTCTTTGGTCTGTCGTTTTACCAAAACAACACCGACAAGCTGCAAGTCGCAACCATGGGCGGCGTTGTGCCTTCGGTCGACTCAATCTCGACAGGCGAATACCCCGTCTCGCGGCCGCTCTATTTCTACGTCAAGAACGCCCATCTCGACGTGATCCCGGGGATGCAGGCCTATATCGAGTTTTTCGTCTCTGACGAAATCGCCGGCCCGGATGGCCCGCTTGCGGCCTATGGTCTTGTCTCGGACCCCGAGCTTGCAAAAACACAGGACATGGTGGCAAACCGCGTTCCTATGGCGCCACTGAACTAAGCCTTTACACATCACGGAGCGGCGCTTATGTGCCGCTCCTTCTCTTCTTTCGCAGGATGCGCCATGACCACTAGCTCTCTCTTTCTTCTCGTTCTGGGCCTCGGCGTGGTTGGCTACCTGCTCGGGCGCAAGCGGGCCTTGGCGGTGGCAAAGGCAACAGGCCAGCGGCTGCATTCGCTGCCGGGCTATTACGGCCAGACCATTGCGCTTTATACGGTCGTGCCAGCCCTCCTGTGTCTCATGGCTTGGCTGTTTGTTCAGCCGGTTCTGATCGAGACGCGGATTTCGGCCATGGTCCCCGATAGCGCCATTCCAGAGGGCGGGGCGCGCAGCCTTGTGATGGCCGATCTGCGCCGGATCGCGGGCGGGCTGGATGCGCTGAAAGAGGCGCAAAATATCTCCGAGGATGATCTTCAGGCGCTGCGCGCCGAAACCAGCGATATCCGCAAAGAGCTTGGCGATGTGGGCGTGGCCATCGGCTCAGAGGTGCAGGGCGCGGTGTTTGAGGCGGCCAAAGCCTTTCGCGGCGCCGAGATCACAGGCCGGTTCTGGATGACGGTGCTGACCCTCGCGCTGGCGCTTGGCTGTTTTATGATAACTTTGCTGCGCATCCGGCCTGAAGCGCGGGCGCGCAACACCAGCGAAACATTTGTGCTGTCCTTGCTCATCGGGGCCTCGCTTGTCGCGATTTTGACGACCGTGGGCATTCTCGGCTCGCTGCTGTTTGAGACGATCAATTTCTTCAAGATGTATCCGGCAAAAGATTTCTTTTTCTCAACGGTCTGGAACCCGCAGTTTCGCGGCGGCTCCGATCTCGGGATCCTGCCCTTGCTCTGGGGCACGCTCTATGTGAGCTTTCTGGCGCTGGTTGTGGCGGTGCCAACCGGGCTGATGATCGCGATTTATCTGGCCGAATATGCCAGCAAGCCTCTGCGCGCGGTCACCAAGCCGGCGATCGAGGTTCTCGCGGGCATTCCGACCATTGTTTACGGTCTCTTTGCGCTGATCACGGTGGGACCGTTTTTGCGCGACTATATTGCCTCGCCGCTCGGGCTGGGAAGCTCGTCGTCCTCGGTTCTGACCGCCGGGCTGGTCATGGGGATCATGCTTATTCCCTTCGTGTCCTCCCTGTCGGATGACATTATCAATGCGGTGCCCCAAGCCATGCGGGACGGCTCCTACGGGCTGGGCGCCACGCGCTCGGAAACCATCAAGCAAGTGATCCTGCCGGCGGCGCTGCCCGGCGTTGTGGGGGCTGTGCTGCTGGCTGCAAGCCGCGCGATTGGCGAGACCATGATTGTTGTGATGGGGGCAGGGGCCGCGGCCAAGCTCGGCCTCAACCCGTTTGAGGCGATGACAACCGTGACCGTCAAGATTGTCAGCCAGCTCACGGGGGACACCGAATTTGCCAGCCCCGAAACGCTTGTCGCCTTCGCGCTTGGCCTCACCCTCTTTGTCTTCACATTGGGCCTTAATATCATTGCCCTTTCCGTCGTGCGCAAATATCGGGAGCAATACGAATGAACGATATCACCGCCGCCGCCGCCGCAGCCGCGCCCGAGGCCGCCCGCAAGCGGCATGGCTCACTGCTTGTGCAGGATGCGCGCACCAAGACGCGCAACGCCTCTGAAACACGCTTTCGCCGCCTTGGCCTTCTGGCCGTGGCACTCGGGATGCTGGCGCTCGTGGGTCTGCTCGGCTCGATCCTTTCCAATGGTCTGAGCGCGTTCAAGCAGACCTATCTTCAGGTCGAGGTGTTTCTCGACCCTGCCAAGCTGGACAAAACCGGCAGCGGCGATCTGGCCCAGATCGCCAAAGTCTCGACCTTTGGCTATGCGCCGCTCATTCAGGCCGCCATGCAGCGTGCCGCCGAGGAGGCCGGCGTGGACACATCCGCACTCCCGGCCAAGGCGCTCGGCCAGATGGTCTCTAAAGAAGCGCCGGCGACGCTGCGCAACTTTGTCTTGGCCTCGCCCGAGAAGATCGGTCAAACGGTCTCCTTCAGCCTGCTCGCAAACGGGCGGGTTGATGGCTATTTCAAGGGCCGCGTCACCATGGAGAGCGCCGCTCTGGACCGCAATATCTCGCCCGAGCAACTCGCATTCGCCGATCAGCTCAAAGCGGCGGGCGTGCTGGAGACAAAGTTCAACTGGGCGTTTTTCACAGCTCCCGACGCCTCCGACACCCGCCCCGAAGCCGCCGGGCTGGGCGTGGCGATCCTCGGCTCGATCTATATGATGCTGATTGTATTGTGCCTGTCTCTGCCCCTTGGCGTTGCGGCCTCGATCTATCTTGAAGAATTTGCGCCAAAAAACCGCTTCACCGATCTGATCGAAGTGAATATCTCCAATCTGGCCGCCGTGCCCTCGATTGTCTTCGGGATCCTCGGCCTCGCGATTTTCATCAATCTGGTTGGCCTGCCACAATCCGCGCCGATTGTCGGCGGACTCGTGCTCACCTTGATGACCCTGCCAACCATCATCATCGCCACCCGGGCGGCGCTCAAATCCGTGCCCCCCTCGATCCGCGATGCCGCCCTCGGCGTGGGGGCCTCCAAGATGCAGTCGATCTTTCACCACGTCTTGCCGCTTGCCATGCCCGGGATCCTGACGGGGGCCATCATCGGCCTTGCCCAGGCCCTTGGCGAAACCGCGCCGCTGCTCCTGATCGGGATGGTTGCCTTTGTGCGCGAATATCCGGCCGGCCCGCCCGAAGGGCTGTTTGACCCCGCCGCCGCCTTGCCGGTTCAGGTTTACAACTGGACTCAGCGCGGCGACCCTGCCTTCGTTGAGCGCGCCTCAGGAGCGATCATCGTATTGCTGGTCTTCCTGATCGTGATGAACACCGCCGCCATCCTCTTGCGCCGCAAATTCGAGCGCCGCTGGTAAGAAAGGCCAACACCCGTGTATGATACATCAGCCCCCAATTCGGAGCAAGACGTGACCCAGACTTCCCCCAAAATCACGGCCCGCAACTGTCAGGTCTATTATGGCGAAACCCACGCCATCAAGGATGTCAGCGTGGATATCGCCGATAAGACCGTCACCGCCTTTATCGGCCCCTCAGGCTGCGGCAAGTCGACCTTTCTGCGCTGCCTCAACCGTATGAACGACACGATTGATGTCTGTCGCGTCACAGGCGAGATCCTGCTGGATGGCGAAGACATCTATGATGCCAAGGTAGACCCGGTGCAGCTGCGCGCCAAGGTCGGCATGGTCTTTCAAAAGCCCAACCCCTTTCCAAAGTCGATCTATGACAATGTCGCCTATGGCCCCAAAATTCACGGCCTCGCCCGCACCAAAGCCGAGCTTGACGAGATCGTCGAAACCGCGCTCAAGCGGGCCGCGCTCTGGGGCGAGGTCAAAGACCGCCTGCTCGCGCCCGGAACAGGGCTGTCGGGCGGACAGCAACAGCGCCTGTGCATTGCCCGCGCGATTGCAACCTCTCCGGAGGTGCTCTTGATGGATGAGCCTTGCTCGGCGCTTGACCCGATCGCCACAGCACAGGTCGAGGAGCTGATCGACGAGCTGCGCCGCGACTATTCTGTCGTGATCGTGACCCACTCCATGCAGCAGGCCGCCCGCGTCAGCCAGAAGACCGCCTTCTTCCACCTCGGCAATCTTGTCGAATTTGGCGATACCTCGCAGATTTTCACCAAGCCCTCGGACCCGCGCACCGAAAGTTATATCACCGGCCGGATCGGTTAAGGAGCACTGCCATGAACGACCAACATATCGCCTCTGCCTTTGACCGCGACCTTCAGGACATCCAGACCCAGATCATGAAAATGGGCGGGCTGGTTGAAATGGCCATTCTGGACGCCGCCGATGCGCTGGCGGCGCGCGATGAGGAAAAAGCCGAAGAGGTGCGCGCCAAAGATGTGGTGATTGATGCGCTGGAAGAGCGGATCAATGATGACGCGGCCCAGCTGATTGCCCTGCGCGCGCCCACAGCGATTGACCTGCGCCTTGTGCTCTCGGTTCTGAAAATATCGGCCAATCTCGAGCGGATCGGCGATTATGCCAAAAACATGGCCAAGCGCACCAGCGTTCTGGCCCAGCTCCCGGCGATCGAGGAGGCCCATGTCTCCTTGCGCCGCATGGCGCGCGATGTGCAACTCATGCTCAAGGATGCGCTCGATGCCTATCTTCAGCGGGATGCGACACTGGCGATGGATGTGATCGAGCGCGACCGCGACATTGACCAGCTTTACAATGCGCTTTTCCGCGAGTTTCTGACGTTTATGCTCGAAGATCCGCGCAATATCAGCGCCTGTATGCACCTGCATTTCATCGCCAAAAACACCGAGCGCATGGGCGACCATGTCACCGCGATCGCCGAACAGGTGGTCTATCTTGTGACCGGCCAGAAGCCCGATGAAGCCCGCACCAAAGGCGATATCACCTCCACCAGCTCAGATGTAAGCGATCTCTCATGAGCACAGGAAAACCCGTTGTTTTGCTGGTTGAAGACGAACCCGCACAGCGGGCGGTTCTGGCCTACAACCTGAAATCGGAGGGCTTTGATGTGCTTGAGGCCGCCGATGGCGAAGAAGCGCTCCTGATGGCGCATGAGGCCATGCCCGATCTGGTGTTGCTCGACTGGATGTTGCCCCATGTGTCGGGTCTTGAGGTCTGCCGCCGTCTCAAATCCGGCAAGTCGACACGGGCGCTGCCGGTGATCATGCTCTCGGCGCGCTCTGAGGAGCTGGACAAGGTGCGCGGCCTTGAGACAGGGGCCGATGATTATATGGTCAAGCCTTACTCTGTGGCCGAGCTGATGGCGCGGGTGCGCAAGGAGCTGCGCCGCACGCGGCCTGCCTCGGTCGGTGAGGAGCTGAGCTTTGAAGATATTTTGCTAGATGCGGGCAGCCACCGCGTGAGCCGCGCGGGCACGCCGATCAAACTGGGGCCAACCGAGTTCCGCCTTCTGGCCACTTTTTTGGAAAATCAGGGGCGGGTGCTCAGCCGCGAACAGCTTTTGGACCGCGTTTGGGGGCGCGACATCTATGTCGACACCCGCACGGTCGATGTTCATATCGGGCGGTTGCGCAAGGCTCTGATGCAGGGCGGCGGATCCGATCCGCTGCGCACGGTGCGCGGCGCGGGCTACGCTCTGGGCTGAGGCTGTGGGCCACGCTGGATTTTGGGGGTTAGGTTTTCAGGCTGGGGTTTGCGGCTGCCCGAAATGGTCTTCTGTCTGTCCATACTGCTTTATGCACTGTTTGCCCTATAGCTTGCCCTACAGCCCTGATTTCTAGCCCTTATGAGGGTTCGGAATATATCGGAGCGCGCGACAGCCGCTATCGTGGTAAGAGGTCTTCGCCTTCGATTTCCTCCTTGATCCAGGCGCAAAAGGCCTGAAGGGCAGGGGTGTTGTGCTTTTCTGCGGGCCAGACGAGATAATAGGCGCCCCGGCTCGGGCTTGGCGGCCCGATCACAACCTCAAGGCGCCCGTCGGCCTTTTCTTCGCGCGCCAGATACTCAGGCAACAGGGCCACGCCCAGCCCGTGGCGCGCCGCCTGCAAGATGGTTGAAAACTGGTCATACCGCGTCCCCGGCAAGACCTGCGCGGCAACACCATGCGCGGCAAACCAGTCCTGCCACGCCTCGGGCCGCGTCTGGATATGAAGCAGGGGCAGGGCCATCAGATCGGCGGGCTTGGCGACCGGCGCGGCTTGCAAGAACGCCGCGGAGGCCATCGGCAAGACGGCCTCGCCCTCAAGGCGCAAAGCATGGCAGTTTGGCCAGTCTCCATTGCCAAAACTGAGGGCCGCGTCCATGTCTGTTTCGGCAAAATCAAACCGCCCGAGGCGGGTGTTCATATTCACCGTCACATCAGGGTGCGCGCGGCCGAACCGGGGCAGGCGGGGCAACAGCCAGCGCATCCCGAAGGTCGGTAGAATGGCAAGATTGAGCGTGCCGCCCTCCGGGTTTGTCTGAAGGCGCAGCGCGGCATTGGTCAGCAGATCAAGCGCGCGGCGCACCTCCTCGGCATAGCGCTGACCCGCCGTTGTCAGACTGATGCGCTTGGCGCGGCGCACAAACAACTCGACCCCAAGCTGCGCCTCAAGCGCCTGCAACTGGCGCGACACAGCGCTTTGGGTCAGGCTCAATTCCTGCGCCGCAGCGGTCACACTCTGCAACCGCGCAAGCGCGTCGAGGGCAGCGAGGCCATGGGTCGAGGGCAGGGAGGAGCGACGGGTCATACATATTCCAAAAGATCATAATAACGCGCGAATATAGCGTTATTATATGCATTTTTTTCATGGTAAACAAACCCAAATGATCAGCTGCGAACGGAGCCTTAATATGTCCAGCCAAACCCCTGAACTTAAAGCAAAAGATGCCCCAGAGCTTGGCGCTTTCAACTGGGAAGACCCGCTTTATCTCGAAGACCAGCTCTCAGACGACGAGCGTATGATCACCCAAAGTGCGCGCAGCTATGCCCAAAGCACGCTTATGCCAAGAATTACAGAGGCTTATGCCAATGAAACCGTGGCGCCAGAGGTCTTTAAAGAGATGGGCGATATGGGGCTTTTGGGCATTACTGTCCCTGAGGAATACGGCGGGCTGGGCAGCTCTTATGTTGCCTATGGTCTTGTCGCGCGCGAAATTGAGCGGGTGGACAGCGGATATCGTTCGATGATGAGCGTGCAAAGCTCGCTCGTGATGTATCCGATTTACGCCTATGGCTCTGAAGATCAACGCAAAAAATACCTTCCGGGCCTTGCCGCAGGGACGTTGATCGGCTGTTTCGGCCTCACCGAACCCGACGCCGGCTCAGACCCGGCAGGCATGAAAACCCGCGCCGAAAAGACAGCCAACGGCTACAAGCTCACCGGCGCAAAGATGTGGATTTCGAATGCACCGATCGCCGATGTCTTTGTGGTCTGGGCCAAGTCAGACGCCCACGGCGGCAAGATCCGCGGCTTTATCCTCGAAAAAGGCATGACAGGCCTGTCTGCCCCCAAAATCACTAACAAAATGAGCCTGCGCGCCTCTGTAACAGGCGAAATTGTGATGGATGGCGTTGAGGTAGGCGAAGACGCTCTTTTGCCGAATGTTCAAGGGCTTAAAGGGCCTTTTGGATGTTTGAACCGCGCCCGCTACGGCATTTCCTGGGGCGTTATGGGGGCCGCGGAATTCTGTTGGCACGCTGGCCGCCAATACGGGCTTGACCGTCACCAGTTCAAACGGCCGTTGGCGCAAACGCAGCTCTTTCAAAAGAAACTGGCCGATATGCAAACCGAAATCACATTGGGCCTTCACAGCGCCTTGCGGTTGGGTCGCCTGATGGACGAGGCGCGGGCCGCACCGGAGATGATCTCGCTGCTCAAGCGCAACAACTGCGGCAAAGCCCTTGATATTGCAAGACAATCCCGCGATATGCACGGCGGCAACGGGATCACGCTGGAGTATCATGTCATTCGTCACGCGATGAACCTTGAGACGGTGAACACCTATGAGGGCACGCATGATGTGCACGCGTTGATCCTCGGGCGCGCCCAGACAGGTCTCCAGGCGTTTTTCTAAGCAAAAGGGGCGTGCACAGCGCCCCTTTTTTACCATGTCAGTTAATCGCATAATATGTATTATGTTAAATATCGTATATGAAAACCCCATGAAACATGGGCCATCGGCCAAGACGCTTACACAGCTCAGGCGTTCAGGACGTCACAAAAAAAACGGCGCCGCCCGTTTGCGAGCGACGCCGTTCTATCACATTGGCCAGAGAGAGCTTAGCCTTGAGCGGCTTTGGCAACCTCGGCTGCGAAGTCTTCGACTTTTTTCTCGATGCCTTCGCCAACTTCCATACGCACGAAGCCTGTGATCGTTGCGCCCGCTTCTTTCGCGGCTTGCTCAACCGAAAGATCAGGGTTCACAACAAAGGCTTGTCCGAGAAGCGTGTTTTCCGCCATGAACTTCGCCATGCGGCCAACAATCATTTTCTCGATCACGGCGTCAGGCTTGCCTGACTCTTTCGCGATGTCGATCTGAACCTGACGCTCTTTGGCAACCCATGCCGGATCAAGAGCGGCTTCGTTCAGCGCTTCGGGGCGTGCCGCAGCAATGTGCATGGCAACCATTTTGCCAAAGCTCTCGTCGCCGCCAGTCATGGCCACGAGAACACCGATTTTGCCCATGCCGTCTGTGGCGGCGTTGTGCACGTATGAAACAACGATGTCACCTTCAACAGAAGCCATCCGGCGCAGGGACATATTCTCGCCGATTGTGGCGATCTTGTCTGTGATCATATCGGCCACAACTTTGCCGCCGACGCTGGCCGCAGCAAGCTCTTCCACGTTTGACACGCCTGTCGCGGCCTGTGCAATCTTGCCAACCATGTCTTGGAATTCGGCGTTTTTGCCAACAAAGTCGGTTTCCGAGTTCACTTCAACCGCCACGCCTTTGCCGCCGGAAACCTGAACAGCCACAAGGCCTTCTGCCGCTGTGCGGCCTGATTTCTTGGCTGCTTTTGCAAGACCTTTGGTGCGCAGCCAGTCAACTGCGGCTTCCATGTCGCCGTTTGTTTCTGTCAGGGCTTTTTTAGCGTCCATCATGCCTGCGCCCGTGCTGTCGCGCAGTTCTTTCACCAATGCAGCTGTAATCGCCATCATGGTTCTCCTCAAATGAAATCTGTTCGGTAACAGGCGTGCTTTCGCACGCCTGCATGACGATAGTGTGACCGATTAGGCCTCGGCTGCTGCCGCTTCCGCTGGGGCTTCGGCTGCCAGTTCTTCAACGGGTGCTTCTTCCATGGCGCCGATGTCGACACCTGCGTTGCCGAGCTGTGCGGACATCCCGTCAAGGGCTGCGCGTGACACAAGATCGGTGTAAAGCGCGATCGCGCGCGCCGCGTCGTCGTTGCCGGGGATGATATAGTCAACGCCGTCTGGTGAGCAGTTGGTGTCAACCACAGCCACAACGGGGATCCCCAGTTTGTTGGCTTCGGCCACGGCCAGCGCTTCTTTTTTCACGTCGATCACGAAAATAAGGTCAGGAACGCCACCCATTTCGCGGATCCCGCCGAGAGACGCCTGAAGCTTCTCCTGGTCGCGTTCCATGCCGAGACGCTCTTTTTTCGTCAGGCCTTCGAAGCCTGTTTCCATCTTCTCGTCGATTGACTTGAGACGGTTGATCGACTGGGACACTGTCTGCCAGTTTGTCAGCGTGCCACCGAGCCAGCGGTGATTCATGTAATATTGTGCGCAACGCTCAGCGGCTTCGGCAACGGGTGTTGCCGCCTGACGCTTGGTGCCAACGAAAAGCACGCGGCCGCCTTTGGCCACAGTTTCACGCACAGCATTCAGAGCGGCGTCGAGCATTGGAACTGTCTGTGTCAGGTCCATGATGTGGATGCCGTTGCGCGCGCCGTAGATAAACGGGCCCATGCGTGGGTTCCAGCGTTGTGTTTGGTGACCAAAGTGAACGCCGGCTTCAAGCAGCTGACGCAATGTGAACTCGGGAAGAGCCATTGTCTTTTTCCTTTCCGGTTTATGCCTTGATGGAAGGAAGAGAAGCGGATGCTTCAACCGGTGGACACATAAGGATTTCTCCCCCATGGGCCCGCTTCCATCTGCGAAGTTAGTGGCGCGCGTATATATCTGCCCCCTGCCCTTTGCAAGCGCTATTGTGTTTTTGGAAAAACCATTGCCAAGCACGAGGCTTATCTTCATTTAGCGGCTATGCAGCGCACATCACACCAGATCATTTGTATCGGCTCGGTCCTGTGGGACATCATCGGCAGAACGCCGCGCGAAATGCGCGTGGGAAGCGATATGCCCGGACGGATCACCCGTTTGCCGGGCGGCGTGGCCATGAATATCGCCATGACGCTGGCGCGCTTTGGGCTGTCGCCTGTGTTGCTCACAGCGCTTGGACGGGATGAGGCCGGCCAAGAGCTGATCAAGGCAGCCCGAGATTTGGGGCTTGGAACAGACCACATCCACATCAGCGACCGGCCAACTGACGCCTATATGGCCATCGAGGACGCCAGCGGGCTTGTTGCGGCGCTGGCCGATGCGCATTCCCTTGAAGCGGCGGGCGAAGCGATCATTGCCCCCCTTCTCAACGGCGCTCTCGGCTCTGTGACGGCGCCCTATGACGGGCCGATCGCGCTGGATGGCAATCTCACGGAGGCGCTCTTGTCCCAGATTGCCCAGAGCCGGGCGTTCGGCGCGGCCGATGTGCGGATCGCGCCAGCCTCGCCGGGCAAGGCGGAGCGCTTGCGCGCCATCATCGCCCACAGGGGCGCGACGCTTTATGTCAATCTTGAAGAAGCCGAGCTGATCAGCGGCGCGACTGGTCTTGGCACGGCGCGCGCCGGGGCGCTGGCTTTGTTGGGTGCCGGAGCGCGACGCGTTGTGGTAACCCATGGCGCCGCTGTGGCCTGTGATGCCTGCACAGAGGAAACACATGAGGCCGCGCCGCCCCAAGTCCTTGCCAAACGGATCACCGGCGCGGGCGATACCTTTATGGCAGCGCATATCGCAGCCGAACTCAAGGGCATGAGCCGCCCCGAAGCGCTTGAAATGGCCCAAAAAACAGCCGCGACCTATGTTTCAGGAGACGACAATTATGTATGATATCACCTACTCAAGTGAGGTGCGCGCCGCACAGGCCGCCGCTCTGCCGGTTGTGGCTCTGGAGAGCACGATCATCACCCACGGGATGCCCTACCCGCAAAATATCGAGACCGCGCGCGAGGTCGAGGCCGAGGTGCGCGCTCACGCGGCTGTGCCTGCGACAATCGCTGTCTTAGAGGGCCGCTTGCACATCGGATTGGAAGACCACGAGCTTGAAAC
This sequence comes from Flavobacteriia bacterium, assembly GCA_018500075.1. Classification (GTDB taxonomy): domain Bacteria; phylum Bacteroidota; class Bacteroidia; order Flavobacteriales; family Flavobacteriaceae; genus MAG-120531. The sequence continues at coordinate 20,312 of JAHBAN010000121.1, read as the reverse complement.
ACTGGCCAAGGCGCAAGATGTTGCCAAGCTGTCGCGCGCCGATCTTGCGGCCTGTCTGGCCATGAAGGGCACAGGCGCGACCACCGTCGCGGCGACCATGATCGCGGCGCATATTGCGGGGATATCTGTCTTTGCCACCGGCGGCATCGGCGGCGTGCATCAGGGCGCTGAACTGAGCTTTGATGTTTCGGCCGATCTGCAGGAGCTGGCACAGACCCCTGTGACCGTTGTTGCCGCAGGGGCCAAAGCCATACTCGACATCCCAAAGACCCTCGAAGTGCTCGAAACGCTTGGCGTGCCGGTGATTGGCTATGGCCAGTCCGAGTTTCCGGCCTTTTGGTCGCGCGCCTCGGGCCTCGCCGCGCCCCTGCGCATGGATACGGCCAAAGAGATTGCCAAAGCCCACGCCATGCGCGCCGCTCTGGGCCTGCCCGGAGGCCAGCTTGTGGGCAACCCTGTGCCCGAAACCGCCGAGATCAGCCGCGAAACGCTGACTCCGATCATTGAACAGGCCCAAAGCGAAGCCCGCGCCCAAGGCATTTCGGGCAAATCTGTCACGCCCTTCCTTCTGGCCCGCATCTTTGAGCTGACCGAAGGCCGCTCGCTTGCCACCAATATCGCCCTTGTCTTGAACAATGCCCGTCTGGCCGCCCAAATCGCAGGCGAAATCAGCCGCCAAGGCTGACCGGCGGGGGCATCACACGCTTTAGGATTGTGTCACTGCACCGAAGGCCCTAAATGGAAAGAGCCAGAGCGGGACAGATTTCTGATATGACAACGCCTTTTGACGAAGACACCCACAAGCGCCGCAGTATGTTTGCGGGTCTGCGCGCCTCTTTTTTCACCGGGCTGATTGTGATTGCCCCCGTGGCTTTCACGCTTTGGCTGCTCTGGAGCTTTATCGGCTGGGTTGACGGGTTTGTCATGCCCTTCGTGCCGGCAAATTATCATCCCGAACAGCTCGTCAACCGCTGGCTTGACCGGACCTATGGAACGGACAACTGGATTCACGTCAACATCCGTGGCGTTGGCGTGTTTGTGTTCTTTTTCTTCACGATTTTTGTTGGCTGGCTGGCCAAGGGCCTCTTGGGCCGATCGCTCATCCGCTATGCCGAGGGCTTGCTTGAGCGGGTGCCTGTGGTGCGCTCGATTTACAACGGGGTGAAGCAAATTGCCGAGACGATCTTTGCCCAATCCGAGCGCAGCTTTGAAAAGGCCTGCTTGATCGAATATCCCCGCAAAGGCATCTGGGCGATCGGGTTTGTGTCGACCTCCGCCAAAGGCGAAATCGCCAAACGCGCCAAGAGCGAGGGCGAAATGATGAGCATCTTCCTGCCCACAACGCCCAACCCGACCTCTGGCTTTTTGCTGTTTGTGCCCAAAGAAGACGTGATCGAGCTGGATATGACCGTCGAAGACGCCGCCAAACTGGTGATCTCGGCCGGGCTGGTCTATCCGAACGCAAAAGACCCGAGCCAGCCCGCCAAACCCTCTCCAGCTTAAAGCGCGGTCCAGCCGCCATCAACAGAGAGTGTTGTGCCTGTGATCTGGGCCGCGGCATCGGAGGCCAAGAACACCGCGGTTCCGCCCAGTTGCTCGACCGTGGCGAACTCTTTGGAGGGCTGGCGCGTCAGCATTACATTCTTGATCACATCCTCGCGGCTCATGTTGTATTCTTTCATGGTGTCGGGGATTTGCGCCTCGACCAGCGGCGTCAAAACATAGCCGGGGCAGATTGCATTGGCGGTGATCGGCTCTTGGGCTGTTTCCAGCGCCGTTGTTTTTGTCAGACCGATCACCCCGTGTTTTGCGGCGATATAGGCTGACTTGTAAGGCGAGGCGGTCAGCCCGTGGGCAGAGGAGATATTGATCACCCTGCCCCAGCCCGCTTGGCGCATCATCGGCAGGGCCGCCGCAGTTGTGTGAAAGGCCGAGCTGAGATTGATGGCGATGATCGCATCCCATTTTTCCATCGGAAAAGCCTCGATGGCGGCGATATGCTGAATGCCTGCATTGTTGATCAGGATATCGCAGCGCCCCGCCGCTTCAATCAGCGCGCGGCACTCGGCACCTTTGGACATATCGGCCTTGATATAGCGCGCCGAGACGCCGGTTTCTTTGGCGATAAGCGCTGCCAAAGCATGGTCATCGGCGGTGTCTGTAAACGAATTGAGCACGATGTCGGCTCCGGCCCGTGCCATCTCCCATGCAATCCCAAGCCCGATGCCGGAATTGGAGCCTGTGATAACCGCTGTTTTGCCTTTGAGTGTCATGTCATGGTCCACCATATCTGTTTGACACAGACCTAGCCTGTCCCTGCTCCGAGGCCAAGGTGTTGTCATGAGGCGCAAAGACCGCTTTGCCAAAAAAAAACGCCAGCACAAGGCTGGCGTCAAGTTATTGAGGCAGGTTTCATACAGGCAAGAAACCTATCGAGCAGTGATCACTTTATAAGATATGTTAACGCCCAATCCAAGCTAAAAGTTTGTCTTGGCCTTTCGGGCGGGTTAGGGTTTGCCTCCGGAAAATATAGAAAAAACAGGATTGTCACAAAAATGAGATCAGTATTTTTCCAGTCACTGACGCGGGTTTTGGCCTGTTTTTGCGCTCTGTTTCTGGCGGGTCAGATCGCTCATGCAGGCCCAAAACATGGCATAGCTATGTATGGGGACCCTGCCCTACCACCTGATTTTGTGTCTTTGCCCTATGCCAACCCCGAGGCGCCCAAGGGGGGCCGCATCGTAACGGGCAACACGGGTGGCTTTGACAGCCTGCATCCGTTTATCTTCAAAGGCACAGCCCCGTGGCAGCTCCGTTTTTTGGCCTATGAAAGCCTCATGGGCCGCAATTGGGACGAGCCATTCGCGCTCTATGGCCTGCTCGCCGAATCGGTTGAGACGGGTCCGAATCGGGAATGGGTCGAATTTACCCTCCGGGAGGAGGCCCGATTCTCGGATGGCTCGCCGGTGACGCTTGAGGATGTGATCTGGAGTTATGAGACCCTCGGGCGCGAGGGACATCCGCGCTACCGCAGCTTCATGACCCAGGTCCAGAGCCTTGAGGCCACAGGTCCACGGTCCTTAAAGATCACGTTCAACACAGCCAACCGGGAGCTTGCCTTGATCGCGGGGCTGCGCCCGATCCTCAAGAAAGCCCAATGGGAGGGCCGCGCCTTTGACCAATCGGGCTTTGATATCGCCCCGATCGGCTCTGCGGCCTATGTGATTGGCGATTATGAGCCAAACCGCTACCTGACCCTCAAACGCAACCCCGACTATTGGGGGCGCGATGTGCCGCTCCAGCGCGGCACAGCCAATCTCGACGAAATCCGCATCGAGTTTTTTGCCGATGACACGGTTTTGAAAGAGGCCTTCAAAGCCGGTGTGCTCAACGTTGTGCGCGAAAACAATGCCAACAAATGGGACACGGCCTATGACTATCCCGCCGTGCAGCGTGGCGAGGTCTTGAAGGCCGAAATAAAGGACGGCAAGCCCACAGGCATCACCGGCTTTGTGATGAACACCCGCGATCCGCTCTTTGCCGACTGGCGCGTGCGCGAGGCCTTGATCCTCGCGTTCAACTTTGAATTCATGAATGATGTGGTCACGGGCGGGGCGCAGCGGCGGATCACCTCATATTTCTCCGGCTCCGAGCTTGGAATGGGCCACGGCCCCGCCGAAGGCCGCGTGGCCGAGCTGCTAGCGCCTTTTGCAGCCGATCTGCCGCCGGGCACGCTTGAGGGCTATGCCCTGCCCGTCTCTGACGGCACCAAGCGCAACCGCGCAAACCTGCGCCGCGCCATCGCCTCTCTCGCCGAGGCCGGCTGGAGCGCGCAGGACGGAACCCTCAGAAACCGCGAGGGGCAGGCCTTTGCCTTCAAGATTCTGTTGCCCGCCGGCGCCGGCGAGCTTTTGTCTTTTGCCAATATCTACAGTCAGGCGCTGGAACGCCTGGGGATCAAGGCTGAAGTCGAAATTGTTGATAATGCACAATATTTTGCCCGCCAAAACACGTTTGATTTCCAGATGACCGATATCCGCCGCGGCTTTTCGCTCAGCCCCGGCAACGAACAGATGCTCTATTGGGGCAGTGATGGCATCGACACGCCCGGCTCGCGCAACCTGATGGGAATGAACGTGCCCGCAGCGGAGGCGATGATCAGAACCATGGTGGGGACGGATGACAAATCCGAGTTTATCGCCGCGACCCGCGCGCTTGACCGTATCTTGACCGCCGGGCGCTATGTGATCCCGACCTATGCCTTCGGAGTGAGCCGGATCGCCCACGCCAAAGAGTTGAAATACCCCGCCCATATCCCGATCAACGGGGATGGCTATTGGTTTTTGCCGATGGTGTGGTGGTCTGAAGACTGAGCGTTACAAAAGTTTCACTTGATCAAATCCGGTATTTCGGAAATATCCGAAATATGGATATGGCTCTCACATCTCAGCTCCAGACATTGGGACATCCGCAGAGGATTGCCCTGTTTCGGCTCCTCATGCGCCGCTACCCCGACGCGCTTTGCGCGGGCGAGATCTGCTCGCTCTTGGGGCTTAAGGCGAGCACAGGGTCAGATTATCTTTCGGGGCTGAAATCGGTTGGGCTGATCACGAGCTCGCGTCAGGCCACACAGGTTCGCTATCGTATCAATATGGCGGGCGTGCAGGGCATGGCGGAGGCTCTGCTTGGCGATTGCTGTAAAGGACGGCCCGATGTCTGCACCTTTTTGCCCCCCGCCGCGCCAGACCAGACCAAAGGAAAGCTCATGAACGTTCTGTTTATCTGCAGCGCCAATTCGGCACGCTCGATCATGGCCGAAGCCATCCTGACCACGCTGGGCGCGGGGCGGTTTCGAGGCTATTCCGCCGGTGCGCTGGCCCAAGCAGAGATCAATCCACGCGTCAAAACGCTTCTTGAGGCCAAAGGGCACGACACATCCGGGTTGTATTCCAAGCCCTTGAGCCACTTTCAGGCCGAGGATGCGCCGGATTTTGACTTTGTCTTTACGGTTTGCGACGCGGCGGCAAACGAGGCCTGTCCGGCTTGGCCCGGTCAGCCCATTTCGGCGCATTGGGGCATGGCTGACCCTGCCAAAGCGAGCGGAACAGAGGCCGAACTCAATCTGGCCTATCAGCAGGCTTACGGTATCCTGAAGAACCGCCTGTCAGCCTTTGTGGCTTTGCCGATGTCGCAGCTATCGGCTATATCCCTTCAAGGCGAGGTCGATGCGATTGCAAGCGCCCCGCCAACTGGACCAGAGGACGTCTGACATGAACATACTTGTGCTCTGCACTGGCAATTCGGCGCGCTCGATTCTGCTTGAAGCGATCCTCAACACAGAGGGCGCCGGGCGCGTGAGGGCTTATTCTGCCGGGTCACAACCCTCTGGCAAGGTGCACCCCTATTCGCTCACGCTTCTGGCGGCGCGCGGCTATGACACCCGCGAGGCGCAGTCCAAAAGCTGGGACGTTTTCGCCCTGCCCGATGCGCCCAAGATGGATGCGGTCATCACGGTCTGCGCATCGGCGGCGGGAGAAACCTGCCCGATCTGGCCCGGCGCGCCGGTTCGCGCGCATTGGGGGGTGGAGGATCCTGCGGCCGCCGCCGAGGCCGACTGGCCGGCGGCTTTTGAAACCGCCTACGGGCTGCTTCACAAACGGGCACGGACGTTTCTGGACGCTCTCGCCGAAACACCGACACCAAAAGACTTGAAATCAGCGCTGGATGCTGTGGGAACACTGTCATGACACAAAAACTAATATCAGAATGCCTCGGAACCGCCTTTCTGCTGATTGGCGTGATCGGCTCGGGCATTATGGGCGAGACACTCGCAGACGGAAACACCGCCATTGCCCTGCTCGCCAATGCCATCGCGACGGGCTGTATTCTCTACGGGATCATCACCTGCCTTGGCCCTGTCTCGGGCGCACATTTCAATCCTGCGGTGACCCTGTTTTTCACGCTGCGCAAAGAGCATAGCTGGAGCGCCTTCCTGCCCTATGTTCTGGCGCAAGTGGCGGGGGCGCTGCTCGGGGTCTGGGCGGCCCATATGATGTTTGATCTGCCGATCCTGCAAGTCAGCGGCACACTGCACCGCACAGGGCTTGCCCAATGGAGCTCCGAGATCATCGCGACCTTCGGGCTGCTGTTTGTGATTGTGGGCGGTGTGGTCCACAAGCCCGATACGGTTCCGCCCCTTGTCGGGCTTTATATCACAGGCGCCTATTGGTTTACGTCTTCGACCAGTTTCGCCAATCCGGCTGTCACATTCGCGCGCGGCTGGTCTGATACTTTTGCCGGCATCGCGCCCCAGCATATTGCGATGTTTGTGGTGATGCAGCTGATCGGGGTGGGCCTTGCCTATCTGGTTCTGCCGCTGGTCTTTGCGAAGGCCGATTAAGTCAGAGAGGTCACCCAGAGCACCGTGGCGTCTTCGGAGCTGACCGAGACAACATTGTGCCCCATGGAGGCATCATAATAGGCGCTGTCGCCGCGGCGCATCTCGACGGGTTCGTAAAACTCGGTGTAAAGCCGGATCACACCCGTCAGCACATAGAGAAACTCTTCGCCATCATGGCGCACCCAGCCGTTGAACTCTTCCATGTTTCGGGCACGGATGCGGGCCTGATAGGGCAGCATCTTCTTGGCAGACAGGCTTTCGGCCATGAGGTTGTGCTCATAGGTCGCTGTGATATGGCCCGCGCCCTCGCCCGAACGGGTGAGACTCATACGCGCCGTCGCCTGCGCCGATTGGGGCGGCGTAAAGAGCTGGGGCACCGAGATTTCCAGCCCCAGAGCGAGCTTTTTGAGCGCCTCATAGGTGGGCGACATCTGGCCGTTTTCGATTTTGGAGAGGGTCGAGCGCGCCAGCCCGGCCTGTTTGCTGGCCTGCTCAAGCGTCAGCCCGAGGCTTTTGCGCAGGTCTCGCACCCGCGTGCCAAGGTCGATCTGTTCGGGCACAGGCACATCGCCGCCCGCACGGGCGATCTTGATCAGGGATTTGGGGTCTGCCGCATTTGTCATGGCGCTTTCATAGGGCCTTGCGCCGCCCGCGCCAAGCCCCTAGCAAAAGACCATGGACAGCATTATCGACAAAGGGCCGTTTGCGCCCTGCCCCTCGCCTTTCAATATGGCGGCTCATGTTTTGGGCCGCGCCGCGGCAAACCCGGCCAAAGACGCCCTTATTGTCATGGGCCAGAGTATGGGCCAGAGTCAGGATACCCGCTGGAGCTATTCAAGGCTGGAAGCGGCCGTGCGCGGCACGGGCACAGGGCTTTTGCGGCGCGGCCTCAAGGCGGGCGATATTATGCTGCTGCGGCTTGGCAATACCGCAGAGTTTCCCATCGCCTATCTCGGGGCCATCGCGGTCGGGATTGTTCCGGTTCCGACATCCTCGCAGCTCACGCTGGCTGAGGTCGAAAAGATCGTTGCCACGCTCAAGCCCAAGGCGATTGCCTATGGCGGCTCTGTTGCGGCGCCGGTTGATGGCGCTTTCCAGCGCATCAGCGAAGCCGAGCTGGTCAAAATGCAGGACTTGCCGCCCTGCGACTATGCCCTCGGCGACCCGGACCGCATGGCCTATATCATCTATACCTCCGGCACATCGGGCCGCCCCCGCGCGGTGATGCACGCCCACCGCGCCATCTGGGCGCGACAGATGATGTTTGAGGGCTGGTATGGTCTCAAAGACGACGACAGGCTGTGCCATGCGGGGGCTTTCAACTGGACCTACACCCTTGGCACAGGGCTGATGGACCCGTGGACGATGGGCGCAACAGCGCTGATCCCAGAGGACGGGGTCGCCCCCGAAGCGCTTCCAGCCCTGATCAAGCGCCATAACGCAAGCATCTTTGCCGCCGCGCCCGGGGTCTATCGCAAGATGCTGAAAGCCGGCGGAGCGCTTGATTTGCCTCAGCTGCGTCACGGGCTGTCAGCCGGCGAAAAGCTCAGCGAAAACCTGCGCCGCCAGTGGCAAAAGGCAGCCGGCACCGAAGTCTATGAAGCCTATGGAATGTCGGAATGCTCGACCTTTCTATCGGCCAGCCCGAGCGCGCCCGCACAGGGCGGCGCGCTTGGCTCGGTTCAGGCTGGGCGTCACATTGCACTGCTCACAGACGAGGGCATTGCGCCGCAAGGCGAGGTGGGCCAGATTGCCGTGCACCGCTCTGACCCGGGCTTGATGCTTGGCTATTTTGATGCGCCAGACGAAACCGCCGCGCGTTTTCGCGACGACTGGTTTCTGACCGGAGATCTCGGGGTTTTGTCAGCCGACGGGCAGATCCACTATCAGGGGCGCAATGACGATATGATGAACGCCGGTGGCTACCGTGTCTCGCCTCTGGAGGTCGAAGCGGCGCTCAGCGCTGCGCCAGAGGCCCAAAAGCTCACAGCCCTCGCGGTCTGTGATGTGGATATCAAACAGGATGTGCGCATCATTGCGGCCTTTTATACTTCGGAGGCCGACATCGACCTCCACGCCCTCAAGGCCGAGGCCGAAAGCAGGCTCGCCGCCTACAAACGCCCCAAGCTCTACAAACGCATCGAAGCAATGCCGCTTGGCCCCAACAACAAGTTGCGCCGCTCGGCCCTCAAAGAGTTTCTCTAAAGCACGCGACATATTTTAATCAGATATCGCCATATGGGTTTTGCTTTTTGGCAGAGGCAGATAGAGAGAGAAGGCGAAAGGCAGTTCCATGATCAAACTTGATATTATTTCCGACCCGATTTGCCCGTGGTGCTATATCGGCAAAGCCCATCTTGACCGCGCACTCGAGCAGCGCCCCGATCATCCCTTCACGATCGAGTGGCATCCGTTTCAGTTGAACCCGACAATGCCCAAAGAGGGGATGGACCGGCGCGCCTATCTCGAAACCAAGTTCGGCGGCAAGGATGGCGCGGTGCGGGCCTATGCCCCGGTGGTTGAGGCCGCCGAGCGGGCGGGCCTCAAGATCGACTTTGAGGCGATGAAAACCACGCCAAATACGCTTGATGCGCACCGGCTCATTCACTGGGCCGGGATAGAAGGCCGCCAGACGCCGGTTGTATCGGCCCTGTTCAAAGCCTATTTCAAAGATGGCCGCGATATCGGCAACGCCGAAACCCTGGCAGATGTGGCCGACAGTATGGGCATGGACGCCGCCCTTGTGCTCAAGCTCCTTGGAACCGACTCCGATCTTGACGACATCAAGGCCCGCGACACCCATTCCCGCGAGATGGGGGTCAACTCCGTGCCCACATTCATTGTCGCCAGTCAACACGCCGTTCCCGGCGCACAGCCGCCCGAGCTTTGGCTCAAAGTCATTGACGAGCTGATCGAGGCACAGGGCAAATGACGCTCACGACCCGCTCCATTCTCTCGCTGCTGGCTCTGGTTGTGGTCTCTGGCACCGTGTTTTTCCGCCTTGTCGAGGGCTGGAGCTGGATTGATGCCTATTTCTTCACCGTGGTCACGCTCTCCACCGTGGGCTATGGCAATCTTGTTCCGGCCACAGTGCTCGGCAAGATCGGCACCACCGTCTTTATCTTCACGGGCCTAGGCATTTTTGCTCTGGCCATTCAACAGTTCGGCCATTTTGCGTTTCTGAAACGCCGCAGAAAAGCCCTTGAGTCGCACCGCGAGACCACTGAATGAGCAAAATCCGGATGAGCAAAGCCGAGTTTATCGGCCTGATGGCCATGATGTTTGCCATGACCGCTTTCTCGATTGACGCCATGTTGCCCGCCCTGCCCCAGATCGGTCAGGAGCTAAGCCCGGACAATCTCAATGCCGCACAGCTGATCCTGACCTCCTTTGTGCTTGGCATGGGGATCGGCACATTTTTCACAGGGCCGCTCTCGGACAGCTTCGGGCGCAAGCCGGTGATCTATGCGGGCATCGCGCTCTATATGGTCGGTGCTGTGCTGGCCTGGGTCGCCCAGACCCTCGAATGGGTGCTGGCCGCGCGCCTTGTGCAGGGTCTCGGGATTGCGGGGCCACGGATTGTGTCGATCGCGATCATCCGCGATTTGTTTTCTGGCCGCCAGATGGCCAAGCTGGTCTCGATTGTGATGATGATCTTTACGCTCGTGCCCGCCATTGCCCCGCTGATCGGCGCCGCGATCATTGGCATAACAGGCTGGCGCGGCATTTTTGCGGCCTTTATCATTTTTGCCTGTCTCGTGACGGGCTGGTTCGGGCTGCGCCTTGAGGAGACACTCCCCAAAGCCGACCGCCGCCCCTTTGAGACAAGCAAGCTCAAGAGCGCGCTGAAAGATATGCTCTCCTACCCCGTCGTGCGCAGCGTGATCCTTGTGCAAACGCTGTGCTTTGCGGTTCTGTTTGCGGCGCTCTCATCGGTGCAGCCGATCTATGACATCACATTCCAGCGCGCCGAGAGCTTCCCCTACTGGTTTGGCCTCGTCGCGATCCTTGCCGGAAGCGCCAGTATCCTCAATGCCATGCTGGTGGTGCGCCTTGGGATGCAGCTCCTCACAACCGTGACCCTGATGGTGCAGGTCGGCCTCTCGGGCGGTATGATCCTTCTGACCGCCCTGCCGCTTTCGCTTGATCTCTACTTCGCACTGTTTGTCGTCTGGCAGTTTTCGCTTTTTGCCATGGCGGGGCTGACCCTTGGCAATCTGAATGCGATGGCGATGGAGCCACTTGGCCATATCGCGGGGCTGGCCGCCTCTATTCTGGGCGGCACCTCTACGGTCTTTGCAATGGTCTTTGCCGTTCCCATCGGACTGGCCTTTGACGGAACCCCGCGGCCCGCCGCGATCGGGGTGTTTTTGCTCTGCATTGTTGCGTTGGTCTTGATGCTCAAGCTTGAGCGCACACCAAAAGCCAAACGCCGCCCCAAAGCTGATTGATCCTGACAGGGTATCTCGACCGCCTGCGTTGCGCGGCGCCAATGTTGCCTCGTGTTGTGGGGCAAAAATTTTCTGTATACTTTTGCATACCGTCTTTCATTTCGCCAAAATCTGGTCTATGAGACAGGTAAATATCTGAATCGTAACACCTGATCGAGAAGGATCCGAGATGGCCGACACACATACACCCGATATCATCTACACAAAGGTTGACGAAGCCCCCGAGCTTGCCAGCGCCTCGCTTTTGCCGATTATCAAGCGCTTTGCCAAAGCCGCTGATATTACTGTCGGCACCAAGGATATCTCGCTTGCGGGCCGTATTCTCGCCGCCTTCCCCGATCATTTGACAGACGCACAGCGCCAGTCCGATGATCTTGCCGAGCTGGGCGAATTGGTGAAGACCCCTTCGGCCAATGTGATCAAGCTGCCAAATATCTCGGCCTCCGTGCCCCAGCTTGTGGCCGCGGTGAAAGAGCTTCAGGCCCAAGGCTATGCCCTGCCCGACTATCCGGAGACGCCCGCAACTGAGGCCGAAAAAGCCGTGCGCGCCACCTATGACACGCTCAAAGGCTCGGCTGTGAACCCTGTCCTGCGCGAAGGCAACTCAGACCGCCGCGCCGCCGTCGCCGTCAAGACCTATGCGCAAAACAACCCGCACCGCATGGGCAAATGGAGCGCCGAAAGCAAAACCCGCGTGGCCGCCATGTCGGGCGGTGATTTCTTCTCAAATGAAGTGTCAGCCACCCTGTCAAAACCCGCCACCGCCAAAATCGTTCTGGAAACAGCCACCGGCGAAACCGTTTTGAAAGACGGCCTCGCCTATCCCGCAGGCACAGTTGTCGATGCGACCTATATGAGCGCCGCCGCGCTCGCGGACTTTCTGGCCGACGAGATCGAAAAGACCAAAGCCGAAGGCACGCTGTTTTCGTTGCACATGAAAGCCACCATGATGAAGGTCTCCGACCCGATCATCTTCGGCCATGCGGTGCGCGCCTTCCTTGCGCCGGTCTTTGAGGCCCATGGCGACACCCTGAAAGCCCTCGGCGTCAACCCCAACTCGGGCCTTGGCGATCTGCTCGCGCGCGTCAAGGACAACGCCGATATCATGGCCGCAATCGAGGCTTGCATGGCCGATCGCCCGCCCATGTATATGGTCGACAGCGACCGCGGCATCACAAACCTTCACGTGCCCTCGGATGTGATCATTGACGCCTCCATGCCGGCGCTGATCCGCGCTGGCGGCAAAGGCTGGGGCCCGGACGGCACAGAAGCCGATGCCAATTGCGTCATCCCCGACAATTCTTACGCCCCCGTCTATGACGAGGCCATCACCTTCTTCAAAGAAAATGGCGCGCTCAACCCCGCCACAGCCGGCACAGTCCAAAACATCGGCCTGATGGCGCAAAAAGCCGAAGAATACGGCAGCCACCCGACAACTTTCGAGCTGCCCGAGGCCGGCACCGTCAAGATGATCCTGGACGATGGCACAGTGCTGCACAGCCACACCGTTGCGGCGGGCGATATCTGGCGCTCGGCCTCCGCGCGCCAAGCGCCGATCGAAGACTGGGTCAACCTTGCGATTGACCGCCAGCGCGCCACAGGGTTCCGTGCGATTTTCTGGCTCGATGCCAGCCGCGCCCATGATGCCGAGCTGATCAGCTATGTGAAACCGATCCTTGAGGCCAAAGGCGTGGCCGACAAATTCGAGATCATGGCCCCCCGCGAAGCCACGCGCGCCTCGCTTGACACCATCACCAAAGGTGAAAACACCATCGCCATCACCGGCAATGTGCTGCGCGACTACCTGACCGACCTGTTCCCGATCCTCGAGCTGGCCACCTCGGCCAAAATGCTCTCGATCGTCAAGCTCATGCAGGGCGGTGGCCTGTTTGAAACCGGCGCCGGCGGCTCGGCCCCCAAGCACGTGCAACAGCTTGACGCCGAAAACCACCTGCGCTGGGACAGCCTGGGCGAGTTCTGCGCTCTGGGCGAAAGCCTCCAGTTCCTCGCCGATGCCAAAGGCAACGAAAAGGCGCGCGTTCTGGGCAAGGCGGTCGATGCCGCGACCCAAGGCATTCTGGATGACAACCGCTCGCCCTCGCGCAAAGTCGGCGAGCCGGACAACCGCGACAGCCACTACTGGTTTGCCCGCTACTGGGCCGAAGCTCTGGCCGCTCAATCCGAAGATGCCGCGCTGGCCGCCGAGTTTGCCCCTGTTGCCAAGGCGCTGGCCGAAGGCGAAGCCGCAATTGTGGCCGAATTGGCCGCCGCTCAGGGCAAGCCCGCCGACACAGGGGGCTACTATCACCCCGACGCCGCCAAGCTCGCCAGCGTGATGCGCCCGAGCGCGACGCTCAACGCGATCATCGGCTGATACTCAGAGAGGTGCGCCCCTGCGGGTGCGCCTCCCGTCTGTCTTGACGGTTTGAGGGGCCTAACGCCTCTGGGTCCGCTCATAGAGCTTGGCGATAATCCGGCTGCCGGTTGTCTCAAAAGCGGCGGGAAGGAACGCGTGCACAAGCGCCGCCCCGGCCGCCAATGCCAGCCACCCTGCAAACCAGAGCGCAAAGCGCATATGCGCCCAATAGCTCTCGTTGACTGACTCTGGATGGTTCAGAAATAACTTCGCAATCATCTTGGGGCTCCTGTTTCCGCGTCTCTTGCCAATGTTGGTGCGGCCTCTGTCATTGAGACCAGTGTCATCAAGACCTGTGTCATCGAAGGCTTGAGCACCTCACGCCTGTCTAGCCGAGCACATCCGCCAAACGATCCCAAATTTTGCCTCATCACCTTGCCATACGGGATATTTTCCCCCATAAGCCGCATATGACGGGACAAGATGAAATAGACCGCAAAATCCTGCGCCAGCTTCAGCGCGAGTGCGATGTCTCCCTTGATACGCTTAGCCAAGAGGTCGGCCTGTCGCGCAATGCCTGCTGGCGCCGGATCAAGCAAATGCAGCAGTCCGGTCTCATTCGCAAACGCGTCGCCCTGCTAAACGCAGAACTGCTCGGTCTCGGCCTGACCGTCTATATTCAGGTGCGCGCAGAAAAACACACGGCCGGCTGGTCTGCAGATTTTGCCCGCGCAACGCGCTTGATCCCCGAAATCACCGGGGTCTTTCGGATGTCAGGCGATCTGGATTACCTGCTGCGCGCCCATGTTGCGGATATGGCGGGCTATGACAGGCTCTATCAAAAAATGATCGCTGAGGTGCCGATGGCGGATGTCTCGGCCAGCTTTGTGATGGAAAGCATCAAGGATACAACAGAGCTGCCCCTCTAAAGGATGACCCCATGCCCTATCTCTACCTCGCCATTGCCGTCGCTTTTGAAACCATAGCCACCTCCGCCATGCAGGCGAGCCAGCAATTCAGCCGCCTCTGGCCCTCTCTGCTGGTTGTGCTGGGCTATTCTATCAGCTTTTACTTCATGGCCCTGACCCTGAAATATATGCCCGTCGGGATCGTCTATGCGCTCTGGTCTGGGCTTGGCATCCTGCTGATCGCGGTCATCGGCTATGCCATCTTCGGACAAAAACTCGACCTCCCCGCCCTCACAGGCCTCGCTCTGATCATCGCCGGCATCGCCGTGATCCAGCTCTTTTCAAACACAACCACACATTAAGCCGCTCCCCCACCTCCTTTTTCTTTCCAGAAATATCCTGGGGGTCTGGGGGCAACGCCCCCAGTTAGCACTGGGGTCTGGGGGCAACGCCCCCAGCCCGGCGACGCCGAAGGCGGCGCAATCCCTCAGGGCTTCTGGCTCAACCGCGTGATCAGACTCGACGTGTCCCAACGGCCCCCGCCCATTTTCTGCACATCTTTGTAAAACTGGTCCACAAGCGCTGTCACAGGCAGGCTGGCTCCGATCTGATCGGCCGTCTCAAGGCAGATCCCGAGGTCCTTGCGCATCCAGTCCACAGCAAACCCGTGTTCGAACTGACCGGCCAGCATGGTGTCAGAGCGGTTGCTCATTTGCCAGCTGCCCGCCGCCCCCTGCGAAATCACTTCCACAACATCCTGACCGTCCAAGCCGGCGGCCATGGCAAAATTCAGCGCCTCCGAGAGGCCCTGAACCAGACCGGCAATCGCGATCTGGTTGCACATCTTGGTCATCTGTCCGGCGCCGCTGTCCCCGATCCGCCGACAGATCCGCGCATAGGCCGCCATAATCGGCTCGGCGCGCGCATACTCGGCCAAATCGCCACCACACATCACCGACAGTACGCCGTTTTCAGCGCCCGCCTGACCGCCCGAGACCGGCGCATCGACAAAGCCGACCCCGATCTCTTTGGCGCGCCCGTAGAGTTCAGCCGTCACCTTGGCCGAAACCGTGGTATGGTCGACAAAACAGCTTCCCGCCGCCAGCCCCGCAAAGGCCCCCGACTCACCGAGGCAAATGGCGCGCAGATCATCATCATTGCCCACACAGGCCATCACAAACTCGGCCCCCTCGGCGGCGGCGCGCGGCGTGGGGGCGGCCCGCCCGCCATGCTCTTCGGCCCAGGCCTCTGCCTTGGCAGCGGTGCGGTTATAGACCACAACATCATGACCGGCGGCTTTGAGATGGCCGGCCATCGGATACCCCATCACGCCGAGTCCCAAAAAAGCGAGTTGTGCCATAGTCTTTCCCCTTGCATTCAAATGTCTTATCGTTTGTGTCGGGCAGAGGGCCGATTGGCAAGCCAAAAGCCCGCAATATGACAAGGGACGGTCCATGCTTTTAGTGTTTCGGTGGTTGCTGCGGATAGCCTCGGTCTTGATCGTGCTCACGGTGCTGGCCGTGCTCGGGGTCTATTATCTCGCCTCGCGCTCTTTACCCGACTACAACAAACAGCTCGAGGTTGCCGGTCTGACCTCCGAGATCCGGATTTTGCGCGACCATTCGGATGTGCCTCATATCTTTGCAGACCGGTCTGATGACGCCGCGGTTTTCTTTGGTCTCGGCTATGCCCATACCCAAGACCGCCTCTGGCAAATGACGGTGATGCGCCGCACGGCTCAGGGCCGTCTGTCCGAAGTCTTTGGCGCCGCAACCCTGCCGGTGGACAAGCTGTTGCGCCGCTTTGACATCTATTCTCTGGCCCGCAGCTCGGTTGAGGCGCAGGACGCAGACAGTCTGGCGGCACTTGAGGCTTATTCTGCGGGGGTCAATGCGCGCCTTGCCGAGATCAACGCCAGCGCTCTGGGGCGTGGCGCACCCGAGATGTTTCTCTTCAATGCGCCGATATCGCCATGGCGGCCGGAAGATTCCATCGCAATTCTCAAGCTTATGGCGGTGCAGCTCTCCGGACAGGCCGAAGAAGAAATCCTGCGCGCCCGCACCTCGCTTCTGTTGAAAGACGAGCAGCGCCTGCGCGATTTGCTGCCGGATATGCCGGGCACAGGGCTCGCGGCCCTGCCCCAATATGCCAGCCTGTTTCCCGAAGCCGGGTTTGTCCATCACGCAGGCTCTGCCCCCGCTTTGCCCGCGCACCCGCTCTCGCCCTTTCAGCCCCGCGCTCTGGCCGGCGCATCCAATGCCTGGGCCGCAGCCCCCTCGCGCTCGGCCACTGGGGGCACCTTGCTGGCCAATGATCCCCACCTCGGCCTGACCGCCCCCGCGATCTGGTATCTGGCGCGCCTTGAGCTTTCCTCGGGCGGGATCATCGGCGCCACCATTCCCGGAATGCCGCTGATGCTGGTGGGCCGCAGTGAAAGCCTCGGCTGGGGCCTGACCTCCTCCTATCTGGATGATCAGGATGTGTTCATCGAGGAGATCAACCCCGACAACCGCGAGGAATATCGCACACCGGAGGGCTTCAAGCCCTTTGTGACGCGGCGCTCGATCATCAAGATCAAGGACGAAACGCCGATCACCCTGACCCTCCACAACACCGAGAATGGCCCGGTGCTGCCGTCAAGCTTTCGCAATGTCGGCACAGTGACGCCGGCGGGCCATGTGGCGGCGCTCGCCTGGACAGCGCTCGACCCCAAAGACACCTCGATGAGCGCCGCGCTGCGCATCATGCGCGCCCAGAGCATAGACGAGGCCTTGGCCGCCAGTGCGCTCTATATTGCGCCCTCCCAAAATCTGACGCTGGCGGACAAAACCGATATCGCCCTGAAAACCATCGGAGCCATGCCGCGACGCGCGGCCAGCTCCGAGAGCAAAGGCCGCCTTCCGGCGCGCGGCTGGCTGGCCGAGAACCGCTGGCAAGGCTATTTCCCACCTACCGCCAACCCCGAGTTCATTCGCCCGGCCGGCGGCATTGTCGGCAATACAAACAACAAACTGCTAGAGCGCCCCTTCCCGCTTCATGTCTCCTATGACTGGGGCGACAGCCAGCGCATTCAACGCTGGCAGCGGCTGATGCAGGGCCGCAAAGCCCACAGCCGCGAAAGCTTTGTCGAGGCGCAGCTCGATATCACAAGCGCCACAGCCCGCACACTCCTGCCTCTGGTTGCTGCCGACCTCTGGTTCACAGGCGAGGCCGCGCCCGACGGCACACCGGAGCGGCGCCGCCAAATCGCGCTCAATCTGCTGGCCGGCTGGACCGGCAGCATGAACGAGCATCTGCCCGAGCCATTGATCTATGCAGCCTGGATGCGCTTTTTGCAGGAGCGGATCATCCGCGACGAGCTTGGCCCGCTTGCCGAAGAGTTCACCCATATGGAGCCGCTGTTCATCGAGCGGGTGTTTCGCGATATTGAGGGCGCCGGCGTGTGGTGCAACATCATCCAGTCCTCGGCAACAGAAACCTGTGCCGATATCGCCCGTCTGTCGCTGGATGATGCGCTGATCTGGCTCGATGAGGTCTATGGCACCTCGATTGAGGCGCTGCGCTGGGGCGATGCCCATGAGGCGACCCATGATCACCCTGTTCTGGGCGAGGTTCCGCTCCTGCGCTACTTTGTGAACATCCGCCAAAGCACATCGGGCGGGGACAATACGCTGATGCGTGGCCGCACCCGTGGCACAGGCCCCGAGCCGTTCCAGAATGTCCATGCCGCAGGCTACCGCGGGGTCTATGATTTTACAGATCCGGACAGTTCCATCTTCATCACCTCGACAGGGCAGTCAGGGCATCCTTTGTCGCGCCACTATGATGATCTCGCACAGCTCTGGCGGCGCGGGGAATATATCACCATGTCGCTGGATGAAGGCCTCGCGCGCGCGGCCTCTGTGGGCGAAACCATCCTGAGGCCAAAGCAAAAGTGAGCGTGGGAGTGCGCGCACAGCCGCCCAGAATGCACGCACCGCACGAGACATCAGATGACACAGAGCAACACAGGCGAGTGCATTACAGCCGGGCGAATTGCTCGGCCTGCTTGCCTGTCCATCTCACTTTCAGCGTATAGCCCTCATCGGTCTGGCGCTCGTCCTCGACAACCCCTTGCGCAAAGAGCCAGGCCCGCTTGCGGCCTTGCGCAAACGTCAGGCTCACAGCCTCGGTCTTGGCGCTGGATTGAAGCGCATTTGCCACCGCCTCAAGCAAGCGCTCAAGCCCCTCCCCCGTGACAGAGGAGACAGCAAACACCGTCTCGCTGCGCGCCGCCTGTGTCTGGATCGCCTCTTTGTCGTCAGGCGCCAGCAGATCGGTCTTATTGAGCACCTCATAGAGCGGCGTCACAGGGTCAATCCCGAGGCTTTCAAGAATCTTGGTGACATCTTTGGCCTGCGCCCCGCTTTCGGGATGGGCAATATCGCGCACGTGCAAAATCAGATCCGCGCTCAGCACCTCTTCCAAAGTCGCCCGGAACGCCGCCACAAGCTCGGTTGGCAAATTCGAGATAAAGCCCACCGTGTCCGACATAATCACTTCAAGCCCGGACTCTCCCAAGGTGACTTTGCGCATGGTCGGATCAAGCGTTGCAAAGAGCATATCCTTGGCAAAAACATCCGCCCCCGTCAGCCGGTTGAACAGCGTTGATTTGCCCGCGTTGGTATATCCGACAAGCGCCACAATCGGATAGGGCACTTTGGCGCGGCTCTTGCGGTGCAGCTCGCGGGTTTTCACAACCTTGGACAGCTGCCGGCGCAAGCGCACAAGCTGGTCATCAATCGCGCGGCGGTCCGCCTCGATCTGGGTTTCGCCGGGGCCGCCGACAAAGCCAAGCCCGCCCCGCTGGCGCTCAAGGTGGGTCCAGGCTCTGACAAGCCGCGTGCGCTGATAGCTCAGCGCCGCCATCTCGACCTGCAACACGCCCTCGCGCGTGCGGGCACGGTCAGAGAAAATCTCGAGAATAAGACCGGTGCGGTCCAGAATTTTGACGCCCCATTTTTTCTCAAGGTTGCGCTGCTGAACAGGGCTGACCGGCCCGTCAATCAAGACAAGCTCGACCTCGCCGGCCACTAGCCGCTCTTTGATTTCTTCAAGCTTGCCCTTGCCAAACAGCATTCCTGCGTGTGGCTTTTTGAGCTTCACAACCTCGGACCCGACAATTTCAAGCCCTGGCATGGCTTCGCCGAGCGCTACAGCCTCTTCGAGCGCATGGGCCGGCGTGCGGTTCTGGTCATCTCTGCGGATTTCGGGGTGAAGAACCCACGCCCTCGTCAGCGCCGGATCATATTCGCTCACTGAGCTTCTTCACCCTCATAAAGAGAAATCGGTTGCGCTGGCATAATTGTGCTGATCGCGTGTTTATAGACAAGCTGGCTCTGGCCATCGCGGCGCAACAGCACGCAAAAATTGTCAAACCACGTGATCACGCCCTGCAGCTTCACGCCATTGATCAGGAAGATTGTCACAGGTGTCTTCGTCTTGCGGACATGGTTCAGGAACGCATCCTGAAGGTTTTGACGGTCGGAAGCCATGGTTCTAATGCCTTATTGTCAGTTTCCGGCCGTGCTTCGGCCGTGTAGATATCTGATTATGTCGTGCAGCACGGGAACTTTAAACCCCCAAAACACGCGCATCTACGATATATGTTGCGCGCGCGCTTCACTTCTCTCTACGTCATGCAACGCTCAGAGCCTCAGCCGCGCCACAAAGCCGGGTTAAAAAGCGCAATGATCGCCAGTGTCTCAAGCCGCCCCACAACCATCGCCGCACAGAGCGTCAGCTTGGCCCCGGCGCTCAACTGCACCAGTAAGATCGGGGTCTCCGGAGCCGCCTGAACCAGCGGTCCGGTTGTCGAGAGCGCAGCAATCGCCAAGACAATCGCCTCCTCAAAGCCGACCCCCGTAAAGGTCAGGATCAGAGTGACAAAGGCCATAGAGAGCGCAAAGAGCATAAAGAAGATCCAGGCAATATAGGCGCCCTTGGAGCGGATCCGGCGGCTTTGGTTGCTGGCGCGGCCAACCGAAGAGGGATGCACCAGCCGCTCCATTTCGCGCAGCCCGTTGAGATAGAGCGCATAGACCCGCAAGAGCTTCACCCCGCCCGCCGTTGTGGCCACCCCGCCCCCGATCAGCGACAGCCCAAGCAGAACCAGCCCCGGCGCTCCAAGCCCCGACCACACCCCCCACACCGACCAT
>JAHBAN010000062.1 GCA_018500075.1 Flavobacteriia bacterium | reverse complement strand
AGATGTGTATAAGAGACAGGATCCGGGCAACGCCGAGAACATGGGTCCAGACGGCGGCGATTTCGGCTTCGATCCGGTCGGCACTGGCGGGCAGCGACGCGCTCTGCCGGGCGGTTTCTGTGGCGGGAGCCGAGGGCGCAGGCAGCGCGTTTTTATCAATTTTTTTGTTGGGTGTGAGCGGAAACGCCGTCATGAAAACAAAATGCTGCGGGATCATGAACTCGGGCAGGCTGCGGCCCAGAGCGGCGCGCAAGGCGGCCTTGTCGGGCGGGGTATCGGCGCGCAGATAGGCAATCAGGCGCATATCGCCCGGCTGATCCTCGCGCGCCATGACAACCGCCTCATGCACACCGCTTTGCTCGTGTAGGCGGGCCTCGATTTCGCCCAGTTCGATCCGGTAGCCGCGCAGCTTGACCTGCGTGTCGGCGCGCCCGATATAGGCGAGCCGGCCCTCGGCCTGCCAGCGCACCAGATCGCCGGTGCGATACATCCGCCCGGCGTGAAAGGGATTGGGCAGAAAGCGTTCGGCCGTGAGATCGGCGCGCCCGAAATAGCCCCGCGTGACGCCCGCGCCGCCGATATAAAGCTCGCCCACAACCCCGACAGGGCAAGGCTGCAACGCGCCATCAAGCACATAGACCTGCGTGTTGGCGATGGGCGTGCCGATGCTGATGCCTTGGCCGGCACGCCCGATCATCTCGGTGGTGGACCAGATGGTTGTCTCGGTCGGGCCATACATATTTTGAAGACTGGCGGGGGTGAGGCTTTGAAGCTCGGTCAGCAGGTTTTCGGCCAAAGGCTCCCCCCCTAGCATCAAATGTTTCACACGCCCCAGCGCCATGCGGCTCTCCTCGCCAAATGTCAGCATCCGTGCAAGCGAGGGGGTGCATTGAAAATGTGTCACAGAATGGCGCAAAATCTGGGCGGGCAGCGAGTAGTCGCCCTCTGCCACGGCCTGCGCGGCATTGGCCCGCCGGTGCAGCTCTGCAAGGGGCTTGAGGCCCTCAAGGACGGTTTCGGGGGCGATCCCGTAGTCAATCAGGCAGCCGATTTCATCGACCCCGATGCGCTTGAGCTGTTCGACACGGTCAAGACAATCCTCCACCGTGCCAAACAGGCCGCTGTCCTCAAAGTAGCGCTCAAAGGCAAACTCAAGGATCGCATCCA
Source organism: Flavobacteriia bacterium (assembly GCA_018500075.1). Lineage (GTDB taxonomy): Bacteria > Bacteroidota > Bacteroidia > Flavobacteriales > Flavobacteriaceae > MAG-120531. Next base: position 7,440 of record JAHBAN010000062.1, on the reverse strand, counting down.
GCTCATCCGGCGCAAGGCTCTCCAGATCAAGCTCGAACGCTGTGTCAACGCCTTTGGGCCGTTTGAAGGCAGGAAAGGTCCAGGCGTAGTGTTTGATCAGCCCCGCGGCGGCGTTGAGATAGTCTTTCATCGGCTGGCGCGCGATGGCGCGGGCGTGGTCGCGGGTGTCGCTGACAAAGGTATGGAGCATCAAAGTCACGTTGAAGGCATCAGGATTATGACCGGCCTTTTCAAGCGCTTGTCGGTAAATCTTGATCTTGCCGGCGACCTCGTCAATCGACTGGCCCAAGAGGTGCGTCAGCACATTTGCGCCAATCTCGCCGGCCTCGCGCCATGTGTCGGGGTTGCCGGCTGTGGTGACCCATATGGGCAGTTCGGCAGACACGGGACGCGGCTGTGTCACGACCGCGACATCCTTGCCCGATCCGTTGGGAAAGCGCACCGCCTCGCCCCGCCAGAGCCTGCGCAGGTGATCAACGGTTTCATACATCGCCGGCTTGTTGGCGGGCGGGGCGTTTTCGGGGCGCAGGACAAAATCGTCAGGCTGCCATCCAGCGGCAATCGCAAGCCCTGCGCGGCCTTCGGTCAGGTTGTCAATCACCGCCCAGTCTTCGGCTATGCGCAACGGATGATGCAGCGGCGTCACGCAAGAGCCTGATCTGACGGCGATATTTTTGGTCACAGCGGCCACGGCGGCGCCTGTGACGGCGGGGTTCGGATAGGGTCCGCCAAAGGCGTGGAAGTGGCGCTCGGGCGTCCAGATCGCGCTGAAGCCGTTTGCGTCGGCAAATTTCGCCCCCTCAAGCAGAAGATGGTATTTCTTTTGCCCCGGACCGTCGTCATTGCCCCAGTAAAACAGGCCAAAACCCATGCCCTTCTGGGTCATCGGGATCCGCCTGTTGGCCACAAGGCTTTTGCTTTCATCCCCCATCAGCACAATCTTGAAGCCCCGCGCGAGGGTGTAAAACAGCTCCAGCACCGAGATATCAAAGGAAAGCGATGTCACCGCCAGCCAAACGCCGCGCGCCTCCGGGGTCACGCGCGCATCCATCGCCGTAAAGAAATTGGCCACATTGCGATGCTCGACCATGACGCCCTTGGGCCGCCCTGTGGAGCCGGAGGTGTAGATCAGATAGGCGAGGTCTTCGGGGCCGGCCCCGCCGTCCAGATCGGCGCTGTCGGCTTGGGCGATGCGCGCGTCCTGATCCAGCACGAGCCGCGCGGCGCGCCCCTCGGGCAGACGGGCCGACAGGGCGCTCTCGGTCACCAGAACAGGCGCTTGGCTGTCTGTAATATAGAGCGCAATGCGGTCTTCGGGATAGGCCGGATCAATCGGCACATAGGCGCCGCCGGCCTTCAAAATTGCCAGCGCGCCAATCAGAAGCCGCGGGCCACGCTCCACGCAGAGGCCGACAAGCGTGCCCGGGCCGACACCCATCTCGCGCAAGACATGGGCGGCCTCGTTTGCGCGGGCATTGAGCGCGCCGTAGCTGAGGGTCTCGCCCTCAAAGACAAGCGCGCTGGCCTGCGGCGCGCGCCCCACCTGAGCCTCAAAAAGCCTATGCACCGGCGTCTCAGGATAGGCCGTGGCGGTGTCATTCCATGTGTTCAGAGCGAGGTTGCGCTCGCTCTCGGGGATGAGCGCCTCACGTGCGGGCGCGGCGCTGATGTGGCTGGCTTGCAGGATATGATCAAGCCGCGCGATCCAGAGATCGGCCATGGCGCCAGACACCCTATTGATGTCAAAATATATACATTCATTACAGAGTGTTATAGCAGAATGCTCAAGTGGTGCGTTAAGTTCAGAGACGGCAAACTCAGGTGGGCAAACGGGGCTGATTGCGGGGTCGCGGAGCGGCAAATCCAAGGCAAAACCGCCATGCGCCTGCGCCATATCAACCCTGTCCGCCAGAGTATCGCCCGCCCGCAGAGGCACCCAGTCGCTCACGTGGTTGCGGGCGGCTTCGCCCGTCAAAACTCCATAGGCGATATCGACCTCGCCCTCCTCGCTGAGCGCCTGACAGAGCAGGGCCACACGGCGCAAGACCTCCAGAGAGCCGAGATCGGCTGATCCTGTCAGGGCGCGGCTCTCATAGCGCGGCGAAAGCCGGGCGGGCGTCAGCCCCAATCGCACAGGGCGACTGTCTTGCAGGGCGGCGCGCCAAACCGCATCGGCGCGGGCCGAATGCTCCTGCGCATAGGTGAGTGCGGCGGCCTCATCCTCTGTCAGCGCCACGATCTGATCGCCTTTGGCCGCGATCTGCGAGGGGATCAGCGCGGCGCCCTCAAGCGAAGAGAGACCTTGCAAAACAATCGGGGCCGAGCCGGTTGAGACGGTCAACGCTTGCGCGCTGGCCTCGATCACATGGCCCGCAGGCAGGCGCGATCGGGGCAGCCCAGAAGCCTGCGCTGCCTTTACAGCGATCAGTCGCCCCTGACATTCAAACCGTGGCGTGACCAGCGGATTCCAATAGGGACCATGGTTCAGCCCTTGAACCAAGGCGATAATCGCCTCGGCAGGCTGGGCAAAATCAATCGTTCCAAAGGCCTCGGGGCGTTTGTATTTGCCAAAATAGCTCCGCTGCGTTGTATCTTGTGGCTGGCCGGCCAGCTCGGGGGCCGCCAGAAGCTTTATCAGCGCATCAAAGCTTGAGTAAGCGGCCTCATAGGCCTTGGTGTTGAGCGTCAGCGCGGTGTCTTGCGGGCTTATGTCAAAGCCGGATTGCAAAATGATATCGCCCGTATCCGGCCCCGACGCCATAAAATGCCAGGTGATGGCGTGCTCTGTCTCGCCATTGAGGCGTGCCCAGACCGGCGCATTCAGGCCGGCATACCGCGGCAACGGCCCGTCGTGAAAATTGATCGCGCCACGCGAGGGCAGCGCGAGCACATCTTCTGGCAGCATATCCAGATTGGCGATCGAGAGGAGCCAATCGGCGCTGACCCCTGCCAGCCGCGCGGCGAGCGCAGGCCCCGGCGCAACCACAGGAATATCGCGGGCCGCCGCCCAAGCGCAAAGATCGGCGTTGCGCGTCACAACACAGGCAAGCCGATGACCCGCAGCGCACCATGTCTCGGCGCAGGTCTGTGTCAGGCTGGCATTGCCAATCAGGAGTGCAGAGAGGCTCATAGGCTGTCTCCCTCTCGTTTGGGGTCTGTGCCAAGCCCCGGAAGGGGCTGCGGCTCTGGCTGTCTCGGGGACAGCAGAGCGCCAAGGGCATGGCGCGCCAAATGGCGCAGGAACTGGTCTGGCGTGTCTTGGGGCTTTTGCTCGATGAGGCGGCGCAGGCGATGCAGCAGCCCGCCTGTCAGATGAAGACAGGTGGCATAGGCGGCATAGGCGGCCCCGTGATTTTTGGTAAAATAATACCAGCGACTGTCAAACCAATACTGTGGCACCCGCGCCCAGCCTTTCATCCCGGTTGAGACCGAGCCAATATGAACCACTTCGCTGTCACGCACAAAAACTGTCGGCCAGCCCGCAAGCGCCGCGCGGCGGCACAGATCGGTTTCTTCAAAATAAAGAAAGAATGTCTCGTCAAAGAAGCCGATCTCCTCAAGGGTGCGGGCGCGCATCATCATGCTCGCACCAGCCAGCCAATCCACCATCACCGTCTCTTCAGGGACAGGCAGCGGCACAATAGAGGCGCGCAACAGCCGGCTGACCGGGCCAAAGCGGATCGCGCCTTCAAACTCGCCCAAAGCCGACGGAAACCGGAACGCCGATTGATGCGCCGTGCCTGCCTCGCCCTTGATGTAGCTGCCCACAAACCCGACGTTGGGATGCGCCACAAGATGATCGCGCAGCGCCCGGATGCCCCCCGGATCGGGGAAGGCATCAGAGTTCAGAATATAATAAAAATCAGGCGCTTGCCCGTTTGACAGCCCGGCCCGCATTCCAAAGTTGTTGCCAGCGCCAAAGCCGCCGTTGTGGCCCGACTGAAGCACGCGCACAGGCCAGTCACGGGCGCAAACAGCCTCTTTGAGCGTCTCAAAAGAGCCGTCGCCACTGTCATTGTCAACAATCACCAGCTCGGCGTTCAGCCCGTCTTGCGCAGAGAGGGCGGCTTCTGCGGCGCGCAGCGTCATCGCGGGCGTGCGGTAATTGAGGATCACGGTGAGAATGGATGGCGCGGTCATCTAGCGGGCCTCCTGTTTCTGGCGGGGCAAGGCGGCCACGCGCGCGGCCCGCGCCGCGGGGTTTTCGGCGTCGTCTATACAGCGTCGCAAGCGGGCCGCGAGCACGCGCACATTTGGTTCGAGCACCATGGAGTCATGATCTCCCGGCACTTCAATCACCTCGATCATGGGGGCATGGGCCGCCCAGTCGTTATCATTGGTGACATAGCTGCGCTCGATATTGACCAAGGCGCCCTGACTCACCGCCCATTTGCCAACAAGCGGCGGGCGGAACAGCGCAAGCGGCCCGTGCCACGGGCGCAGCTCATAGTCGGCAACCGCCTGAAGAAAGGCCGCTTCGATTTCGGCATTGTGGAAGGAAACAGATTTATGATCAGAGGTTTGGCGCGCCTTCTTAAAGCGCTTGTTGACCTCCCATTTCAGGCGGCGTGCGGCCCATTTGACCGGGTAGAGCACCCCGCCCTCCTTAAGCTCGGCGAGCTGGATCAACATCCGGTCCACGGCCTCCAGCGGGCGGCGCTTGGGCAGAGGCGTATCCAGCATCACCAGCAACACGACCTCCTCGCCCGCCGCCTCAAGCTGCTGGGCGATCTCGAGCGCAATGATGCCGCCGCCGGAAAACCCACCGATCATATAGGGGCCAGAGGCCTGCACCGCCTTGATTTCCTTGATGTAATCTCTTGCCGCCTCAAAGATCGAGCGGTGCGGGGCCTGATCGCCGTAGAGGCCGCGCGCTTGCAGGCCGTAAAACGGGCGGTCTGTGCCCAGAAGATGCGCAAGGTGGCGCAGATTGAGCACATTGCCAAACATCCCCGCAACGAGGAAAAAGGGGCGGCGCGTGCCGCCTTCGCCTTGGTGCATCGCCACCAGATGGGTAAAGCGCCGCTTGGGCGGGGTGGCCTGTTTCAGAGGCTCGGGCGCGCCCTGCTCGGCGGGGCTTGCGCCCTGTGCCGCGATCAAAGCCGCGCATTTGCGAATGGTCGGGGCTTCAAACAGCACCGAAATGGGAAAATCGACCTCAAAGGCCTTTTTGACTTGGGCAAAGAGGCGCACGGCAATGAGCGAGTGCCCGCCCAGCTCGAAGAAATCATCCTCCACCCCGATCTGGCCAACGCCAAGCAGGTTGCTCCAGATCTCGGCGAGCTTGAGTTCAATCGCCGCTTCAGGGGCAATATAGGCGCTGTTGAGGTCGGGGCGGGTATAGCTTTGCTTGGGTTGGACAGCGGGAAGCGCGCGGGCGTTGGCCTGGGCGCGCAGCCCCGCCAGATCAAGCGAGGAGACAATGATCTGAGGCTGGGACGCCCCGAGCGCGCGGCGGAAGGCCTCGACGCCTTCGGACGGTGTGATGCCGAGGCGGATAGTGCCGCGCAGCCGCTCCTCGGCGAGAGACAGCCCCCGCGGCGCGGGGCGGTCGGGAAACTCAAGCTCGCCCGCCGCCGCAGAGGGGCGGCCAAAGTCATCGGCCCGCTCCAAACGGCGGAGCGAGAGGCCGCGCACCTCGGCACAGACCGCGCCCGAGGGATCACAGAGCACGATATCAAAGCTCGCGGCCCCGGCCTCGGCGCGGTTTTCACCGGCGTTTTGCACCCATGAGACAAGCGCGTCCGGCAGAGGGCGATAGACCCGCAACGCCCCATAGGACACCGGAACCCAGAGATGCTCGGGGGTATAGCCCTCGATCAGCTCCATGGCCCAGCCTGTGGCGAGGTCCATGAGGCCGGGGGGCAGCAGACAGCCATCCGATGCCGCGACCGGCGGAAGGGCAAGCTGCGCCAGCCCCTCGCCCTGCCCCAGAGCGATATGCTTGAGCGCGCGCCAGCGCGGCCCGAAGGCCAGATGTGCTTCTTGCGGGCTACGCAAGCTGCCCTGCGCCTCGGCGCGGCGGTGCAGAGGGCAGCGCTCAAGAATGGCCTCAAGATCAAGCTGCGGGGGCTGGCGCATCTCCGTCAGGACAATTTCGCCTGTGGCGTTGGTTTCATAGCCTGTCTGGCCCTCCACCTCGCGAGAAGACTGCACCTTGAAGCCATAGCCCGTCTCGCTGCGCGTCAGGGTGACACGCAGCGCGCGCGTCGCGTCATCGGCCAGATCCAGCGCGCGCAGAAAATAGAGATCGCGCAGCTCAAAAGCCGCGCCCTCGCCTTGTGCGGCCAGAGCTTCGGCGGCAAGCTCAAGATAGCCTGTGCCGGGAAAGAGCGCCCGATTTTGCTTGGTGCGATGTTCGTTCAACACCCAGTGCCCTGTGTCGAGATCCGCCTTGAAGAGGCGGTTGCCCTGCCGGTCAAATGTGGCGCGGGAGAGAAGCGGCGCGTCAAGCGCGCGCTCGGCCTGATCGGGGGTGTCCTCTGTGAGGCCGAGCGCATCAGCCGCCATTCCGACCTCGGCCCAGATCCCCCAATTGAGCGAGAGCACGCGGGTCTGGCCGCCCTGATGGGCTTGGGCAAAGGCATTGAGATAGGCGTTGGCGGCGACATAGTCGATCTGCCCCATCGGGGCTGTGACCGTCGAACTGGAGGAAAACAACACCAGAAAATCAAGCGCCCCGTCGGGGAAAAGCTGATGCAGCACTTGGGTTCCGTGAAGTTTGGGCGTGAAGACATCTTCGATGTCGGACGGGGTTTTGCCAAGGAGTGGCCCGTCCTTGATCATGCCGGCGGCATGGATCACGCCATGAACGGCCCCAAAGCGCATCTGGACCTTTTCGAGCGCGCCGCGCATATCCTCGATATTGGACACATCCCCTGCCACAACCATGAGCTGTCCGCCGAGGCGCTCAAGGCGTTTGACGGCGGCAATGCGGCGCGACACCGGGTCATGGCGCCCATGGCGCAGCCTATAGCCCTCCCAGTCCCCGCGCGGCGGCAAAGCGGTGCGCGCGAGCAGCACGACTTTGGCTTTGTGCCGGCGCAGCAGGTCTTCGGCGAGGGTGAGACCAATGCCGCCAAACCCGCCGGTGATCAGATAGGTGCCGCCCTCCCGGATCGGCACATCAGCCGGCTCCTCCAGCGCTTTGGGGCGGAACACCTGCTCATAGCGGCGCGCGCCGCGCCAGGCTGCGACGGCGTTTGTCGGGGTTGCCATCAGCTCTTCCAAAAGCAAGAGCGCCAGCCCGTCCAACCCGCCCTTGGCAGGCAATTCAACATCAACCATTTTTGCGCAAACGCCCGCCATTTCACGCGGGATCACTTTGACGGGGCCTGAAACTGTGGCCTTTTCAGGACGGCGCAGGCGCTCGCCCGTCAGGCAGCTTGCGCCCGTTGTGAAGACCGTGATCGCCACAGCGGGCCAGTCGGCTGCGGCCAT
>JAHBAN010000137.1 GCA_018500075.1 Flavobacteriia bacterium | reverse complement strand
GCTTTGCCCAACATATCTCGCGCGCGCTCCAAGCCAATGGCAACCCCTGGGTCAATGCCGAGCCGGCCCCCGCCTCGGCCTCCCCCGCCCTCGCCGCGCGCTTTGGCTATGGCGTCTATTCGGCCCGCACCGCCAATATCTACACTGGCAAAATGCTGGCGCTCTGGGTCGTCCTCGCCCGCGACCCGTCCCTCTGTGACACGATCGAACTCTGGGAAAGCGATGGCCGTTTTCGCGACAGCCTGCGCCCCGGCCTTGAGCCTGACGGCTTTGCCAGCCGCGCCGAGTGCCTTGAAATGCTCGCCGTCACGGCCCGCGCCTTTGCCCGGTCTGTGCGCGAGGCGCAGGTCTTTGTCTTCACCATGGGTCTCACCGAGGGCTTTGAAAGCGCCCAGACAGGCCAGCCCTATGCCCTCTGCCCCGGAACGCTCGCCGGCACCTATGACGCCAAGCAGCACAGCTTTGTCACATACCGCTACCCGGCCATCCTGACCTCGATGAAATCCGCGATCCGCGGGTTGCGCGCCCTCAACCCCAAGATCAAAGTCCTGCTGACCGTCTCCCCGGTGCCGCTGACCGCAACAGCCACCGCGGCCCATGTCCTGCTCGCAACCCAATATTCCAAATCCGTGTTGCGCGCGGTCGCAGGCGATCTGTCTGACATGGCGGGCGATATCGACTATTTTCCAAGCTATGAACTCATCGCCGCGCCGCCCACCCGCGCGCAGTTTTTTGCGCCCAATATGCGCTCTGTCGCGCCCGAAGGGGTCGCCTTGGTGATGGAGCATTTCTTTCGCGGAATGCGGTTTTCCAAAAAAGCCCTCCCCACAGACCCCGCCGAGGCCCGTCACCACGCCAGCATCGCCGCCGAGGCCGCCGCCGAGGATCTGGCCTGCGAAGACCTCCTGCTTGACCGCGAGGCCCGCCCGTGAGCCGCCTGTTTGTGGTCGGCGACAGCCACGCCCGCGCTCTGGCCCTCGGCGCCACCGCGCTCGGCTATGACTGTACGAGCTTCGCAACCTCCGCCGCCGCTTGGCGCGACGGGGTGATGCGCCTTGAGGCCGACGGAACCCTGACAAGCGAGCGTTTCCGCGCCCGCCAGAAAATCGAAAGCTTCCAGCGCGACGCCCATCACCCGACCCCGCTCACCTCAGGCGTGCCGGTAATCGCCAGCCTCGGCTATCACAGCTCCCAGTTTCTCACCGAAATGCGCCTGAAAAAGCTCGGCCTGCGCCCTGTTCCCTCCAGATCGGCGCAAAGCCTGCTCTCGTCCGGGTTTCTCGCCGCTTGGCTGGAGGAGGCCCGCAGCACCGCACTGGACGGTCTCGCCACCATCGCCAGAGCGGCCCCGCTGGCCATCGTCGCGCCGCCGCAATTTGAAGACAATCCCCTGCTCACAGCCCTCAATGACGCCCTCGGCCAGCTCATCCGCGCCCGTGGCCTGCCCCTCTATGACCCCAACACCGCCCTCGCCGACAGCCACGGCGCGCTGCCCGCCCGTTTCGCCCATGACGACGGCAAACACGGCAGCGCGGCCTTCGGCTGCGAGGTGCTCAAAAATCTGGCGCGCCAAAAGCTCATCCCGGAGCCTTCAGCGCGCACTAAGTAATAAATAGTTATATCAATGCCTTACATGGTGGAGTTCACAGCGCCGCCATCCAGCAAAATATTCTGGCCAACAATAAAGCCCGCGTGCTGGGAGCACAGGAAAGCGCAGGTTGCGCCAAATTCTTCCGCCGTTCCGTAGCGCCGCGCCGGAATCGTCGCCTCGCGCTGCTTCTGGGCCTCCTGCGGGCTGATCCCCTGCGCCGTGGCCACCCCCGCATCGAGTGAGGTCGCGCGGTCTGTCGCGTGAATGCCGGGCTGCAAATTGTTGATCGTCACCCCCGTTGGCGCGACCTGCCGCGCCGTGCCCGCCACAAAGCCGGTCAGCCCCGCGCGCGCCGAATTGCTCAGCCCCAAAACGGGGATCGGCGCTTTCACCGACTGGCTGGTGATGTTCACAACCCGGCCCCAGCCCTGCGCCTGCATATGCGGCACAAGCGCCTGCATCAAAGCAATCGGCGTGAGCATATTGGCATCCAGCGCCGCAACAAAATCATCGCGCGACCAATCCGTCCATGTGCCCGGAGGCGGCCCGCCCGCATTGGTCACAAGGATGTCCACATCCCCCGCCGCTGCGAGCAGCTTCGCGCGCCCCTCTTCGGTGGTCACATCCGCCGCCACAGCCGTCACCTCGACCCCGTATTTCCCGGCAATATCCGCCGCAACCGCCTCAAGCGTCTCCGCGCCCCGCGCATTCATCACAAGGTTCACCCCGGCCTCTGCCAGCGCCTCGGCGCAGCCGCGCCCCAAGCCCTTTGAGGAGGCACAGACAAGCGCCTTCTTACCCGCAATTCCCAAATCCATTTCGCGTGCTCCTGTTTGTTCGGCGCCACAAAACCTCAAATCGCCGCCAAAGACCAGAGCAGAGCCGCAGACTTGCCGTGGTTTTGCCCAAATCCTATACTAAAGCTCGGCAACGCCTTCCCGCCCAAAGAGTATCGCGCGTCATGAGTGAAACGGCCCAAGCCCTGCAAGTCTATCCCGCGCCGATGCTGCCGGTCTCAAATGGTGCCAATTTCGGCGACAGCCTCAGTTTCGCCGCCGATCTCGTGCTCGATGACATCTATCAGCTCGCCCCCGATGCCGCGCCCCTGCGTCTCGGGCTTCATGCGCTTCAAAACGGTCACTTCCGCATCGCCGCAAACACCCAGACAGGTCAGGTCGGGGCCACCGTCGTGCTCGACAGCTGCCTGACCCTGATGGACAGCCAGAGCCAGGCCGTCGAAGTGCTTCTGCTCGTGGAAGTCACCGACATGGGCCATGTCGCCCAGACCTATGCCATGCCCCTCGCCCCGCTGCGGCCAAAAGAAGACTACCGCCTCGTGCGGATCGAAACCGAAACCGCGCCGCTGCGCTTTGCCCAGCTGGCCTGCGCCTCTTTCACGCGCGGCACCCGCCTCAGCCTCGCCACCGGCGAGCAGCGCGCCATCGAGGCTCTCAAGGTCGGCGACAGGCTGCTCACCCGCGACGATGGCCCCCAGCCTTTGCGCTGGATCGGGCACCACACCGTGCGCGCCATCGGCGATTTCGCCCCCGTCCTGATCCGCAAAGGCACGCTTCACAACGAAAATGATCTGCTGGTCTCGCCCGATCACCGGCTCTTTGTCTACCAGCGCGAAGACCGGCTCGGCGCGGGCCGTGCCGAAGTCCTGCTCAAAGCGCGCCATCTCGTCAATGGCGAGAGCGTGACGCTTCAGGAAGGCGGCTTTGTCGACTACTTCCAGATTCTCTTTGATGCCCATCAGATCGTCTTTGCCGAAGGCATCGCCGCCGAAACCCTGTTGATGGAGCCGCGCACCCGCTCGGCCCTGCCCGATCACATCGCCAAGGCGCTGTCAGGCACCCTGTCGGGCCACAAAAGCCGCGCCCAAGGCGCCTTTGAAGTCGGGGCCAGCCTGCTCAGCCGCCCGGATGCGGCCGAACTGTTGCTGCGCGCCTCTCGCGGCAGCCAGAGCTAGGGCGCGCCCTCCTCTCTGCCCTTGCCTGCGCCCTCGCCTGTGCCCTCGCCTGTGCCCTTCTCTGTGCCCTCTGCCGGGGCGCATGACTCCGCCGCGCTGTCGCGAAGCCGCGCCGCCAGCGCGATCTGGCTCGCGATTTTGGCCTCCATATACCGTTCAAACCGTGGCACATGGGCCGCGCCGTCCCAATGCGAGCGCACTTTCCCCGAGGCCAGCCCGAGCCAGTAGATCCGCAAGATCTGGTTGATCCGCGCGCCATAGCCCGGCCCCATCTTGCGCAGCCAGCGCACCATATCCGTATCAAGCCGCACCGTGACCCGCGTCTTGTCCCGCGCAATCGGTCTGTCCTCCAGACCCGACCAATCCTGCGGCAGCGCCGCATCGATCCACTCCTCTTTAAGCCCCTCCTGGAGAGCGCGCAGCTCCCGGATCATCTCGCGTTCGGCCTTGGTTTGTAAATTGCGTGTCATTTCACACCTCACGTTGTTTTGATGCAGCCTGACAGCAAGCCGTTAACCTTTTGCGAGGCCTGCGAACGCCGATTTGGGCGGTGCACGGGTTGTGCACGGGTTGTGCACGCATATCACCCCCCCCGACTCACGAGCATTCTTGCCAAAGCCGCGTTCGTTACCTATACGCGCGCTCATGGCTACAGACCTTTCAAACCGCCCCAAGCTCCCGCCTGAAATTGCCCGCCGCCGGACCTTCGCGATCATCTCGCACCCCGACGCCGGCAAGACCACGCTGACGGAAAAATTCCTCCTCTACGGGGGCGCCATCCAGATGGCCGGTCAAGTGCGCGCCAAGGGCGAGGCCCGCCGCACCCGCTCGGACTTCATGCAGATGGAAAAAGACCGGGGCATCTCTGTTTCGGCCTCGGCAATGTCGTTTGATTTCAGCGGCTTGCGCTTTAACCTTGTCGACACGCCGGGTCACTCTGATTTCTCCGAAGACACCTATCGCACGCTCACAGCGGTCGACGCCGCCGTTATGGTGATTGACGGCGCAAAGGGCGTCGAAAGCCAGACCCAGAAGCTGTTTGAAGTCTGCCGTCTGCGCGATCTGCCGATCCTGACCTTCTGTAACAAGATGGACCGCGAGAGCCGCGACACCTTTGAGATCATTGATGAAATTCAGGAGATGCTGGCGATTGACGTGACCCCGGCAAGCTGGCCCATCGGGGTCGGGGCCGAGTTTATGGGCTGCTATGATCTGTTGAATGACCGCCTTGAGCTGATGGACCGTGCCGACCGCAACAAGCGCGCCGAATCCATCAAGATCAAGGGCTTGGATGATCCGAAGCTGGCCGAGCACCTGCCCGCGCACCTCTTGGAAAAGCTGCTCGAAGAGGTCGAAATGGCCCGCGAGCTGCTCCCCGAGCTTGTGCCCCAATCTGTTCTTGAGGGCCATATGACGCCGATCTGGTTCGGCTCCGCCATCAACAGTTTCGGCGTGCAGGAGCTGATGGACGGCATTGGCCAATACGGCCCCGAGCCTCAGATCCAGAACGCCGAACCACGCAAGATTTCTCCTGAAGAAACAAAGGTTTCCGGCTTTGTTTTCAAAGTTCAGGCCAATATGGACCCCAAGCACCGCGACCGCGTGGCCTTTGTGCGCATGGCCTCGGGCCACTTCAAACGCGGCATGAAACTGACCCATGTGCGCAGCAAAAAGCCCATGGCCATCACAAACCCTGTGCTC
>JAHBAN010000234.1 GCA_018500075.1 Flavobacteriia bacterium | reverse complement strand
CGGCGAGGCGATTGCGCGGGTCTCTGACGTGCTGGGCGCGCTCGCGGGCGCAACACGCTGGGGTGCCGCCGCCGCCATTCTCGCGGGCTTTGTCGTGCTGATCGGCGCCGCCGGCACAGGCGCCCCCGCGCGCAACCGCGAAGCCGCAATCCTCAAATCTCTCGGCGCGACACGCGCCCAAATCCTGCGCTCCTTCCTGCTGCGCGCCGGGCTGCTCGGCGCCGCCGCCGCCGGCGTCGCCCTCGCCGCCGGGCTGGCAGGTGCCTGGGCCGTCAGTCACTTCGTCTTCGAAAGCGACTTCGCCGTGATCTGGCCCTCCGCCCTCACAATCCTCGCCTGCGGTGTTCTCGCCAATCTGCTCGCCAACATCGGCTTTTCCCTGCGCGCCCTCAAGGCAAAACCCGCCCAAATGCTACGCAGCGAAGGCTAGGCGCACCCGGCACCCGCCTTTTTTATTGCATCAAATATCCTGGGGGAGCGCGAGGGGGCCAAGCCCCCTCGCCACCGCGCTTTGGCAAAGCCAAAGCGCAACAGATCTGCTTACTCTGCCGCCTCGGCATAGTCCTCAAGCGGGGGGCAGGTGCACACAAGGTGGCGGTCGCCATACGCATTGTCGACCCGGTTCACAGGCGGCCAGTATTTATCCACCCGGAAGGCCCCCTTCGGAAAACAGGCCTGCTCGCGCGTGTAAGGCCGGTCCCAGTCGCGCACGAGGTCTTCCATCGTATGGGGCGCGTTCTTCAGCGGGTTGTTCTGCGCATCCATCCGGCCCTCTTCAATCTCGCGGATCTCTTCACGGATCGCGAGCATCGCATCACAAAACCGGTCCAGCTCGGCCTTGGTCTCGGACTCCGTCGGCTCGATCATCAGCGTGCCCGCAACCGGCCAGCTCATGGTCGGCGCATGAAAGCCGTTGTCCATCAGACGCTTGGCAATGTCGTCCACAGTGACGCCCGCGCTCTCCGCAAAGGGGCGCGTGTCCAGAATACACTCATGCGCCACCCGCCCCTGACGGCCCTTGTAAAGCACGTCAAAGGCTCCCTCGAGCCGCTTGGCGATGTAGTTTGCATTGAGGATCGCCACGCGCGTGGCCTGGGTCAGCCCCTCCCCGCCCATCATCAGCACATAGGCCCAGGAGATCGGCAGAATAGAGGGCGAGCCATAAGGCGCGCCGCTCACCGGCCCGGCGCTGCCCCCGGTCTCGGGATGGCCCGGAAGATGGGGCACAAGATGCGCCTTCACCCCGATCGGTCCCATGCCCGGCCCGCCGCCGCCATGGGGAATACAGAAGGTCTTATGCAGGTTGAGATGGCTCACATCGCCCCCCAGATCGCCCGGCTTGGACAGCCCCACCATCGCGTTGAGGTTGGCCCCGTCAATATAGACCTGCCCGCCATGGCTGTGGGTGATCGCACAGACCTCTTGCACCGTCTCCTCAAAAACCCCGTGGGTCGACGGATAGGTGATCATGCAGCCCGCCAGATTGTCCTTATGCGCCTCGGCCTTGGCGCGGAAATCCTCAAGATCGATATCGCCGTTCTCGGCCGACCTGATCACAACAACCTTCCATCCCACCATCTGCGCGCTCGCCGGGTTGGTGCCATGCGCGCTCATCGGAATAAGGCACACGTCTCGGTGCCCCTGCCCTTCGGCCTCGTGATACTGCTTGATCGTGAGCAAGCCGGCATATTCCCCCTGCGCGCCCGAGTTGGGCTGCATCGACATCCCGTCATAGCCGGTGATCTCGCAGAGCTTGGCACTGAGGTCCTGAAGCATCTCGCCATAGCCCAGCGCCTGATCTTTTGGCGCAAACGGATGGATCATCGAAAACTCGCGCCAGCTCACCGGCATCATCTCCGCCGCCGAGTTGAGCTTCATCGTGCAGGACCCAAGCGGGATCATGGCCCGGTCCAGCGCAAGGTCGCGGTCCGACAGGCGACGCATATAGCGCATCATCTCGGTCTCCGCACGGTTCATGTGAAAGATCGGATGCTGCAAATAGGCGCTCTCGCGGTGCAGATTTTCCGGCACGCGGTATTCGGCCACAAAGTTGTCATCCTTGCGCGCAATGCCAAAGGCCCGCCAGACCGCTTCCACAGTCTCGGGCCGCGTCGCCTCATCCAGCGCAATGCCAATCCGGCTCTCGCCCACGGCGCGCAGGTTCACACCCTCGTCCAAAGCCGATTTCATCACCGCCGCCTGAAGCGGTCCCACATCCACCGTGATCGTATCAAAAAAGCTCTGCGGGTCGACCTTAAAGCCCGCCGCCTCCAGCCCCTTGGCCAAACGCACGGTCTTGCGGTGGATGCGCTGCGCAATCGCCTTCAGCCCCTCGGGGCCGTGGAACACCGCATACATCGAGGCCATCACCGCCAGCAAAGCCTGCGCGGTGCAGACATTGCTGGTCGCCTTCTCGCGGCGGATGTGCTGCTCGCGGGTCTGCAGGCTGAGGCGGTAGGCGCGGTTGCCGTGGCTGTCGACAGAAACGCCGACAATGCGCCCCGGCAGACTACGCTTATAGGCGTCCTTACAGGCCATATAGGCCGCGTGCGGCCCGCCATAGCCCATCGGCACACCAAAGCGCTGGGTGTTGCCCACAGCAATATCGGCGCCCATCGCCCCCGGCTCTTTGAGCAAGGTGAGCGAGAGCGGATCGGCCGCCACAATGCCAATCGCCTTCTGGGCGTGCAGCGCCGCAATATGGTCCGTGAAGTCGCGCACATGGCCATAGGTGCCGGGGTATTGAAACAACGCCCCGAATACGGCGCTCGGGTCCATCTTGTCAGGGTTGCCGACAATCACCTCAATGCCCAAAGGCTCCGCGCGGGTCTTGACCACAGCAATATTCTGCGGATGGCAATCACGGTCGACAAAAAACGCCTTGGCCTTTGATTTGCTCACACGCTGCGCCATGGTCATAGCCTCGGCGCAGGCCGTGGCCTCGTCCAGAAGCGAGGCATTGGCCACATCAAGCCCGGTGAGGTCTGTCACCATGGTCTGGAAGTTCAACAGCGCCTCAAGCCGGCCCTGGCTGATCTCGGGCTGATAGGGCGTATAGGCCGTATACCACGCCGGGTTCTCCAGAATATTGCGCTGGATCGCCGGCGGCGTCACCGTGCCGTGATAACCCTGCCCGATGAGCGAGCGCAGCACTTTGTTCTTCCCCGCGGTCAGGCGCATCCGGTGCAGCATTTCGCGCTCTGACAAAGGCTTGCCAAAGTCGAGCGGCTTGGCCTGACGGATGCTCTTGGGAACAGTCTGCTCGATCAGCCCCTCAAGGGTCTCAACCCCGAGCACCTGAAACATCTCCGCCATCTCGGCCGGGCTTGGCCCGATATGGCGGCGATTGGCAAAATCATATGGCAGATAGTCGGTCGGGGTGAACGGCATAACATCCTCCAAAGGGCACAGCCCTGCTTTTTCTTTCTAAAAATATCCGCGCCGCAGGCTCCCCACGGCGCGACAGGCTCAGCCGACGAATTTCTTGTAGGCGGCTTCGTCCATATAGTCCTCCATCGGGCCGAGATCGGAGGGCTTCATCTTGAAGAACCACGCATCCCCCAACGGGTCATCATTCACCTTGCTCGGCTCATCGATCAGCATGGCATTCACTTCGACAATCTCGCCATCCAGCGGGGCCAGAATGTCGGAGGCCGCCTTGACGCTCTCGATCACACAGATTTCCTCGTCCTTGGTCACTTCACTGCCCTCTTCGGGCAGGTCGATAAAGACCACATCGCCAAGCTGCTCGCTGGCGTGTTCGGTGATCCCGACCACAATCAGCCCGTCTTCCTCGCGCAGCCATTCGTGTTCTTCGGTATATTTCATGTTTGTCTCCTTGATCTGTTTGAATGATCCGTTTGAATGCTCTGTCTTAGCGTTTAAAATTTGCAGGGGTGAAAGGCAGCGGCGCAACCTTCACAGGCAGACGCTTGCCGCGCACCTCGCCAAACAATTGTGTGCCGGCGCGGCTCAGCGCGCTTGGCACATAGCCCATCGCCATCGGCGCCTGAAGCGTGGGGCCAAACGCCCCCGAGGTGACATGGCCAACCGCCGTGCCGCCTTCGGCACCCGCGAAAATCTCGGTGCCGTCCCGCATCGGGGCGCGCCCTTCGGGCAACAGGCCGACCCGCTTGCGCGCCGCGCCGTCTTGCATCTGGGCCAGAATGATATCGGCGCCCACAAAGCCGCCCTCCCGCGCGCCGCCCGCGCGGCGCAGCTTCTGGATGCCCCATGTCAGCGCCGCTTCCACAGGGCTGGTGCTGGCGTCAATATCATGACCATAAAGGCATAGCCCCGCCTCAAGCCGCAGGCTGTCACGCGCGCCAAGCCCGATCGGCGCGACCCGCTCATCACCCAGCAAAAGGCGCGCCAAATCCACGGCAGCGCCCGCAGGCACCGAGATTTCATAACCGTCCTCGCCGGTATAGCCCGACCGCGACACCCAGCACTCCGCCCCGTTGAGAGACACCGTCGCCACATCCATAAATGTCATATCCCCGACCTCGGGCGCGACAGCGGCCAATGCGGCTTCTGCGGCCGGCCCTTGCAAGGCCAGCAAGGCCCGATCCTCGATATAATCAACCTGCACCTCTGGCTCCAAAGCCGCGCGCAGCCGCGCCACATCGGCCTCTTTGCAGCCCGCGTTGACCACCAGAAACATATGATCGCCGCGATTGGCAAACATCAGATCGTCCTCGATCCCGCCGCGCTCGTTGGTGAAAAATCCGTAGCGCTGGCGGCCTTCGCCCAGCCCGATCACATCCTGCGGGATGAGCCGCTCAAGCCCCGCCGCCGCGCCCGCACCGCGCAAGATAACCTGCCCCATATGGCTCACATCAAACAGCCCCGCCGCCGCGCGGCAGTGCAAATGCTCTTTCATCACCCCGAGCGGATAGTGCACCGGCATCGCATAGCCCGCAAACGGAACCATCTTGGCCCCCAATTCAAGGTGCAGATCATAAAGTGGCGTCTGCCGTAGTTCGGCCATAGGCTTTCCCCTTGTCACCCGCCAAACTTTTGCAGTCGCAGGCATCATACCGGCGCCCCCCTCTGGCGCGCCCTTGATGCCCCTCTCTGTCCTTTTGCCTGAGATCGCTATCCCTTCGGCGGACGCTTGCGCGCCTCTCTCCAGATTTTTGGTCAATCCCGCGGTCCTGTGGCCTGAGAGTTTCCGGGGCGGTTGCTCCTTCGGCACTGACAAATGTCAGTTCTCCCGTGGGGTTGTTGGCATACGATAGAATACAGCGTCATGTCTCGCAAGCGTGAAAATGCGTCGCTTATGAAACCCGCTCACAGCGGAAGGTGCCAAGGATCGCTTCCAGCGGCGCGTTGTCACAGACCAGCGCATCGAGCGTGATCTCGTCAAGATGCGCATAAAACGCCTCCGCCGCATCCCGAATGGCAAGCCGCAGGCGACAGGCCTCCTTCAGCGGGCAGGAATTGTCCAGATCCGCAAAACACTCCGCCAGCGGAACTTCGCTTTCAAACTCGCGAAACACCTCGCCTATGACAATCTCCTCGGGCGCACGCGCCAGCTTCAACCCGCCGTTGCGGCCCCGCTGGGTGTGCAAAAACCCGCGCTGACCCAGACGGTTGATCACTTGGGCCAAATGGTTTTCAGAGGCATTGCACGGCCCCGCAATATCGGTTTTGGTGACAAGCCTGCCAGGGTTGACCGCACAAAACATAAGGATGCGGATGGCAATATTGGTCCGTTTGGTGATGCGCATTTTGGCCCTCCAGAGGCTAAGCTGTATCTGACTTACACCATCAACGCGCAAAACCATTTGACATAAATCAACAGGCCGATCATCCACAGCCCATGAATCACGCTTATTTCTTCGGCTATGGCTCGCTCGTCAATCGCGCAACCCACAGCTTCCATGACGCCCACCCCGCCACCGCACGCGGCTGGCGCCGCGCCTGGCGCAGCACAGCCCTCAGGCCGATATCGTTCCTGACGGTTGTGCCCGATCCCGCCTGCGAGATCGAGGGGCTGATCGCCCCGGTGCCCAATGACGACTGGGCTGCACTCGATGCGCGCGAACACGCCTATGAACGGGTCGCAGCGGCCCATCAAATCACCCATGGCTTGGCGCAAAGCCCCGCCTCCATCGCGGTTTACGCGATTGCACAGGGCCAGCATTTTGCCCCGAACGCGCAGCATCCGATCCTGCTGAGCTATCTGGATGTGGTGCTACAGGGCTATCTGACAGAATTCGGTGAGGCAGGGGCCACGCAGTTTCTCAGCACAACCTCCGGCTGGGACGCCCCCCTGCTCAATGACCGCGCCGCGCCGCTCTATCCGCGCGCCCAAACTCTCACAAAAGCTCAAACGGCCTTTGTCGATGAGGCCCTTGCCGGCCTCGGCGTTGTGGCCCGGCCCCAGCCGTAAACGCGCTCAGGCACGCTCAGGCGCGCGCTTTGATGACCTGTAGCAGCGGCAACAGCGCCGCCATGTCCGGCCCATGCGCCATGCCCGTGAGCGCCTTGCGCAGCGGCATGAACAGCCCACGCCCCTTGCGGCCGGTGGCGTCTTTTACCGCGGCGGTCCAAAGCCCCCAGCTCTCGCCCGTCAGCTCCCCCGCAGGCAAGAGCGCCAGAGCCTCGGCGACAAAATCCGCATCTTCCGCATCAATCACAGGCTCGGCCCCCTCAGTGATCAGAGACCACCAGGTCGCAATGTCCTTGCGAACCTCGATATTCTCGTGAATCACACTCCAGAAGGCTTCAGCCTGATCGGCCGGCACACCGAGAGCGGCAATCTCTTCGGCCACCTCCGCATAGGGCAGCCCGTGCAGGTATTTTGCCGTCAACGGACCAAGATCCGCCACATCAAACTTTGTCGGAGCGGTGCCAAAATGACCGATCTCAAAGCCCTCGATCAGCTCGGCCATCTCCTGACGCAGCTCCATCGGGTCAGAGGAGCCAAGCCGCGCCATCAGGCTCAAGAGCGCCATCGGCTCAACGCCCTGCGCCCGCAAATCGCGCAGCGCCAGCGTGCCAAGCCGCTTGGACAGCGCCTCGCCCTGCGGACCTGTCAAAAGCGAATGATGCGCAAAGCTCGGCACCGTGCCGCCAAGCGCCTGAATGATCTGGATCTGGGTCGCCGTATTGGTCACATGATCCGCGCCGCGCACAACATGGGTCACGCCCATCTCGGTGTCATCAACCACGCTGGCCATCGTGTAGAGCATCTGCCCGTCGGCCCGAATGAGCACAGGATCCGAGACAGAGGCCGCATCAATAGAGACATCGCCGATGATTCCGTCGCTCCAGTCAATGCGCTCCTGATCAAGCTTGAAGCGCCAGTAGCCGCCCCGCTCGGCGCGCAGGGCGTCTTTCTCGGCCTCAGAGAGCGCAAGCCCGGCCCGGTCATAAACCGGCGGTTTGCCCATATTGAGCTGTTTCTTGCGCTTGAGATCAAGCTCCACCGGCGTTTCAAAGACCTCATACAAACGGCCCATGTCACGCAGGCTCTGCGCCGCCGCCTCATAGCGCTCAAGGCGCAAGGACTGGCGCTCGACCCGGTCCCAGCTCAGGCCGAGCCACTCGAGATCTTCCTTGATCGCATCGACATAGGCTTCCTTTGAGCGCTCCGGATCGGTGTCATCGATCCTGAGGATAAACGTGCCCCCCGCCTTGCGCGCGATGAGAAAATTCATCAGCGCCGTGCGCAGGTTGCCAACATGGATATAACCAGTGGGGGACGGGGCGAAGCGGGTAACAGTCATGGGAGGCTCTCCGAAATGGGCTGGCGCGGGGTTTCCCATACCCTCGCGGCAATGTCCAGATGGGCCTTAAGGCGCTGTGGTCTTTTGGTCGTAGGGAAAATGTCATCTGCAAGGCCCCTCCAGGCGTAATCAAAAACATGAGATGTTTCGGATTTTCGCTTTGCGAAAACCCGACCGAAGCGGGGGACGCTGTCCCCCGCACCCCCTGGGATATTTTTGGAAAGAGGAAGCCAGAGGGCAGGACCGACCATTGGTTGAAAAAAGGGAAGAGAGCATGGACAGCCAAAGACAAGGCTCAGGCCTGACGGTCTATTATGATGGGGGCTGCCCGCTCTGCCGCCTTGAGATGGATCACTACAAGCGGCAATCGGGGGCTGAGCGTCTCTGTTTTGTGGATGCAACCTCTTCTTCAGCTGATCTGGGCGGTGATCTCAGCCGTGACACGGCGCTCAGCCGCTTCCACGTGCGCGATGCCGATGGCGCGCTGGTTTCTGGCGCGCGCGGCTTTGTGGCGGTCTGGGCCGTTTTGCCCCGTTGGCGCTGGGCGGCGCGGATTGCTGGTTTGCCCGCTGTCACGCCGCTTCTTGAGCTGGCCTATCGCGGCTTTCTGCCGCTGCGCCCATGGCTCGCCCGCGCCCTTTGGCGGCGCGCGCGCTAACTCGGGTCGCGCCAGCGGTTGGCGATCGGGTAGCGGCGGTCCAGCCAGAAGGCACCGGGCGTCAGCCTTGTGCCGGGAGCCGACTGGAAGCGCTTGTATTCGCTGATGTAGATCAGATGTTCGATGCGTTTCACGACCTCGCGCTCATGCCCCGCGGCGACACAGTCCGCGACAGACTGGTCCTTGTCCACCAGACGCTCAAGAATGTCATCCAAGACATCATAGGGCGGCAGGCTGTCTTCGTCTTTCTGGTCAGGGCGCAGCTCGGCGGAGGGCGGCTTGTCGATGATCGCTGTCGGGATCACAGCCCCCGCGCGGCCCTGCATCCAGTCGCGGTGGTTGGCATTGCGCCAGCGGCACTGCTCAAACACGCGGGTTTTGTAGAGGTCTTTGATCGGATTATAGCCGCCCGCCATATCGCCATAGATCGTGGCATAGCCGACCGCGACCTCGCTTTTGTTGCCCGTGGTCAGCAGCATCTCGCCGAATTTGTTGGACATCGCCATGAGCAAGAGCCCGCGCAGCCGCGACTGGATGTTTTCTTCGGTCAGATCCGGCGCATAGCCCTCAAACAGGGGCGCAAGCGTTTCGCTCACAGCCTCCCGGCCCGCCGTGATCGGGACAATGTCATACCGGCAGCCGAGCCGTGTGGCGATGTCTTTGGCGTCCTTCAGCGAGGCCTGCGACGTATACTCCGAGGGCAGCATCACACAGCGCACATTTTCCGCGCCCAGCGCATCCACAGCAAGGGTCGCCACAAGCGCGCTATCCACCCCGCCCGAGAGGCCCAGCAAGACTTTGGTAAAGCCTGTTTTGCCCATATAGTCGCGCAGCGCCTCCACCATACAGCGGTAATCCTGCTCCCAGGCGTCGGGCAGAGCGGCCATCTCGCCTTTGACGATTTTCCAGCCCTCGCCGGTGTCGGCAAGCTCCACAATCCGCATCTCTTCGTCAAACACTGCCATCTGATGCGCCAGCGCGCCATGGGCGTTCAGCGCAAAGGAGCCGCCGTCAAACACCTGATCATCCTGACCGCCGACCATATTGAGATAAATCAGCGGCAGCTCTGTCTCGACAACGCGGCCAACCATATGGTTGAGCCGT
>JAHBAN010000174.1 GCA_018500075.1 Flavobacteriia bacterium | reverse complement strand
AGATGTGTATAAGAGACAGCAGCTAAAGCGAGGCCACCGGCGCAAATTCCGCCGGAATAGTGTCTATCCCGTCCAAAACCAGCGCCGCCATCACCCGCCCCACTTCACAGCCCATGCCAAAGCCGATCTTGAAGCCGCCATTGGCAATATAGGCCCCCTCGATGAGCGGATGACGCCCCAACATGGGCGCCCGGCTTCTGGCGCGCGGTCTCAGGCCCGCCCAACGCTCAAGCACCTTGGCCCCGCGCAAACCCGGCACAGCCGCATAAGCCTTCTCCAAAACAGCCTCAAGCTGCGCATCGGTGCCCTGCGCGTGCTCAAACACCCGCTCGCTGGTCGAGCCGATCGCCACAGTCCCGTTCCAATGCGGCACGATATGAACCGTATTCGCAAAAATCTGCGGCCCCTGTCGCATATCAAAGGCCAGCAGCGCGCCCTGCCCCTTCACAGCCGTGCCAACCTCGCGTCCAAAATGCGCCGAGAGCCGCTCAAGGTCATGCACCCCGCTCGCCCAGACCACTTGCCCCTGGTCCTCGCCCGCGCGCAGAACCTCGCCCCCCCGCGCCGCAATCGCCGTGGCCAGCGCCAGACAGGCCTGCCGCGGAAACATCCGCGCGCTCAGCGTGTCAAAGACATAAAGCCCCGTTGCGCTCTCCGGCAGCGGCCCGGCCAGCGCTTTTCGCTCCAGCACACGCCACTCCGCCTGCCCGCGCCAAAGCTCTTTGGCGGTTTCGGCCCGCGCCCGCGCCAGTGTCACAGCGCGCTCGTCCGCCAAGGGCTGAAGACGTCCCGTGCGCGCATAACTCGTCTCTAACTTGGCCCAATCCCCGACTGCCTGCCAGAATGCTTGCGCCGCAATCAGGCTCTGAAACTGGAATTCCTTCTTCTCGTTCCACTGCTCAGGGACGTGCGGCGCCAAAGCGCCCACAAGCCCTCCACTCGCCCCGCCGCCAACGCCGTTCGGGTCAATCACCCGCACGGTTGCGCCTTTTTCCAGACAGGCCCAAGCCACCGAGAGGCCAAAAATCCCCGCGCCGCGCACTGTTACGTCTACCATTGCCATTCCCTCACAGCGGTTGCATGGTCCGTCAATCACGTCCTTCAATCACGTCTCTATCGGATTAGCCCCAGATGAACCAGCCAGCCGAGCTTACTTGGCGCGACGGCCAAGTGCCCGTGTCCCAGCGCTTTGATGACCCCTATTTCAGTCTCGAAAACGGGCTGGAGGAGACGGCCTATGTCTTTTTGGATGGCAATGATCTCCCCACGCGCTTTCGCGACGGGTTTCACATCGCCGAACTCGGCTTTGGCACAGGTCTCAACCTGCTCGCCGCTCTGGCGCTGTGGCGCGAGAGCCGCCAAAGCGGAAAGCTACACTTCACAAGCTTTGAAGCCTTTCCCATGGCGGCTCAGGATATGCTGGCCGCACAGGCTGCCTTTCCCGCGCTCGCCGCGCTCAGCGCCGAGCTTGCGCCACGCTGGCAGGCTGGCGAGACCGCTTTTGAAACCGATGATCTGCTCTTCACACTTGTGCTCGGAGATGCCCGAAAAACAGTCTCTACAATGCCCCAAAAGGCAGATGCCTGGTTTCTCGACGGGTTTTCGCCCGCCAAAAACCCGGAGCTTTGGGAGCCTGCCCTGATGGCACAGATCGCCGAGCGGACCGCGCCCCATGGCACAGCCGCAACCTATACCGCCGCTGGCTTTGTGCGCCGCGCTCTGGCCGAGGCGGGCTTTGATGTCACCCGTCGCACAGGCTTTGGCCGCAAACGTCACATGACCCTCGCAAGGATGCCCTAACATGGCCGACAGCAACAACACCCGCCTCGGCGTCCTCCTGATGATCGCCACAACCTTTGTCTTCGCGGTCCAAGACGGCATCTCGCGCCATCTGGCCAGCGAATACAATGTCCTCATGGTCGTGATGGTCCGCTACTGGTTTTTTGCGGCTTTCGTCACAACCATCGCCTATCGCAAGGCCGGCGGTATCCGCGCCGCCGCCCGCACAGAGCAGCCGCTCTTGCAGATCTTGCGCGGCCTCATCCTCGCAACAGAGATCTGCGTGATGATCTACGCCTTCACCCTCCTCGGCCTGATCGAATCACACGCAGTTTTCACAAGCTACCCGTTGCTCGTCGCCGCGCTCTCCGGCCCTATTCTGGGCGAAGTCGTCGGCTGGCGGCGCTGGACGGCGATTTTTATCGGCTTTGTCGGCGTGCTGATCATACTCAAGCCCGGCTTTGGCGTCTTCTCCCCCGCCGCCGTCGTGCCGCTCGCCGCGGCCTTCCTCTTTGCGCTCTATGGCTTGCTCACCCGCTTTGCCGCGCGCAAGGACACAGCCGCCACATCCTTTTTCTGGACGGGGGTGTCCGGCTCCGTGATGATGACAGCAATCGGCGCCAGCTATTGGACGCCGATGATCCCGTCAGATTGGCTCTGGATGGGCACCCTCTGCATCACCGGCGCGCTCGGCCACTGGCTCCTGATCAAGACATATGAGGCCGCCGAAGCCAGCGCCGTGCAGCCCTTCGCCTATCTCCAGCTCGTCTTCGTGAGCTTTATCGGCGTTCTTGTCTTCGGCGAAAGCATCGAGCTGAATGTCGCGATCGGCGCGGTGGTTGTTGTCTGCGCGGGCCTTTTCACTCTCTGGCGCGCCCGCCAGATGGCCTAACGGCCAATCCGCAGTGTCGTGCCGACAAGCTCTTGGGAAAACGGCAAAGGATGCGCCGCCTTGCCCAGCCGCGCGCGATACACAGGCAGGCTCTCGGCGACGCGCATCACATAATTGCGCGTCTCGTTAAACGGAATGGCCTCGATCCAGTCGATCACGTCACTCTCGCCCGTGCGCGGATCGCCCCGCTCGCTCATCCAGCGGTCGGGCCGCGACGGCCCCGCATTGTAAGCCGCAGCCATCATCACAACATTACCGTCATAGCGCTGCGAGAGTGTCGCAAGATAGGCCGCGCCGAGCGTCGCGTTATAGGCCCAGTCGGTCAAAACACGGTCGCGGGCATAGCCGATATCCAGCCCTTCGGCCACCTCCTGCGCCGTTGACGGCATCACTTGCATCAGCCCGAGAGCGCCCGCACCGCTGGCAACAGACGGATCAAACTCGCTTTCGCGCCGCGCAATCGCCAGCGCCATTTCCATCGGCACAGGCAGGCTCATCTCCTTCATCGGGTGCAGCGCATAATAATGCGCAGGCAGGACGATCCCGCGCGCCGCGGCCGCTTTGCCCAGCATCACAGCCAGATGCGGCGCGCCCAGATCGGTGGCAAAATTGCCAAGCTGGCCCAGCGTGCTGCGGTCTGCCTCCGCCCCCAGCGCAAGAATAAACTGCTCCGCCAGACTCATCCGACCCGTCTTGATCGCCAGCGCCACAATCCGCGCCAGATCGCTCTTGGCAAACTCGGCTTCTTGCCACGCAGGGAAATACTCGGCGCCCTTCAGGGCCATATCAGAGCCTATATTTGCCCGTTCCGCCGCCAAAAGCCCGTAAAAGCTCGTCTGGTGTTCGGCCCCCGCACGATAGGCGCCGAGCGCCTCCTCCGCGCGGCCCATCTTCGCCAGCGCCTCACCTTTCCAAAAGCCCGCTCGGCCCAGAGAGATGGGCGAGTCCACCGTCTCTTTCATCCGCGCAAAATGCTTAAGCGCCTGCGCCGCATTGCCGAGCTTGCGCAGCGCAATATAGCCCGCAAGCCACTCAAGATCCGCAAAGGCGCTGCCGTCATGCAGCCCGTGGTGCACCGCAAGCTGATAGGCGGTCTGCGCGTCACCCTCGCGCATCAACTGGCGCACAAGGCTGCGCCGCCAGCCCGCCCAGCGCAAAGGCTCGCCAAGATTTTGAGCGAGGCTGCTGGCCAGCATCTTCGCGACAGCCTCCTGCTGGGTGCCCCGGTGATAGGCCCAAAGAAACTCTTCATACGCCAGTCCGGGATGCCCGCGCAGCGCCACAGGCACCGCCTCAAGCAAGCGCGCAGGGTCAGGCGCGCCCGCGCGCAGCCCTTGGCGCGCCTCCGCCAAAGCGCGCTGCCCGGCGCTCACCAAAGGCAGCATCCGGCTCACATCGTCCGACAGCCCGCGCCAAAGCGCCATATCAAGCCGCGCCTCATGATGCGGGGCAAGCAAGTCGGCATGGCGCTCCAGATAATGCGCCTGCGACGCCCCGTCCATGTCATAGCTGCGCCACGCCATCACAAGACTGGCCTCCGCCTCGCCCCGCTCACCGGCCTCCATCAGCGCCGCAGCATAGCTCAAAACCCCAAGGTTGCTTTGCGGCGGATAGGCCCGGAAAAACGCGATCCGCTCGGCCCCGCCCGCCTCCGACACAGCCGCCTCGCTCATCTGCGCCAGCCGCGCAAGGCCCGGCCAATGCGGATAGGCCCGCACAAAGCCGAGCACCTCCTCGGCGCTGCCTTGACCCGCGCGCAGCTTCACCCATTGCATCAAAACCCGCGCCTCCGGTGCCGCCTTTGACGCCAGAAGATCGGCCATCGCCCAGTCGCCCCGCTCCGCCGCCTGAAACGCCCCGCTCAAAGGCCGCGGCGCCGCAGGCCTCTCTGCCAAACTCGCAGCCGGCAGCAGGGCAAGCCCCATAAATAAAGCGATACACCGAAACATCTCTTGCATTTTTCCTTATGAGACAGGATAGAACAGGCCCACCATACCCTGCAAACAAGCGCCCCTCCAATCACGAAAGGCGGCGCACTGCATAAGAAGCGAAAAGGAGCGTATCATGTTCAAAGGATCTATGCCTGCACTGGTCACGCCGTTCAAAAACGGCGCGCTGGATGTTGATACGCTCAAACAATTGGTCGAATGGCACATCGGCGAAGGCTCCCATGGCCTTGTCCCCGTGGGCACAACAGGCGAAAGCCCCACCCTCACCCACGCCGAGCATGACAAAGTCGTGCAGATCGTTGTCGAGGCCGCGGCGGGCCGTGTCCCTGTGATTGCCGGTGCCGGCTCAAACAACACGCTCGAGGCGATCCGCCTCGCCCAAGCCGCTGAAAAAGCCGGCGCCAACGGCATTCTCGTCGTCACGCCCTATTACAACAAGCCGACGCAGGCTGGCCTCATCGCACATTTCCGCGCCGTGCATGACTGCTGCGCGCTGCCCATCATTATCTACAATATTCCGGGCCGCTCGGTTGTCGATATGTCCCCAGAAACCATGGGCGAGCTTGCCAAACTGCCCCGCATTGTCGGCGTCAAAGATGCCACAGGCGATCTGAGCCGCGTGCCACAACAGCGCCTCACCTGCGGCGCACAGTTCATCCAGCTCTCGGGCGAAGACGCAACCGCGCTCGGCTTCAACGCCCATGGCGGTGTCGGCTGTATCTCGGTCACAGCCAATGTCGCGCCCAAGCTCTGCGCCGAGTTCCAGAACGCAACTCTCGCAGGCCACTACGACACAGCACTCGCGCTGCTTGACAAGCTCATGCCGCTGCATATCGCAATCTTCAAAGAGCCGGGCGTCGCAGGCGCAAAATACGCCATGTCCCGCCTTGGCCTCTGCAACGCCGAAGTGCGCCTCCCGCTCACATCGGTCAGCCCCGAAACAGAAGCGCTGATCGACGACGCCCTGCGCCACGCCGGCCTGCTCGCCTGAGGCCATGGCTGACGACCAAGTTCACAACCTTCTGGACCTGGGATGGAACATCAAAACAGGCGTCGATGCCGGCTGACGGTCCGACATCGACGTTTGTTCACAAATGACCACCTTCCCACTCCGAACAGGGCTTCTTGTGACCCGAGCTGGCGGCAATACCTAGGCTAGGCGCTTGCGCCACGGTTTCCAACACCCACGTGAATCCATGCGGCCAACCCGCCTGTCTGACCGTAGACGATCCGTTCCATGAGCGCGCGTTCAACCGGAGGATCGGCACTCTCTTGATCGGAACCCCCGCGATACACACAACAGCTCCCGTGGTTACCGGAACATATACTCTACCGGCACTGTTACCAGTTCCGGCACGTAGAATAGGATGAGGATTGCCACCAAGTCGCAAATAATGAACGGGGTCGCCGCGCGATAGATTTCATTCATTGTTGTCCCAGCGGGGGCCACAGCCTTCATCACAAAAAGTGCCCCTCCAAGAGGCGGGGATGTAGAACCTGTTTCGATCGCAACCAAATACATAGCCGCAAACCAAATCGGGTCGAAGCCGACTTCCAGAACAACAGGGATAAATATCGGCAGTGTGATCAACATGATTGGAAGTGGCCCCATAAACATACCGAGGAAGATCACAGAGCCAAGCATCGTCAACACAATAGCGCTCGGCCCAACATCCAGCGAGATAATGGCATCGACCATGCCAAAGGTTGCGCCAGTATAAGCAAGAAGTTGCGTAAACGTTACAGCCCCCGACACTATCAATAGCACCATCACTGAAATATTGGCGCTACCCAGAATGGATTTGGAGAACACATTCCACGTGAGGCGCCGCTTGATCGCTGCAAGGCCAAGTGTGGCGAAAGCACCGGTTGCAGCAGCCTCGCTCGGCGTAGCCCAGCCGAGAAAAATCACGCCAACGACCGAGAAGATGACAAGCCCGAGTGGCAAAATATTCACAGCTGTCGCGTGCAACTTTTCAGACATTGGCACCGGTTGAACTTCAAAGGCAGGGGCGAGGTCAGGTTGCAATGTGACACGAACATATATGTAAACAGTATAGAGCAGTGCCATCAGTAACCCGGGCACAATGATACCAATAAGAATGCGGCCGATGGACAATTCAGCCACCACTCCGAGCACCACAGCAAGCGAACTGGGCGGGATCATGATGGCTAGGCCAGCCGAACCCAGTATCGGGCCAAGTGACATTGGCTTTTTGTAGCCGCGTTTTTCCATCTCGGGGACCAACGACGACCCAAGCAAAGCGATTGCACCCATGGAATTGCCAGTCAAAGAGGAGAACATCACGCCCCCGCCGACAGCCATAAAGGCCAGGCGGCCACGCAATTTGCCGATCCATTTGTCTAAAGTGTCCATCAAATCAACGGCAATGCGCGATTGGAACATTCCCTCGCCCATGATCATGAACAAAGCAACCGGCACCAGCGTGAAGCTGGTTAAGGAGTCTATGGTGTTCATCACCACCTGCCGCACACCGGGTATGCCTCCCATCAACAGATAGGCGCCCACGATATTCACCGCCAGAAAGGAGAACGCCACAGGCAGCCCCATCAACATCAAAAAAAGCAACGGACCGACCACCATGCCGATCACATAATACCACTCGATCATCGGACCCCCTCCCGCCAGAACACGCCAATCGCCTGAAACAGGAATTGCACCGCCATGAGAAACATCCCGACAGGCAAAGCCATCGTGATCCAATATCTATGAGGGGCCATGACCGAGGTGACGCGCACACCGGTGCCCATCTGATCGAGCAACACATCCACGCCCACAACGGCCAGCACCACGCAAATAGCAAACCCAATAATTGAGTTGACCAATTTCGCCAACAGCTTCCAGCGATATGTCAGGTTGTCATACAGAAGATCCAGCGTCACGTGCATATTCTTCTCAAGCAGGTATGGAGCACCCAAAAATGTAATGTATAAAAGCGAGTATTCACTAACTTCAATAACCCAAAGTCGAGATCCGGCACCAAGCGCGCGTGATATAACTTCAATGAAGATGATAGCGGTGGCGAAAAACAAGATGCCAGCGCCTACGACAGCGAACCACAGGTTCATCCGGCTGAAGAAGCGAACAGTACTTTGGTAGGCCAAGGACATCAGAACACTCCCGCGTGAGATTTCGGGGCCAAGCATTTAGCACGGCCCCGACGATTATTGAGATGATGAGACTTAGTCGATCAACATACTGCGCAATTCGGCGGCAACCTCTGCACCAGCGGTATCAGAAATCACACTCCACGCTGACTCAATAGCAATCTCCCGCAGTTGCGCTGTATCTTCATCAGAAAACTGCACGACCTCAAAGCCTGCTGTTTCCATTTGGACGACACCGCTAGCAACATCCTCAGCCCAGATCGCATCGATCCGGGGCGCCAGATCGTCGCGGACGAAGGTTGTAATGCGATTTTGCAAATCTTCGGGCAATTCGCCCCAAGCCTTTTTGTTTACCAGAACAGGAAAACCGGCACGATAGACACCAGGGTAAACGACGTGGGTGACAACTCCGTCAAACTGTTCGGCCCAGCCGACAGTCCCGCGCATGAAGCCATCGATCGTGCCACGCTCCATTGCGGTGTAGATTTCGCCCATCGGAAGAACCAAAGGCTCTGCGCCCAACGACTTCACCAACGGCAGCAGTGTCGGGAAAACACGAATGCGAAGCCCGCTCAAATCAGCAAGGGTTTCAACTTGTTTGTTCAGAAAAACATGAAAGGCAAGGTCGGTTGCCGGCACTTCGCCAAGAAACACAAGATCTTGCTCGGCGTGCAGTTCGGTCATCCGCTCATAATAGCCGGTCGGGCGGATTTCGTTGTAGGATTTAAACGACAGGTTCATAGTAGATGACGCAGGCACCAGACCCGAATAATAGCTTGGGCTGGTGAACGTCATATCCATCGCTCCGTTGCGCACAGCCTCAGCCTGACCGAACGGCGGCATCACTTCTGGTCCACCCCGCCAGTTGATCTGGAACTCACCGTCGAACTTAGCGTTGACTTCGTCGATAAACATCGCAAAGCCACGCGAGATATCGGCCTGGCGCGGGGCCAGAGTCACAGCATTCATCGTATATGTATCAGCTATAGCAGTCCCGCCAGACAGTAATAGACTGGCCGCAATCGCTGCGGATTTCAAAATGTATTTCATGATCACCTCCTTGGTTGGTCTTCAAGTCAACCCGACGGCCCAGGCATCATAGCCATAAACCCAATCGGCGTTGCCACCTTTTTTCAGCCAATCATTGGCCAATGAATTTTCTTGAACCTGAGCAGTGCGTGGTTTGCGCGCAGTTTCATACCGAATAAGCGCGTCTTTGACCTCGCCTATCTCAACGCCATCCAACACACGCGACAAGACGACAGCATCTTCGATCGCCATGCAGGCCCCCTGCGCCATAAACGGCACCATCGGATGAGCGGCATCCCCAAGGATCGTCACATGGCCTTTTGACCACTGCTCCATTGGCTCGCGCACGTGCAGGGCAGATTTTGTCACCTCGTCGCAGGCATCAAGCAAAGCCCGCGCATCAGGGTGGAAGTTGCTGTATTCGGCGCGCAGTTCTTCCACATCACCAGGCAAGGTCCAACCTTCTTCTGTCCAACCTTGCTGAGGAGTCGTCGCAAAAACAAAAATCTCTTCGCCGCGCGTCAAAGGAAATGTCACGATCTGCTTTTCCGATACTTCTCCCCACCATTTGGTGAAGGCGTCAGTGTCTTTCGTCTCCGGCGCTTTGCCGCGTGGAAATACGCCGCGATACGACACAATGCCGGTGAATTTTGGATCGTCCTGCCCCCAGAGCGCTGTGCGGACGGCGGAATGGATACCGTCAGCGCCAATCACAACGTCAAAATCGAGACTGCTGTCGTCATCGAACAGGATCGTTGCGCCCGCTTCGGTGAGCTTGACGCTTTTGGCCGACATACCCGGATGAACACTGTCTTTTGGCAGCTGTCCCTGCAGTGCCTTCAATAAATCGGCACGGTGAATGGTCAACTGCGGCGCACCGTATTTCTCTTCAGCGGCCGCACTCATTGGTAGGCGGGAAGTTTCTTCGCCGGTTTCACCGTCGCGGCTGATACGAAAGGTCGGACGCGCAGCGGTTTCACGCAGGTAGTCCCCAACGCCAAGCTGGTCTAGTGCGAAGACCGCATTGGGCGTGAGGTTGATATCGGCCCCCACGCGGTTGAATGCCGGTGCCCGCTCAAAAACCTGAACGTCATGCCCAGATTTACGCAATGCAATAGCTGCGCTGAATCCGCCGATCCCTCCGCCGCAGATACCTATTCTTAATCCACTCACTTTTCACATCCTGTTCTATTATGAACGATATGTTCAAATGATAGATTGACAAGCTATACGGGTCAAGAACTTGGTTGGGAAAGCGCGGCGATACAGCCTCCACAGCACGTTTTCTCATAAAATCAGTGTTATGAGCCTGTTCAAATACGTATAATTTGTTCTATTTTGATGAAACCGTGTGAGTGAGCAAGATGACAAAGCGACAAGAAACAGAATCAACCTCCTATTCCGTTCCCCCGGTCGAGCGGGCGCTAAACCTGCTGCGCCATATAGGAAACGGTCGCAGATGCCGTAATCTTAGCACCACCTCTAAGGAGTTGGGGATCAATCGAACGACTCTGATTCGCCTGATACATACCCTTGAGGCCAATCGCATGATCGAGCAAGTCGAAGAAGGTGCAGGATATCGCTTGGGCCCCGGCGTGATCAGCCTTGCGGCACAGGCAATCCATGGGCGCGACATTGTACGGACCTGCCAACCGCTTCTGCTGGAGCTCGCACATAGCACAGGTATGTCAGCCCATTTCGGGATTCTGGATGGCACCGATCTTATCTATCTGAGCCGTGAGACTCCCAACACCCATCTGGTCAGCAATATGCGCCCCGGATCGCGGCTACCGTCCTACACGTCTTCTGGCGGGCGCGCGATCTTGGCCGAAATGGCGGAAGACGAGCTCCGCACGCTGTTCTCAGGTGTGAAGTTGGAGCAGGTCACGGCCAAGACGCCCATGAGCCTGAGCGCCGTGCTGGCGCAGGCACGGCTGGACAAAGCGGCCGGGTTTGCCTGGAGCGAAGGGAATTTCGAAGCTGGGATAGGCTCCTGCGCTGCCGCCGTTCTGGACCATCGCGGACGGCCTGTTGGCGCGATCAATGTCTCTGGCCCCGAAAGCCGCTTTATTGAAGAAGGCCATAGCTCCGAAGGCCCGATCAAAGAGGCTGTGCAATCAGCAGCGAAACAGGCTTCCATGACATTGGGCTATATCGCGCGCCCAAAATAGAGTCCGCGCTTTACTTGCCCGATCAGGGCCAACGCGCCCATGGGTGAGGCCGACCCGAATGATCCTCGTAGATGGATTTCTGCCGCTGGTAGGCACGCAGTCCCTCCCTGCCTTTTTCACGCCCCATACCGCTGGCTCCATCGCCACCGAAAGGGGTCGAAATCGAAAACTGCTTAAAAGTGTTAATCCAGACTGTGCCCGCCCGAATGGCCCGTGCCAACCGCCAGCACTTGGGGTGATCGCGCGACCATATCCCGCAAGCGAGACCATAGGCACTGTCATTTGCCATGGCAATTACATCATCCTCATCATCAAATGGCATCACGACCAGCACCGGACCAAAAATCTCTTCGCGACAAGTATGAGCTTGATTGGTCAACCCAGCAATAATGGTGGGCAGGTAGTAGGCTCCCTGACTGTAATCTGCCCCTTCCGGCCGCGCCCCCCCCGTGAGGATTTCGCCACCCTCCTCTCTGGCAGCTTTTACATAACCCTCGACCGAGGCGCGGTGATCGGCATGAACCATGGAGGACACTTGCGTCTGCGCATCAAAGGGATTCCCGACCCTCAGCGCCTCGGCCCCCTCAACCAGACGCGCAACGAAACGGTCATAGATGCTACGCTGTACGAAGAGGCGCGAGCCAGCGATGCAGCTTTGCCCGGTGGAGGAGAAAATACCGAAGAGCACGCCCGCGATAGCCAGATCTTCATCGCAATCCTCAAACACAATTGTGGGCGATTTGCCCCCAAGCTCAAGCGAGATAGGCATTAGTTTTTCAGCTGCCAAATGTGCCAGATGCCGTCCTGTGGAGGTGCCTCCAGTAAATGAAACCTTTCCAATATCAGGATGCTCGACCAGCAGGTTGCCAACCTCGCGCCCCGAGCCGGGCAGAACAGACAAAAGCCCCTTGGGCAGTCCTGCTTCTTCCACGATCCGCGCCAGCTCCAGACTGATGATGGGCGACCAGCTGGCCGGCTTCAACAGCACGGCATTGCCCGCAGCCAGCGCGGGTGCTGCTTTCTGTGCGTCAGAGGCAATCGGGGAATTCCACGGTGTAATCGCACTCACAAGCCCGATCGAATCATGGACGGAAAAGCTCTGATACGCACCACGCGGGGTGGTCATAAGGTCATCGGAGGTTTCCAAAACAGCACCAAAATAGCGAAACGTGGCCGCCGCAGACCCCGCCAGGGCGTGCGCTTCGGTGCGGGTCTTGCTGGTATCACGGCTCTGAAGCCATGAGATCCGCTCAATATTGGCGCTAATTCCGTCGGCAATTCGGTATAGATACGTTGCCCGTTCATGCGGTCTGAGATTCCGCCACGCAGGGTCCGCCTGTGCCGTGCGCGCACGATCAATGGCCGACAGAACATCATCCCTAGACGCGCTAGCAAAGGTCATGTTTTCGCTGCCGTCTGCGGCAAAAGTCGATGTGATTTCGGGACCGGTGCCTGACTGCCATTCACCGCCGACAAAAAGGCGCCCATCTGGAAAGGGGTAGGTCATATCATGCTCCTATATCACAATTACATCCGACCGATTGAGGACGGTGCGGACGAGACTGAAGGCGGTAGAAAGGGACGTTCTTGGATTCAGCGCAGACACCTTGCCAACAAGGCGCATATCATAATCCACAGCGTTCGATTTAACCTGATATTCATGCGTGTTTTCGTTCGTATTGGGGTCTGCGATGAGACGCACATGGGTATGATCCATGCCAAGCCCCGCCAGTGCAAGAGTCGCGGCCACATTGGCGTTCTTGGGAAATATCCTTGCCGCCTCGCGGGCCGTGCCTTCAAAAAACACCGCCTCCTCTTTCAGAGCATCCAGATCAACTCGGTTTTCCGCATCTGTTCCCTTCCATGCGCCGGGCGGCTTGCGCCCCGCGTAACGGACCGCTTTCAACCCGGACAGACGGGCTGCAACCAACGCGTCAATTCCCCCGATCGCACCCGCAGGCAGTATAATCTGGGCACCCTTCCGTGCCGCTATGGTCTTGAGCCGGTTGAAGAGGTCCTGATCCGCAAAAACCCCAACCGAGGCTATCAAGAGATCAATACCCTCAGTTAACACGGCCGCGCCATGCTCAGCGACCGCCTGCTGACCCGCGCATTCCACCACAAGATCGGGATGTGACGCCAGCATCTCCGCCATATCCGTAAATACCTTCACGTCAATCATATGCGACCCGCAAAGCTTGCGGACCTGTTCCTCACTCTCGTCAGGCGAACCACTGCGCACCAGAAGGGACAATCTGTTCAGCCTCGTCTCAGGTTGCACAAACAGCGTGGTGACGAAGGTCCGGGCGATGGCCCCAAACCCGATCAGAGCGAGATGTTGCATCCTCAAACCTTGCTTCCGGCGGCACCAGCAGGTGGGCCTGCAAATGCCTCGGCAAATGGACCAATTGCCACCATATCGACCTCAACCACCATAGGACCTTTGCCTTGCATGGAAGCGTCGAAAATCTCTGCGAATCTTTCGATGTCATCAACCTTCATATACGGCATATCGATGGCATCGCAGAGTTTGCCAAAATCGGGTGTCTTGAGCGCGGAGTAATTCCGCCTCCCGTCATATTGGGCATCCTGGATATTCTCGATTACACCGTAAGCTGCATCATTCATCAAAAGAAAGGTTACGTTCAGGGCCTCATCAACCGCCGTAATCAGTTCCGCAATCCCAAGCATTGAGCCGCCATCTCCTAACAAGGTCACAGTGCGCACATCAGGTGACGCTACAGCCGCGCCGCACCCCATGGCGATCCCTTGCCCGATCCCACCACCAAGCGCATGAACACCGAGATTGGGGGCCGCAATCTGGACATAGCGATTGCCAAAAGTCGAATTAGAAATGGTCACATCCCGCACCCACGGATGTGACCCCGCAGGCACAACACCTAACAGGTGATCCGCTACCACTTGGTAAGGCCCAAGCCGGTCGCGTAAAGCACCCTCGGATTTGGCGCGCGCAATAGAGATGTCATAGCGTTGCTGCGGGTCCACATCGAGGGCTTCTGGCAACCGGTCAAGCAACGCCTGCAACGTTTGCGCAGCATCGCCGGTCAAGAACATATCAACCGGGTAGTTGCGCCCGCATTGCCTTGGCTCAACGTCGATCTGCACCAACGGCTTCGGCAAAACCATTTTGTTGTTCATGGTTTCATTCCCGCGCAGCCGCGAGCCGACGACGATCATCAGGTCCGCGGCGGCATAGATTCCGCGCGCCTCGGGTGTCATGTTGAAAGCCCCGAGCGTGCCGGGGCTATCCTCAGCCACCACTGCGCGCCCTTGAGTGGACGTCACTGCTCCAAAGCCACGTTCGACCAACGCGCCAGCCTGAGCCGAAGCCCCGCGCGCGCCACCACCAAGCCAGATCATCGGGCGTTTGGCTGCCTTTACCAGCTCTACCAGTGCATCAATTTGCGCTTCATCAAAACCGGGCACCGCGGGGACAAACGGCGACAGCCTATATTCGCTCACCGCATCAAGGCGCTGAACATCCACCGGAATCTCCAGACTGACTGGTCCCGTGGGTGGCGTGCTGGCAGCACGGATCGCAGCATCCACGATCCCGATCGCTGATTTCTCATCCCATATTCGAAAATACGCCTTAGAGACACCTTTCAGCATCTCAGGTTGTTTGGGAACATCATGAATAGCGGCGCGGTCGCGATCCATAAATTCGCGATCGACCTGCGTGGTGATGTGCAACACCTTACTGCCCGCTGTCAGTGCCTCGGCTTGCCCGCCCGCCGCGTTGCCCGCCGCCGTGCCGGTCGAGGTCAGAACGACACCAATCTGTCCTGAAACCCGCGAAAACGCATCGGCCATGTTCATCGCACCTGCCTCGCCTCGAGCGGGCACAAAGCGAATGCGCCCCTGTTCGGCGATGCCATCCAGGAGGGGCATATTGTGAATTGATATGACCCCGAAAACAGTCGTGACGCCTGCATCTGCAAGGCTTCGGGCAATTTGGTAACCAACAGTATCGGTCATGATCGGTCTTTCTATTCGAGAGGTCAAATAAAGCGGGAGACGCCGCCGGACACTTCCAACCTCGCGCCAGTGATGTAGCTGGCAGCGGGCGAAGCAAGAAAAACGAGTGCTTTGGCGGCTTCTTCGGCTTGACCAAGGCGGCCCAGCGGAATTGCCTTTCGGTCAGCCAGTTCAGCAAACCACGTGCCGCGCGATTGGCTCTGATCCTCTCGCGCATCAAATCGGCGCTGCCATTGTTGGCTATCGACCAGACCCAAAAGGATCGAGTTCACCCGGATCTCAGGCGCCAATTCTACTGCCAGTGATTTCAGAAGGCTCTGCACTCCCGCACGCGCTGCTGAGGTACAAACCATGTGAGGCTCGGGCTGATAGGCGAGCAGGGAGTTCACCGCCGTGATCGAGCCGCTGGCTGTGGCACGCAGTTGCGCTTCAAACGCGCGGATCGGGTATAGCTGGCTGAAAAACTTCAGCTCCAGCTCCTCGCGCCAATCGGCATCGCTGGTATCGGCATAAGTTGACACACGGCCCTGACCTGCGTTGGTGACAAGCGCGTCGCAGCCCCCGAAACGTTCGGCCACCTGCGCCGCGAAGGCCGCGTTGGCGGCAGGATCCAACACCGAAAAGGCTTGGGCCATTATCCGCTCGCCGCCATACTCACGGATCAGTTCATCAACGACCTTCGACAAACGGTCGGCACCGCGCGCACAGAACGCAACCTTGGCCCCTTCAGCTAAAGCCGCGCGCACGGTTGCCAACCCAATCCCCGAGGAACCGCCGGTCACGACAACCGTTTTGTCCTTCAACCCCAAATCCATGTGCCTAGTCTTTCCTGAGTTCTGGGAACCCGACGTCAGGGCGACCTGCCATGACCGCGCGCTGCGCAGGTGTTGGCGGGCCGGCGGTCATCCAGCGATCCATCGAATCTGGGTCGGTGCGCGACCAGACTTTCGCTTCGTGGGTGGCTTCGTCGATTTGCTGCAATTCAGAAGTAAACTCGATCACATAGCCCGACGGAGAAACGAAATAAGCAAAAGGATTGTTCCCCGGCCCGTGCCGCCCCGGCCCCCAACTGGGCACCTGGCCTTTTTGTTTCATGCGACCAATGCCCCGCATAAAGCTGTCCAGGTCCGGCATTTCGAAGGCCACGTGGTTGATGGAGGGATATTGCGCACGGACCAAAGCAATGGAGTGGTGGTCGCGGTTGCAGCGCATGAAAACCATCATATCCGCTGAATAATCACTGGTGCGAAAGCCAAGAACATCCTGATACCATTGTTCCAGCGCCTCCAGATCGGGTGTGTTCAATACCACATGAGAAACCTTGCGCGGATAGGCGAATTCATCATCCTGAGCATTCATTTTCAGATCAGTCGTGAAGCGCAGGCGCCTGTTATCAGGATCGAGGACCTCAAAGCCGTAACCGCCTATGAAATCGTCAAAGGTCGCGGGTTTGCCCAGCACAGGCGCTCCCTTAGCTTTTACATGAGTGTAAAGCGCATCCATTTCGGCGCGATTTTCCATACCAAAATGCACATATTCGATTCCGTAAGTGGCGGCGTCCTTGAGACCATAGATGAACGGCTCAGGGCCGGTGCCGCGCAGATAAGTCATGTTGCCTTCGGATTTCACAACCTTGAGGCCCCAAAACTCGGTATAAAAATCAGTCGTGCTCGTGATATCTGGCGCGCGCATAACAATGCCCCGCAAGAACCCTACTCTGGTTGGATTGCTCATCTCTATCTCCCTATGGCAGCGGCAGCCGCCTGTCTGTCGACAATAGCCCTCTGAGTTCCAAAGGCTGCAAGAGCTTCGATAAACTCCTGCGGCTTTTGCAGATAAACAGCATGACCTGCCTGATTGATCCGGATGATTTGCGGGCTTTTCCCCGTCGCCTTGCCCCAAGCCAGGGCCGCGTTGAGCGTCTGTTGCTCTGGCGTGATCCGATCGTTGATACCAATGATGAATCCCGTCTCCACTGGAACCCGCGACATCAGTGCAGGCAGGTCTCCCGAGGCCAACATCCGGACAGCTTGGGCATATCCGCCACGCTCCACCTGTGACATCGCCTCCTGCACACGGGCAACGATATCGGGGTTCAAGCGCGGTTCAAACACAAGCCGCGGCGCGCGCTCTGCGGCAAAGGCCGACGGGCCTTGAAGCTCCAGCTCTTCGATCCGTTTTCCGACATCGGCAGGCAGTTTGCACCCCTTCGGGCTGCCATAACCACTGGCACAGGAGGCCAAGATCAAGCGCTCAACCAGCTGAGGATATTGCGCCGCGAAAGAGGCACCAATCAGTGTTCCCAAAGAATGCCCGACAACCGTCGCGGCCGAGATGTCCAGGCGATCGAATAATCCGGCCAAGGCATCGGCATAATCCTTCGCATCAGGCCACTCCATGGCAAGCGGCCTGGAGCCACCGTATCCGGGCGCATTCCAGATAATCACTCGAAGGTCAGCTGGAAGCAGGTCCAGAAGCGGCAAAAACGAAGACGCGTTGGAGCCGATGCCGTGGAGAAACACCAAGGCGTGACCAGAGCCGTCCCGCTCCTGATAGGTGATCCCTCCTGATGTTTTCTCCTGAACCTCAGCCATCGCAGCTTACCGTTTCAACTTCGCGACAGGGTGGTCATCCGGATATGTTGGTGTAACAGGTTTTGGGTTTCCAATCATTACACACATCAATGCTTCCTCGATACCCTCATTGCGCAGACCGCGATACACGCCCGGCGGCACAGAGATAATGTCGCGTTCCGTTAATACGGTTTCGACTTCTTCACCTTCGTGTTCAATAAACAGCCGGATCTTATGACCTTTAAGGATGAAAAACACTTCTTCAGCGTCGCGGTGAATGTGAAGCGGACCTTCGCAACCCGCAGGAAGCACCATGGTCGAGAATGTGAAATTCTCTGCTGGAACAACATTGTCATCCGCCACGACACCGGTCGCACCCGTTCCGATATAGCGCATCTGAGCGCGTTTGTATTTTGGATCATAATCAGCCTGAAACTTCAGGGCATTCCAGTCCAGCGTTCGTGTTTCATAACGCGCAACGCGACTCTCGATCCATTCACCCAGCGATTTTCCATCTGGAATTTCCACGTCGCTTGGTTCGATAGATGGGAATTGTTTCGGCGCAGCCATAGCGTCCTCCTGACGATTGTTCATATTTGAACTTTATGTTCAATTTATATCAGCAGATTCTTATACCCAAGTCAATGGTCTGACTTGATCCATTTTTGCCGCCTGCCCGGAGCGCAACGGTTCCCGCGAAGTGATGAACACCTGCTTTTGCAGCGTTTGCGTTTGCGTTGCCATTTTCAAAGTCAACCTATGTCGGCGTGTCGGTTTTCCTACGGCTAATGGCGGGTTCCGGGGTACGGTCTCACAAGATTGTGGTTCGTTCCGGGGCTTGGCGAGACTGAGCAATCCAACCGTTGTCGCAGGCTGTGAACAGTCCACACCACTATGCAGATTCTGCAAACACGCATAGGCGGGTAATATCTGCCACTCAGTGCGATCTCTGGCCGATGCCTCGTAAGGCGGGCCAAGCGGACAAGGCCAGTCAGGCTACCGTTGAGCTTTGCGGCCTTTGTCGCCCGTCCCTGCGTGGCGCGTCTCTTTGGCTTTGGGGGCGGCGCTGTGCACGGATATGGCCTCTGGTCGTGACATTTTGTCTTGTGTCATGGAAGAAACCAGCGCAGCAATGACTCCTCGTTAACCCGAATGGTTCTGGTGTGCTATGCTTCTGACCCACGAAGAAAAGGCAATTCTCAGCGGCGCAACAGGCACCGAAGGGGACCGCATGGCACTTGAGGTCGTGACCGAGACCGCCCGGATGCTCGGGGCGGAGCGGTTGGTGGATTTCCATTCAAGCCATATCGACGGCTGCCTCTATCACGGCGACTCCGGCGCGCTCTATTGCGAGAAGCTGGTCGAAAACGGCGCTCGCGTCAAAGTGCCCTCAACAACAAATGTCGGCGCGCTCAATCTGCTCAAGCCCGATCAATCCCGCTTGCCCGCCGCAGAGCGCAAGATGGCCTATCGCCTGATGGTGGCGCATGAGCGGATGGGCTGCACGCCCAGTTGGACCTGCGCGCCCTATCAGGCGGGCGCGCGGCCTGCGCTGGGTCAGCAGGTCGCCTGGGGCGAGTCAAACGCTGTCGCCTTCACAAATACGGTGCTGGGCGCGCGCACCAACCGCTATGGCGATTTTCTCGATATCGCCTGCGCAATCTCGGCCCGTGCGCCCTATTACGGGCTGCATATGTCCCAAAACCGCCACGCCAAACTGGTGCTGGATGTGAGCGGATTAAACCCGGCCCTGCGCGCGCAATCCGCCTTCTTTCCCGTGCTCGGGTCAATGATCGGGCGGCTCGCCGGCGAAACGGTCTGCGCCGTCACAGGGATGCCCGGCGGTGCCAGCGATGACGATCTCAAGGCGCTCTGCGCCGGCGCAGCCTCGACCGGAGCTGTCGCCCTGACCCATATTGTCGGGATCACGCCAGAAGCCCCCGACCTCTCCAGCGCCCTCGGCGGGGCCGCCCCCGAACAGACCCTCTCTCTCACACATGAGATGATCCTTGAGGCGCGCGATCGTCTCAGCCTCGCCAAGGCCGGACCCATCGACAGCGTGGCGCTGGGCAGCCCGCATTTCAGCACAGCCGAATGTCAGGAGGTGCTGCGGCTCGCGCGTGGCACGGCCTTCAAGGTGCCGGTCTATATCTGCATGGGCCGCCATACCCTGACCGAGCTTGAAGCCAGCGGCGCAGATAAGGCGCTCGCCGCGCTCGGTGTGGAATTTGTGGTGGATACCTGCGTGGTCGTGACCCCAATTCTCCCCGCCGAGCCGGGCGTCATGATGACCAACTCCGCCAAATTCGCGCATTACGCCACCGGCAACACCGGACATCTACCGGTCTTTGGCGCCCTGTCCGACTGCGTGCAAAGCGCACAGGCGGGACGCGTGATCTGGGATCAGGAGCTTTGGACATGAGCTGGCACGCCGACGTTCTTTTCCAAGGCACAGCACAGGGCGAGGTTCTGCGCTTTGACGCCCCGATCAGCTTTTGGGGCGGCGTCAATCCTGTCACCTCAGAGGTCACACTCGCCGGTCATCCACAGCGCGGTCAGGCCATCAAGGACAAGATCCTCGTGCTCCCGCAGCTCATTGGCTCCAGCAGCTCCTCGGCGGTGATCCTCGAGCTGTTTTACAAAGGCGTCGCCCCCAAAGCGCTGATCCTTGGCGGGCGCGATGCAATCCTGCCTGTGGGCGTCGTTGTTGCCCGTCAAATGGGCTGGCCGACCATTCCGGTTGTCGTTCTACCCGATCCGCCGTTTCAGTCGGGTGACACAGTTCACATCGCTCCGGACGGGCGCATTGAAAGGGTGTGACACTGTCCAAAGACCCCCGTCTCCAACCCGTCCAGCTCTTGCGCATAGGTGATGCCCTCTGCGCCCGCACGGCCTGATCACAGCGCGCGCCGCTTCCCCCTAAAACTGCGCGAGCGTCACGCCCGCCGCGCTCAGCTTGGTTCTGAGCGCGCGGGCCATCTCGACGGCTTCGGGCGTATCGCCGTGCAAACAGATCGTGTCGATCTTCGCCGGGATCCGCTTGCCGCTCTTTGCAACAATCGCATCCTCGCGCAGCATCCCGAGAATCCGCTCCGCCGCCGCCTCCGCATCATGCAACACAGCGCCGGGCTTTGAGCGGTCGACAAGCGTGGCGTCGTCCTCATAGGCGCGGTCGGCAAAAATCTCCCCCGCCCAGCGCGCGCCCAGCTCCTGCACAACGGCCTGCTGCGCCGTCTCGGCCAGAACCATCAGGATAATATCGGGGTTCACCCGCAGCGCCGCGCTGTAACAGGTCCGGGCCAGATCGGCGTCTTCGGCACACATATTCGCCAAAGCGCCATGCAGCTTAAAGTGCCGCACCCGCGCCCCAAGGCTCTTGGCCATGCCTTCAGCGGCCCCAAGCTGGTAAGCGATCAGATTGCCCAGTTCTTCTGCGCCAAGGGTGTGCCGCCGCCGGCCAAAGCCCTTGAGGTCCGCAAACCCCGGATGCGCCCCGATACCCACCCCGTTCTGGGCCGCAAGCCGCATGGTCTGCGCCATAACATCAGGGTCCCCCGCGTGAAATCCACAGGCAATATTGGCCGAGGTGATCACATCCAGAAGCGCCCCGTCGTCGCCCATGCTCCAGGGGCCAAAGCCCTCGCCCATGTCCGAATTGAGATCGACTTTCATAACCATGTCCTAATCCTCCTGTCCTGTGATCATTCCGCTGATCAGCTGATAGCCCAGCAAATCGCCTATCTCGTGCGGGTCGCGCACAAGCGGCTCGGTTGTGTCTCTAATCCTGCGCAAAAGCTCGCTGTCAGGCGTGTGCAGCGCGTCGGCCTCCGCAAGCGTGATCCGCTCAAACCAAAGCTCGGCGCCGGCACTCGCCTGCGCGATCCGCGCCACATCCTGCGCAATCACCGCGCCGATCCGCGGGTAGCCGCCCATGGTCTGATGTTCGGCCAACAAGACAAAAGGCTCGCCTTGCCCGGTCATCTGGATATCGCCCAGAACAATCACTTCCGAGACAATCCCGAGCTGCCCCTCGGCTGCAAAAGGCGCGCCATCATGCTCAAGTTTGGCCGCCTGCCGGTTTGCATGGCCGCTCTTGCGAAAGCGCGTCGTCTCAAAAGCCGCAAGCATATCCGGATGATACAGCCCGGTCTGCGGCCCGCTCACAAAGCGCAGCCGCCCGCCGTCAAACCGCGCATCCGGCTTCAGGCGGCGGGGCGGCTGATCGGGCTTGGCGTCGGCCCCGAGCGGCACAACAGCGCCCGACACAAGCGCCGCCCCAAGCCCGCCTGTGAAATGCGTCGAACGCCGGCCCAGCGCATAATCCGTCTCTATTTCGCCGCCAAAGGCGATGTATCCGTAAAGCCCCCGCCCCGTGGGCCGCAGGCCTGTCTCTTATACACATCT
>JAHBAN010000155.1 GCA_018500075.1 Flavobacteriia bacterium | reverse complement strand
GGAGGGCGTGGCAGAGCGGGGGCGGAGAAATGAAGCAGGCAGGACGGGCACTATGAGCGATCAGGCACAGGGCGATTTGCGCGGACGGTTTCTTGAGGCGATGAGCCGGGCGGCGAACTCTGTTTATATCGTGACGACTGACGGGATTGCGGGGCGCGGCGGCGTCACTGTGACGGCGTTTTCGAGCGTGTCGGCGGATGTGGATGCGCCGCGCGTGCTGATTTGTTTGCATCACGAGAGCAGCACTGCGCAGCTGATCCGCGCCAATGGTGTATTTTGTGTGACGCTCTTGAGCGCGGCGCATCAGGCGCTTTCGGAGCGGTTTGCGGGGCGCAGCGGGCAGGGCGAGGACCGCTTTGCCCAAGGGCGCTGGGTGCGGACCGG
This sequence comes from Flavobacteriia bacterium, assembly GCA_018500075.1. Lineage (GTDB taxonomy): Bacteria > Bacteroidota > Bacteroidia > Flavobacteriales > Flavobacteriaceae > MAG-120531. The sequence goes on along the minus strand of JAHBAN010000155.1, from coordinate 17,095 downwards.
CAGCGGGCTTTTGCGACTTGAGGACGGGCTTGCAAGCTATGAGTGCCTTTTGAGCGAACAGAGCCTTGTGGGCACACATCATGTTTTGTTTGGAGCGGTGCAGACTGTGACTCTGGGGCCGGATGGCACGCCGCTTTTGCACACGCGCCGCGACTATGGCGGGGTGGCCGAGGGCGGCAGCGGCGCGCTGCCGCCGCGCGGGTAGCGCCTTGGTGTGATTGCGGCGCGGGCGCGCCGCTTTAGAGCGGGCCGTCTTCGAGATGTAGCTTCATCTCGATCAGAACCTGCTGCAAGGCGGTTGTTTCCTTGAGCAGGCGTTTGGCCTCATTGACCGTGATCACGCCGTCCTGAATGGATTGCTGATATTCGGCCATCAGCATGGCGAAACGCTGGCTGAGCGCGATGACATCGGCATTGATGCCGCCTTTGTCGGCTGTGTTGCGGCGGCGGTCGTCGTAGGAGAGGGTGATTCCCTTGAGATCGGCGAGGGCCGAGGTGACATGGGGGAAGCTGGCGGCCTCTTCGAGGGCGGCCACCGCGTCAATCGGCATAAAGCGATCTGCGTGCTCTTCATTGTCTGAATAATAGCGGCCCAAAGTGGCCTTGGATTTGCCGGTCAGGGTGCAGGCGGGTTCTATTCCTACATCTTTGACCAAAGCTTCTGTGTGCTTTTTTAAGTAGCTTCCGATGCCTGCCATTAACTCTTTCCCAACTTTTCCCCGATAGACCAATCATAGGGGAATTGAACAATGGGTTTCCCATTAAACGGTTTGTTGGTAAATGTCATGGTGTAATAACCTGCGGTTTTCAGGTGTTAGTGAGTGGGCGACGCGTGTTATAGTCGCCAAGCGTAAGGGTTTTGCGCAGGGCTTGTATGCGCCTTGCAAAAGCCCTCGGGGTCGCGTGGTGCGTGTATGCTCCATCCCCAGTGGCCTGTCTGCACGGATAAGCCGCGCGGCCCCAGCAGGTAACGAGTGCGCCCTGTTGTCTGTTTGATCAGGCAGCAGGGCTTTTTTTATGGGCGCTGCGGGCGGCGCGCGGCAGACGGACGGACGGCTTGTTTTTCGGCCCAAACGGCTTGAAAACCTGTGGTTTAGAGCTAAAACACCTCATGGCTAAGCTTTATTTCAATTACTCGACCATGAACGCCGGAAAGTCGGCCGTGCTTTTGCAGGCGGCGCATAATTATCGCGAACGCGGGATGGTTCCTTATCTGATGCTGGCGGCGTTTGACGAGCGCGCGGGCAAGGGCCGGATTGCGAGCCGAATCGGAATCGGTGCGGATGCGGACACGTTTTCTCAGGGGGATGACCTGTTTGAGAAGATCAAATCGCGACTGGAGCAGGGGCCTGTGGCCTGTGTTTTTGTCGATGAGGCGCATTTTATGGAGAAAGAACAGGTCTGGCAGCTGGCACGGGCGGTGGATGATCTTCACATTCCCGTGATGTGCTACGGGCTGCGGGTCGATTTTCGGGGCGAGCTTTTTCCAAGCTCGGCGGCCTTGCTGGCCTGGGCCGACGAGATGCGCGAAGTGCGCACGATTTGCCACTGCGGGCGCAAGGCGACCATGGTTGTGCGCAACGGGCCGGACGGCACGCCGCTGATGGACGGGGCGCAAATTCTGGTGGGTGGCAACGAGACCTATGTGAGCCTGTGCCGCCGCCATTGGCGCGAGGCTGTCGGCGAGATTGCGGGTGAGATTACAGACGAGATTTCTGGCAAGATTGCGGGCAAGATTACAGGCGAGATTTCTGGCGGGGCTTAACCGCCGGCCTCAGGCCGTCGCAGATCTGCGGCGCGCGGGGCGGGGGGCCAGCCCCCCGGGGTCATAAGCCACAGGCTTATGACCCTCCCCCCGGGATATTTCTGGAAAGAAAAAGGGTTAGAGGCGCTCAACGATCACCGAGCCAACGGAGTAGCCGGCGCCAAACGAGCAGATCACGCCGATGTCGCCGGGCGCGAGGCCGGATTGGTGTTTGGAGAAGGCGATGATGCTGCCGGCGGAGGACGTATTGGCGTAATCTTGCAGGATGTTGGGCTGTTCGTCGGGGGCGGGCACGCGGCCCAGCACCTTGCGGCCGACAAAATCGTTCATGCTTTTGTTGGCCTGGTGGAGCCACATCCGTTTGAGCGCCCCGGCTGTGAGGCCCTCGGCCTCCAGATGGGCGAGGATATGGGCGGAGACCATCGGCACGACCTCTTTGAAAACCTTGCGGCCTTCTTGCATGAATTGCATATCGCGGCGGTCATCCAAGGTCTGCCCCCGGGTGCGGGTGCGGCGCAAAAAGCCGTTGTTGTTGCGGATATTGTTGGAGAATTCTGTGGCGCAGCGGGTCGAGCGGATTTTGAAGAGCGGGGTTCGGGCCGCATCTTCGCGCTCGATCAGGGTGGCGGTGCAGACATCGCCGAAAATGAAATGGCAGTCGCGGTCGCGCCACTCCAGATGGCCCGAGCAGATTTCGGGATTGACCACGAGGGCCTTCTTTGCGGAGCCTGCGCGGATCATATCGGAGGCGGCCTGAATGCCGAAGGTGGCCGAGGAGCAGGCGACATTCATATCAAAGGCAAAACCGCCCGCGCCGAGGAGCTGCTGGATTTCGACGGCGATGGCGGGGTAGGCGCGCTCATGATTGGAGGCGGCGCAGATCACGAGATCGACCTCGCTGGCCGCGACGCCGGCCGCTTTGAGCGCCTTTTGGCAGGCATCCAGCGCCATTTCTGCCATGATGCCCGGCTCGTCATCGGTGCGCTCGCGCAAAACCGGGTGCATGATGGCGGGGTCGAGCACGCCTTTTTTGTCCATCACATAGCGTTGCTCGATGCCTGAGGCCTTGAGGATGAACTCGACCGAGGAGCCGGCCTTGGCTTCGATGTCGCCAGCGGCGATGGCATCGGCGTGTGTGGCATTGAAGGCCTCGGCGTAGGCGTTGAAGGAGGCCACCAGCTCGGCGTTTGTGATCGTTTCGCGGGGCGTGAACACGCCGGTTCCTGAGATGACGGGCTGGTGCATGGGGTCACTTTCCTTGAGAGTTTGGCCAAGATCACCCATCAGATGCGCGGGCGTCAAGCATTAGAGCGCGTTCGGGGGTGTTTTGCCGGCAAAGAAGGCGTCAAGGTTATCAAGGCTCATATGGCCCATGTTGTCGCGGACTTCTTCTGTGGCTGTGCCAAGATGGGGCAGCAGTGTGACTGTCTCGAGCCGGCGCAGCGCCTCGGGCAGCTCTGGTTCATGTTCGTAGACATCAAGGCCGGCGCCGGCGATGGCGCGCGCCTGCAGGGCGGCAATCAGGGCCGTTTCATCGACAATCTCGCCGCGGGCGATATTGATAAAATGGGCTGTCGGTTTCATGGCGGCAAAGGTGCTCGCGTTGATCAGATGGGTTGTGTCTGCGCCGCCGGGTGTGGCGACGACCAGAAAGTCGACCTCGGCGGCGAGGGCTTCAAGGCTTGCGATCTGCGTTGCCGGGAAATCGACCTCTTTTGGCGAGCGGTTGAAAAACCGGACGCTCATGCCAAAGCCGAAGTGGCAGCGCCGTGCGATGGCCTGCCCGATCCGGCCCATGCCGACGATGCCGAGTGTTTTGCCGCTGACGTGGCTGCCGAGCATCTGGGTCGGGGTCCAGCCTGTCCAGCGGCCCGAACGGGCGAGGCGCTCGCCTTCGCCGGCGCGGCGGGCCGACATCAAGAGCAGGGTGAGGCCGATATCGGCGGTGGCATCTGTCACGGCGCCCGGAGTGTTTGTCACCGTGATGCCGTGATCGCGCGCTGCGGCCACATCGATATGGTTGATGCCGACCCCGAAATTGGCGAGGATCTTGCACTTTGTGCGGCCGAATTCGGCAAAAATTCCGGCTGAAAACAGATCGCCCAATGTCGGGATCATGCCATCATAGAGCACAAGGGAGGAGCGCATTTCGGCCGCGCTCATCGGGCTGTCGGCGCTGCGCAGCGTGACATCATAGCTGGCGCGGGCGCGCTCCATGACGGCCTCGGTCAGGGCGCGGGAGATCAGGATTTTTTTCATGGTTCAGCTCATTCTTTCGCCGTTGGGCACAGGGGTGTCGGGGCGCAAAAGCACGACGCCACCCTCTGTATCATGCAGACCCAGAACAAGCACTTCGGACATGAACTTGCCGATCTGTCTTGGCGGGAAATTGACCACGGCGATGACCTGTTGGCCGATCAGCGCCTCGGGGGTGTAATGGTCTGTGATCTGGGCGGAGGATTTTTTCGCACCGATCTCGTTGCCGAAATCCACCACCAGTTTGATCGCGGGTTTGCGCGCCTCGGGGTAGGGCGCGGCGTCGATCACGGTTCCGACGCGGATATCGACTTTGAGAAAGTCGTCAAACCCGATGGGGGGCACACGGGGATCAGGCATCGCGCGCAAGCTCCTTTGAGCGGTTGGTGGCGGCGGCGACTGTGCGGCGGATCAGCGGCGGCAGGCCGCGGTCGCTGTCCATCAGCTCGTCAAGGCCCGCTTGGGTTGTGCCATTGGGGCTTGTCACATTGACGCGCAGCTGGCTCGGTGTCTCGCTTGAGGCGATGGCGAGGGCGCCGGCGCCGGCGACTGTGGCCTTGGCGAGTTGCAGCGCCAGATCGGGCGCAAGGCCCTGGGCTTCGCCGGCGGCGGCGAGACATTCGATCAGATGGAAGACATAGGCGGGGCCGGAGCCTGACAGGCCTGTGACCGCATCGATCTGGCTTTCGGATTTCAGGCGCACGACTGTTCCGACGGCCTCAAGCAGGGCTTGGGCGGCGTTGAGATGGGCCGCTGTGCTGGCCGAATTGCCGACCAGTGCGGTGATGCCTTGAGCGACGGCGGCGGGCGTGTTGGGCATGGCGCGCACGATCGGGGTATCGGCGCCAAGCACGGCCTCAAAATGCTTGATCGGCGTGCCTGCGGCGACAGAGATCACCAGTGTTGCGCCGCCGCCCATGGCCTGAAGCGTGGGCAGGGCCGCACCCATCATCTGCGGCTTGACGGCGACAATCACAATGGCGGGGGCGTCGGGCAGCTCTGTGTTCAGGTGCGCGCCCGTGGTTTTGAGCCACTCGGAGGGCTTTGGATCAATCACATAGACAGAGCTGGCGGGCAGCCCGCCCTTGAGCCAGCCCTCGAGCATGGCCGAGCCCATTTTGCCGCAGCCCAGCAAAACAAGGCCTTTTGTTGCAATATCAGAATATGTCATATCTGCCCCCAAAAGCGTTCGGGGGTAGGTTACGCGTGGCCGTAGGCCTCTGCAATGGCGACTTGCATCGCCTCCCGTGGCGTGCGCCCGCCCCAGACCACAAGCTGGAAGGCCGGGTAGTAGCGCTCAGAGGCAAAGACCGCGTTGTTGATCAGCGTGTCGATTTGCTCGGGCGAGGCCAGAATGCCGCCCGCGAGGACGAGGCCGTATTTGTAGACCATCAGCTTTTGTTCGGCCCAGTAGGAGAAGGCCCCTGTCCAGCACTGATCGTTGACCTCGTTGAGCGATCCGTAAAGATCGGGCAGGCGGTCTTCGGGCGGCTCCATCTCGAAGGTGCAGATCATCCGCAGGGTCTCGTCATAGTCAGACCAGGCGAGCGTGACCCCATAGGTGCGCCACTGGCCTTCGACAGACATGGAAATCTGGTTGTCGGCCACGCGGTCGAACTCCCAGTCATTGTGCGAGGCAAGGCTCTGCACAATGTCGATGGGGTGAATTTCGTCGTCGATATAGTGCTCTGATAGTGCCATTTCGCCACCTCATTTTGCGTCAGGCTGCCCGCTCTTATGCCGCGCAAACAGCCTGATGTGCCCGATAGGATGGGGTTTAACCCCGTTGTCCTACCAAATATGGTAAGCGGGGCGTTCTGGCCCTGTAAAGCTATTTGTTGTGGATAACCCCAATAACTTGTGGATAGCCTGTGAGCGGATACTATTTATGCTGTAAAGCTGCTCCAGAGCGCGCAGCCAAAGACCAGCCCCGTGGCCAAGAGCAGCGCCATGACCGCAAAAGAGCCCATGTCCTTGGCGTGTTTGGCGGCGCGCGACCACTCCGGGGAGACATGATCCACGATTTCCTCGATGGCCGTGTTCAGCGCCTCGATCGCCAGTGTGAGGAGCGCCAGCACCGCCACAGCCACGATCCAGAGCGCTGGCGCCCCCATACCGAGCAGCAGCCCAAGCCCGAGCAGACCCGCCAAAAGCTCGTGGCGAAAGGCGGTTTCCCCCCACAGGCGGAGCAGGCCCTGAAAAGAATAGCGCGTTGCGGCAAAGAGATGTGCCACGCCGGTGGTTTTTTCGGGGATAGGGTTTTGGGGTGCGTCTTGCATTTGGAGCCTTTCGGGAAAACCTGTTGCAAAGGTTTCCCAAATCGTGCCGCGCCGCAAGGGGCGACTTGAAGTGCCCGCGGGCGGGGCGCAGTATGGCAAAAGCACAGCGGGAGACAGGCAATGGACAGAGCACGGCTGAAACGGATCGAGGACTGGATGCGCGGCTACCGCGAGGCGGGGCGCTATAGCGGCTCCTCGCTGCTGGTGTATCGCCACGGCGAGGAGGCCTTTTTTGCGGCGGATGGTCTGGCCTCGCTGGCGCGCGCTCAGGCTTATGAGCGCGACACGATTGTGCGGATCTATTCGATGACCAAGCTGGTGACGACCACGCTTCTGATGATGCTGGTGGAGCGCGGACAGCTTGTGCTGGATAGCCCCGTGGCGGCCTATCTGCCCGAGTTTGGCCAGATGCGCGCCCTGCGCCCCGGAGCCACAGAAGAAGACCAGACCGACCCCGCCCGCAGCCCCACGCTGCATGAGTTGCTCACCCATACCAGCGGCATGACCTATGGCTTCAACACCGGTGTTGTGCCGCAAGCTTATGCGCGCCGGTTCTCCGAAATCGGCTTGCAGGGCGTCACGCTTCAGGCCTGGTGCAAGGACTTGGCAGAGCTGCCGCTCTGCTTTCAGCCCGGAACCGCTTGGGAATACTCGGTGGGGATCGACGTGATTGGCCGTGTGATCGAAGTGATCACCGGGCAGTCGCTCGCCGAGATCATGCAGCGCGAGATCTTTGAGCCGCTGGCCATGGAGGACACGGGCTTTGATGTGCCAGAGCACAAGCTGCCCCGCTTTGCCGATTGTTACGAAGCGCGCGAGGGAGAGCCGCTCGCGCTCTTTGACAGTGCCCGGGACAGCCGCTTTGCTGCGGGCCGCGTCGGGCTTCATGCCGGCGGGGGCGGGCTGGTGTCGACACTGGAGGATTATATGCGCTTTGGCGAGATGGTCCGCCGCGGCGGCGCGCTCGCGGGCGCGCGCCTGCTCAGCCCCCGCACCCTTTGTTTCATGAGGCGCAATCACCTTGCAGGCGACATTGCCTCGATGGGCGCGGCAAGCTTTGCCGAAATGCCCATGACAGGCATGGGCTTTGGCCTTGGCGGTGCCGTGGTGCTTGATCCGGCCCGCGTGCGGGTTCAAGGCTCGGTCGGAGATTTCGGCTGGGGCGGTCTGGCGAGCACCTATTTCTGGACCGACCCGGTCGAGCACTTGAGCGTGGTCTTCTTCACCCAGCTCATTCCCTCCTCCACCTATAGCAACCGCGCCGAGCTGAAGGCGCTGATCCACGGCGCGCTGCTGGACTGAGCCTGCTCTTTTTCTTTCTGAAAATATCCGAGGGGGGTCCGGGGGGCGTCAAGCCCCCCCGGTGGCGCTCGCTTGCGAGCGCATCGGGCGCTGCGCGAAGCGCGGCGCAAAAGCTCATTCCAGTTTCATGATGATACAGGTGGTGGAGCCTGTGGCATAGAGCTTGCCATCCGCCACACCCCTGATCTCGCCACTGGCAATCCCGGTCGAGCGGCCCGCGTGCTGGCAGGTTCCGATCGCTTCCACATCTGTGCCAAGCGGGATCGAGCGCAGGATATTCACCTTGAATTCAAGCGTGGTATAGACCGAGCCTTTGGGCACAAGCGTCATCACGGCGCAGGCCATGCAGCTGTCCAGAATGGTGCCATACCAGCCGCCATGCACTGTGCCCATCGGGTTGGTCACATCAAACTCGGGGCGGCCGGTGAAAACGGTTTTGCCCTCTTCCACAACGGTCGGCCAGAAGCCCATCAGCGCGCCGATCGGCGGACCGGCGAGCTTGCCGTCGCGCACATCTTGCATGAATTCAAGCCCGGAGCGGGCCAGTGTCGCCGCTAGGTCAGGCAGCTCATCCGGGCTTTTGGCAATCCTGCGGGTCTGGGTCATGGGCGCTCCGTCTCGACATTTTCTGCGAGGCTACGGCGGCCCCGCAGGGGGCGCAACTCTTACGCCACGTTGCGTAGGGCGGCCCGCGGCTCAAGCCCGAGCGCCATACAGATGTCACGGGTGAGCGCGGGGCGGTTGAGCGTGTAGAAATGCAGGCGCTCCACGCCTTCCCCGATCAGGATGTCGCAAAGCTCTGTGGCCTGCGCCGTCGCCAGAAGCTCCTCACGCCCGTCGCGCGCGGCCTTGGCAAAGGCATCGTCAAGCTCGGCCGGCACCGATGCGCCACAGCGCGCGGCAAAGCGCTTTGCGCTCTCCCAGTTCTCGATCGGCAGGATGCCGGGGGTGATTTTTCCGTCGACCCCGGCCTTGGCGCAGGCATCACGGAAGCGCAGGAAATGGACCGGATCAAAGAAAAACTGCGTGATGGCCTCATCTGCCCCGGCCTCAAATTTGCGCTTGAGGTGGTCGATGTCCGCCCCCGCATAGGCCGCATCAGGGTGTGGCTCGGGGTAGGCGCCCACGCAGATGTTAAAGTCGCCCTCGGCCTTGAGCGCAGAAATCAGCGCAACAGAGGAGTCAAACCCTTCGGGATGGGCCAAAAAGCCGCCCGCCCCTTTGGGCGCATCGCCGCGCAATGCGACGATATCGGTGATCCCCGCCTTGGCATAGTCGCGCGCGATCGCGAGCGTCTCTGCGCGGGTCGCGTCGACACAGGTGAGATGTGCCGCCACACGCAGGCCCGTTGTCTTGTGCAGGGTTTGGGCGGCTTCGCGCGTCAGGGCGCGGGTGGTTCCGCCTGCGCCATAGGTGACGGAGACAAACCGGGGCGCCAGCGGCGCAAGCGATTGCACGGCTTCATGCAGCTTGAAGGCGGCTTCAAGGGTTTTGGGCGGGAAAAATTCAAACGAGACGTCAGGTGTCATAACAGGGGCCTTTCATGGCGGTTGCCCTCTTGTGCCTGCAAAATGAATGTGAGACAAATTCATAACTTTCATTCTCATTATGAGGTGTATTCACATATGCACATCGAGTTCCGCCATCTGCGCACCATTCAGGCGATTCATGAGGAGGGTGGTCTGGCCCGCGCCGCCGACCGTCTCAACATCACGCAATCGGCGCTGTCCCATCAGATCAAGGGGATCGAGGATCAGGCCGGAGTCGAGCTTTTCGTGCGCCGCTCCAAGCCGATGAAGCTTTCGGCGGCCGGCTTTCGATTGTTGCGGGTGGCCGAGAAGGTCTTGCCCGAGATTGCCGCGCTTGAGGCCGAGTTTATGGGGCTGCGTCAGGGCAGTGCCGGGCGGCTGCACATCGCTATTGAGTGTCATGCCTGTTTTGAGTGGCTTTTTCCGGTGCTCGAGCAGTTCCGCGCGCCCTGGCCTGAGGTCGATGTGGATATCCGTCCGGGTCTGGCCTTTGAGGCTCTGCCGGCGCTGATGCGCGAGGAGGTGGATGTGGTGATTTCCTCTGACCCTGAAACGCTCAAGGGCGTTGTTTTTGTGCCGCTGTTTGATTACGCGCCCGTTTTTGTGGCCTCCGCCAAGCACAAGCTCGCCGAGAAAGCCTTTGTGGAAGCGGAAGACTTCAGGGGCGAAACCCTGATCACATATCCTGTGGAGCGCGCGCGGCTTGATATTTTCTCCGAGCTTCTGTCGCCTGCTAAGGTCGAGCCGCTGGCGGTGCGTCAGGTCGAGCTGACCGCGGTGATCCTCATGTTGGTCGCGGCGGGGCGCGGGGTCTCTGTGCTGCCCGACTGGGTTTTGCGCGAAGTGAAGTCGTCAGCGGAGTATATCACCCGCCCGCTGACTGCGGCGGGCGTGACCAAGCGGCTCTATGCGGCCGTGCGCGAAGAGGATGCCAGCCTGCCCTTCATGGCGCATTTTCTCAAGCTGGCCCGCGAAATCCCCATTCGCCTGCAAAGGGGCTAGGCTGTGTTGCTATGGGTTGCGCGGGGCGCGGCCAAGGCGTATAGCCGCGGTTTGACACCCCCCGAAGGAGCTTGAGCCATGCAAGCCAGCGCGAATCTGAACGTGATGATCAAAGCCGCCCGCAAGGCGGGCCGCAGCCTTGTGAAGGATTTTCGCGAGGTCGAGGCGCTTCAGGTCTCTCAAAAGGGCGCAGGCGATTTTGTCAGCAAAGCCGATTTGCGCGCTGAAGCGATCATTAAAGAAGAGCTGATGGGCGCGCGCCCGACATATGGCTGGGTCGCCGAGGAGGGCGGTGTGGAAGAGGGTCAGGACCCGACACGCCGCTGGATCGTTGATCCGCTGGATGGCACGACCAATTATTTGCACGGAATGCCGCATTGGGCTGTGTCGATCGCGCTGGAGCACAAGGGCGAGGTTATTTCGGCTGTGGTGTTTGACCCCGCCAAAGACGAGATGTTTTACGCCGAGAAAGGCTCGGGCGCCTGGCAGGATCACGCCCGCCGTCTGCGCGTTTCTGGCCGCCGCCACATGAACGAATGTGTTTTCGCAACGGGCCTTCCGTTTTCAGGCCACGGCGATTTGCCGGCCACGTTGAAAGATCTGGCGCGCGTTTTGCCAGGCTGTGCGGGGGTGCGCCGCTGGGGTGCGGCCTCGCTGGATATGGCTTATGTCGCTGCGGGCCGCTTTGACGGCTATTGGGAGCGCGGCCTCAGCGAATGGGATCTGGCCGCAGGGATGCTGATTGTGCGCGAAGCCGGCGGCTTTGCCGAAGCGATCGACCCTGAGGCGCGTATTCTGGACACAGGCGAGATCATCTGCTCCAATGATGCGATGTTTGATCCGCTCTGCAAGCTCATCCGCAACAGCTAGTTTTTAGCGATCAGCCGGGTGGTTGACCCCGTCGGCCCAGGGGATCGGGTCGTGCTGTGAGGGGTTGACGCCCTCAAGCGCGCCCATATTGACGCCGTATTCGTTCGGGTTCGAGCGGCGCTGGTGGTGGGTGTATATGCCGCAGGTTTTGCAGAAATAATGCTTCGCCGTCCTCAAACCCCATTGATAGAGCGCGAGGTTTTCCTCTCCCTTGACGATCTTGATCCCGTCCAGAGGCGCGCTCACGGCGACAGCCCCGCGCCGGCGGCAAAAAGAACAATCACAGCGCCGTGCCGTGGCAAGCCCGTTTGTCAGCGTCACCGCAAGCTCGACGGCACCGCAATGGCAGGTGAGCCTATGGGGTCGGGTCATTTCCGTCTCCTGATCGTGGGAATGCGCGAGCGATCGTATCGTGTTTGAGGGTGGGGCGGATGAAAGCCGCTCTCCCGCCAGAAGCGCGGCCCGCCAAGGCGCATAAATGTCGGGAGTGTAAGCACAAGCCCGGCGATAAAACCGCCCGAATGCGCCCAATAGGCGACACCGCCAGAGTCCGGGTCCGCGCCCAGCCCGCCAAAAAACTGCAGGCCAAACCAGACCGCCAGCATCACATAGGCCGGTAGGGTCACGACGCGAAAGAAGATGATGATAATCAACAGGATATCAACTTTGGCGCGCGGAAACAGCAGAAGATAGCCCCCCATCACACCCGCAATCGCACCGGATGCACCGACGGTCGGCACAGCAGAGCCGGGCGCAAACAAAACGTGCACAAAGCCCGCAAGCAGCCCGGCCATGATATAAAACCCGAAAAACCCGAGATGGCCCATCTCGTCTTCCATATTGTCGCCAAAAATCCACAAAAACAGCATATTCCCCCCGAGATGCATCACCCCGCCATGCAGAAACATCGAACTCACAAGCCCCTCATAGCCTTGCCCGGCGGTGATCGCTGCGGGGATCAGCGCATAGTCGGTGTAAAACTCAGAGAGCGCGCGCGGATCGGCAAACAAATGCCAATAGCTCAAAAACACTGCGATATTCGCAGCGATCAGCGCGTAGGTCACATAGGGTGTGCGCCCGCTCGGATTATGGTCGCGAAATGGAAACATCCCAGAAGGCTAGGCCCAAAACGCGCCGGCGGAAAGCCCCAATAGAGGCCAGACTGACTGCCTCCCTCTCGGCTTCCTCTTTCCAGAAATATCCCGGGGAGCGCGAGGGGCAGCGCCCCTCGCTTGGATCGGCTTTCGCAAAGCGAAAGTCGACCCCCTAGCTTTGCCCTGCGAGCAGTGCGGCATTGCCGCCCGAGGCGGTGGTGTCCACACAGACATGACGCTCGCCCATCACGCGGGCCAGATCGGGTGTCGCGGTGATCAGCGGCAGGATGGCGCCCGTGCGGGCGGCCAAAGCCTGTTCATAGGCGCGGGCCTGCGCGGTTGCGCCCCAGAACAGAACCCCGGAGAAGCCTGTCAGGGTTTTGAGGGCCTCGGCAGGCAAGCTGCCCGTGGCCTTCACAGCCCGTCCACCGAGGCTGCGCACCATGGCCGCCTGCGCTTCGGCGGTTTCGGCGCTTGGCCCGAGGCACAAAAGCGGGGCGCGCGGGGTCAGGGTCAGTTTGTTGGACTCCCCCGTCGGGCCGGGCATCACCACGGTTTGGGCCGGGTCTGCCGAGGGCGTTGTGGTGAGGGCGGCTTGCAGATCTGACGCGCTCATGGCGCCGCCCCATGCGCCGCCCCCTTCACCTGCGACGGGCGCGGCAGAGGGCGCCACAAACCGCGGCAGATAGTTTGGCCCGCCCGCCTTTGGCCCCGTGCCCGAAAGCCCCTCGCCGCCAAAGGGCTGGCTGCCCACGATGGCTCCGATCTGGTTGCGGTTGACATAGATATTCCCCGCGTGGATGCGCTCGCAGATGTGTTGCACGCGATCATCGATGCGGGTCTGCAAGCCAAAGGTGAGGCCGTAGCCCGTGGCATTGATCGTATCGACAACCTTGTCGATCTCGCTTGATTTGAAGGTTGCCAGATGCAACACCGGCCCGAAAATTTCGCGGCCCATCTCGGCGATGCTGCCGACTTTGATCAGGGTTGGCGCGATGAATGTGCCCGAGTTCGGGGAGCGCAGCTCATGCAAGAGCCTTCCCTCGGCGCGCGCCGTTTCGATATGCGCGGCAATCCCTGCGCGCGCCTCTTCGTCGATGACGGGGCCGACATCGGTGCTCAAGAGCCAAGGCGCGCCGATCGAAAGCTCGTCCATGGCGCCTTTGAGCATATGGGTCAGGCTTTCAGCGATATCGTCCTGCACATAGAGGCAGCGCAGCGCCGAGCAGCGCTGGCCGGCCGACTGGAAGGCCCTTTCGATAATCGCCTGCACCGCCTGTTCAGGCAGCGCGGTGCTGTCCACGATCATGGCGTTCAAGCCGCCGGTTTCGGCAATCAGCGGCGCGCCGGGGGCGAGGGCGTCGGCCATGGATTTGCGAATGAGCAGCGCGGTTTCGGTGCTGCCTGTGAAGGCGACGCCGCCGATGCGCGCATCAGAGGTGAGCGCTGCGCCGACCTCTCCCGCGCCGGGCAGAAGCTGGAGCGCGCTCGCGGGCACGCCCGCCGCGTGCAAAAGCTCAACCGCGCGGTAAGCGATGAGCGAGGTCTGCTCGGCCGGTTTGGCCAGAACGGCGTTGCCTGCGGCGAGCGCCGCTGAAACCTGCCCTGTGAAGATCGCCAGCGGGAAGTTCCACGGGCTGATGCAGGTGAAGGCACCGACAGGGGTCTCTTGCGGCGCATTGGCGGCGTAGTAGCGCAGAAAATCCACCGCCTCGCGCAGCTCGCCCACCTGATCGAGCATGATCTTGCCAGCTTCGCGCGCCAGCAGCGCAAAAAGTTCGCCAAAGTGTTTCTCATAAAGATCGGCCGCCTTGTTGAGCACTTTGGCGCGCTCGGCCGGCGTTGCGGCCCAGGGCGCTGCGTGGGTGAGGGCGGTCTCGATATCTGCCGCCGAGGCAAAGGCGACCTTGCCCACCGTATCGGCCGGGTTGGCGGGGTTGCACACCGCGTGGGGTTTGTTCGGCTTGGCCTTGCCCGCAAGGAGCGGCGCGGCCTCCCAGACATGGGCCGCGAAGGGTTTGCGCGCCTTTTCGATGCGCGCGAGGGTTGGCGCGTGGGTGATGTCAAAGCCTTTTGAGTTGGCCCGCTCGGGGGCAAACAAATCGGGGGCGCGGGTGATCTTGGGGCGGGCCTTGGCCAGCGCGTCAAACGGGCAGGTCGCGACCTCCTCAGCCGGCACATCTTCATCGACAATCTGGTTCACAAAGGAGCTGTTGGCGCCGTTTTCCAGCAGGCGGCGCACGAGATAGGCGAGCAGGTCGCGGTGTGCGCCCACGGGGGCATAGATCCGGCAATGGCTGCCGCGCTCTTTCAGCACGATGTCATGCAGCGCCTCGCCCATGCCGTGCAGGCGCTGGAACTCGTAGGCATCCTTGCTCACGCCCATATCGGCGGCCATGTCGAGCACGGCGGCGACGGTGTGGGCATTGTGGGTGGCAAATTGCGGGTAGATGCGCGCGGTCATGCCAAGCAGCTTTTTGGCGTTGGCAATGTAGCTCACATCTGTCGCGGGTTTGGCTGTGAAAACGGGGAAGCCTTCGACCCCTTCCACCTGCGCGCGCTTCACTTCGGTGTCCCAGTATGCGCCCTTCACAAGGCGCACCATGATGCGGCGGTCGAGCCGCTCGGCCAGCGCGTTGAGATAGTCGATGGCATCGCCCGCGCGCTGCCCGTAGGCCTGCACGACCACGCCGAAACCGTCCCAGTCTGCGAGGGCCGGCTCGGAGAGCACTTCTGCGATCACATCCATGGAAATGGCGAGGCGGTCGGCCTCTTCGGCGTCCACATTGAGGCCCATGCCCGCCGATTTGGCCAGAAGCGCAAGCGAGCGCAGGCGCGGGGCCAGCTCGTCCATCACGCGGGCGCGCTGGGCCTCTTCATAGCGCGGGTGGAGTGCCGAGAGCTTGACCGAGATGCCCGGATTTTCGCGGATGTTGCTCTGGGTGCAGGCCTGTGCAATCGCTGTGATCGCGCGGGAGTAGGCGAGGTGATAGCGCTTGGCGTCGCCCTCGGTGCGGGCGGCCTCGCCGAGCATATCATAGCTATAGGTGTAGCCCTTGGCCTCCATTTTGGCCGCGCGCTCCATTGCGCCCACAATCGTTTCGCCCAAGACAAACTGGCGGCCCATTTCTTTCATGGCGCGGCCCACGGCGGTGCGGATGACCGGCTCGCCCAGGCGTTTTACCGCGCCGCGCAAAGAGCCGATCAGGCCGGGGGCCGGCTCGTTGAGCACTTTGCCGGTGAGCATGAGCGCCCATGTCGAGGCGTTGACCAGCGGCGAGGTGCTTTCCCCGAGGTGGCTCGCCCAGTCGGAGGGGGCGATTTTGTCTTCAATCAGCGCATCAATCGTTTCGGCATCGGGCACGCGCAAAAGCGCCTCGGCCAGACACATGAGCGCGATGCCCTCATCGGTGGAGAGGCCGTATTCGGCAAGGAAGACGTCCATCATCCCCGGATCGGAGCTGTCACGAATGCCGCGCACGAGGCTGGCGGCATCTGCGCTGATGCGCTTGCGGGTGTCGTCTGAGAGGCCGGCCTCTGCGATCAGGCGCGCAAGCGTCGCGGCTTCATCGGCATACATATTGGCGCTGATTTTGGTCCGAAGTGGGGTCTTGGGCATGGCAGGCTCCTCCGTTTTGGTCTATATAGCCTGCAAATGGCGGGCGGTATTCCTGTTCATGGCAAATATGAGGGCAAAAATGGCTGTCAAAACCTCAAATCAAGGTCAGATCGAACTGGATGCGTTTGATCGCAAGATTCTCTCGGAGCTGGCCAGCGACGGGCGCATCCCCGTGACCGAGCTGGCGCAGCGCATTGGCCTGTCCAAATCGCCCACACAGGCGCGGCTCAAGCGGCTGGAACAGAGCGGTGTGATCACCGGCTACAAGGCGCTGTTTGACCCGATCCGCCTTGGGCTTGACCATGTGTCCTTTGTCGAGGTGCGTCTCTCGGACACCCGCGAAAAGGCGCTGGCGGCGTTTAATGCGGCGGTCGCCAAAATTCCGCAGATCGAGCAGGTGCATCTTATGGCGGCGAATTTTGACTATCTGCTTAAGGAGCGCACCCAGAATATGAATGACTACCGTATTGTTATGGCAGAACAAATCTCGACATTGCCCTATGTCTCCTCGACCTCGACCTATGTGGCGATGCAGGCGGTGAAGGAGACCACTCTCGCGGATGTTATTTGACGCATCGTATTAGTGTGGCAGTCTTGGGGCATGAGATATTTTCTGATATGTCTTCTGCTGGCCACGCCGCTGCACGCGCAGGGCTGCCCTGAGGCGCCGGACCATTCGGTTGCGCTGGCCGAGCTTGTGGAGGCGGTGCGCGCGGCAAAGAACGAGATGCACGCCGCCCCGCTCAACGCGCAGATGTGGGAGCTTTGGACCGATGCGCCCGACGAGACGGCACAAGAGATCCTCAACCGCGGGATGCGCAAGCGCGGCTCTTATGATCTTTTGGGCGCGCGAGCCGATTTTGACCGGCTGGTGGAGTATTGCCCCGAGTATGCCGAGGGCTACAACCAGCGCGCCTTTATCAACTTCTTGCGCAACGACTATCAGCCCGCGATCGAAGACCTGAGCCGCGCGCTCGATCTTTCGCCAACCCATACAGGCGCGTTGACGGGGCGCGCGCTGAGCTATTATGCGCTGGGCCGGATGCGCGAGGCGCGGGCGGATCTTGAGGTCGCGCTCGGGCTGAACCCCTGGCTGCCCGAGCGGCATATGCTCGCTGATCCGGCGCTGAAGGGGGCGCAAAAGCCCGAGGGCGACGATCTTTAAAGGGGCATCATCACAGTGAGGAGGTTGTCTGACGGGTCATGCAGCATAAAGCGGCGCACGCCCCAGCTTTCATCTTCGGGACCATAGAGAATATCATGGCCAAGCGCGCGGGCCTTTTGCAGAACCTCGTCAAGATTGTCGACCTCGATTGATATTTCCGGCACGGGCATATCCTCGCCACCATGTGTCGCAAGACTGAGCTGCACGGGGGCCT
>JAHBAN010000132.1 GCA_018500075.1 Flavobacteriia bacterium | reverse complement strand
GGCCTGTTCAGCCTCAAGGCCCACGCCGTCGATATAGGCGCCAGAAGCGTCCAGACGTCCCTTGCCCAGAAGCTGGCGCACACCCGCCTCGCCCACTTTGTCAAACTTGTCGATGGTGCGCAGCACATCGGCCTGCTGCCCCGCATCCGACACGCCCATCGCCTCAAGCACCCCGTTCAGAACCTTGCGGCTGTTCACCCGCACAATATAATCGCCGCGCGCAATCCCGACTGTCTCAAGCGTGTCACTGAGCATCGCACAGATTTCCGCATCCGCCGCCACAGAGGCCGTGCCCACCGTATCGGCGTCACATTGGTAAAACTGCCGATAGCGCCCCGGCCCCGGCTTCTCGTTGCGCCAGACAGGGCCCATCGCATAGCGCCGGTAAGGCGTCGGAAGCGCGTTGCGGTGCTGCGCATAGACCCGCGCAAGAGGCGCAGTCAGATCATAGCGTAAGGCCAGCCAGTCGCCCTTATCGTCCTCGTCAAACTCCTGCCAGGCAAAGACCCCCTCATTGGGCCGGTCCACATCGGGCAAGAATTTGCCTAGCGCCTCCACGGTCTCCACTGCCGCGCTCTCCAACGCGTCAAACCCGTAGTGATGGTAGACCCCCGTAATCGCCCGCAGCATCTCTGCGCGCTGGCTCACATCCTCGCCAAAATAGTCACGGAAGCCCTTGGGCGTCTCTGCCTTGGGGCGTGGAGCTTTCTTTTCCTTGGCCATGGGGAGTGTCCTTGCCTGAAACGGTCAAAATTCTTGTGAGCAGCCTCTAAAGGATCGCGCCCAAAGGAGCAAGAACAGAGCCTCAATCACACCGATCAGACCAGCACGCCTTTTGCTCTCTGCCCCACCCTGCACAGCGGGGCTATGATGCAGATCAGAAACCCGCTAAAGACCCGCCATGGAATCTCTTGAAGAAAAAATCGCCCATCTTGAGCGTCTCACCGACGATCTCTCCGCCGTCATCGCACGGCAGGACACCGAAATAGCCCTGCTCACCCGCAAGGTGCAGCTCCTGCTTGACGCCGAAGCCGGCCGCAACCGCTCCGAAGGCGCACATATCTTCGGCGGCGACGAAAAACCCCCGCATTACTAAACAGCTCCGCCCCGTAGGGTGCGCACTTGCTGCGCACCGCCCCGCCGCGCCACGATCGCAGCGCAGCGCCGACACACTCACTGCATCGCCAGCACAGCGCCCTCGTGCAAGAGCACATTGTGCCAGCTGCGCGCATCGACAAACTGGTCATAGATGGTGAGAAACACCGTGGTCTTTTCCAGCGCGGCCAGCTTCGCACCACAGGGCTTGCCTTTGCTCACGCCACAAATCTCTTTCTTGGCGACTTCATAGGCCTTGTCCGTGTCCGAATAGGGCTTGCCCTCAAACGGCGCACCATATCGCATGGCCTCATGGCTGCTGGCCGAGCCAAACAGCGCCATAGCCCCCGTGACCTGTCGGGGGCAGCCGTCCTCAAACCCCGTGATATAAAACGCCCGCGCCGTCTTGCTGCCCGCCGCGCTGTCATAGAGCTTGTATGTGCCCGCCCGCTCGACTTCGCGGCCCATCGCGGCTTTGGGCAGGGCACAAACCCGCGCGATCTCGCCAAAGGCAAGCGCTGTTCCCGGCGCAATCTCTTTTGCGTCCGGCCCTGTCAGAACGGTGGCTTGCTTACGGCTGAACAGCCCGCCGCGCTTGCGCGGTTCGCGCGCTTGGGTCTCGGGGGCAAATGACGCCTCCACAAGCGCGGTCTCAGGGGCGGTTGTGTCGGCCTCTTGGCGCGGCACCTCCTTGGCCTTCTGCGTCAACAGACCCAAAAGCGAGGGCCGCTTTGAGGCGTCTTGCTCTTGCTTGGGCTTTGGCTTTGGCTCTGCCAATGTCGCCTCCGCCTCAAGGCTCTGCACAGCCTCCGCCACCGCATCGGCAACAGGGTCTTCTGGCGGGCCAAGAAGGCGTTCAAAAAGCGGGCGGTTATCCTCACCCGCCGAGGGCAAAGCCACAGCCGAGGCGGTTTCCGTCGTGTCTTGCAACTCCACATCCGCAAGCCGCGTCATCTGGCTCAAAGGATCAGAACAGCCCGCCGCAAAACCAACCAAAAACCCACACAAAATCCAACGCGCCATGAAGCCAACCCTCTCCCTTTGACGCGTCTTAACCATTTGGAAACCATCGGTCCAGCACCGATAAATCTTGGCAAATCTTCTGCGGGGTCCCGCTCGGCTCAGAGATCCTGAACCTCGACAACCCCCGACAAGCTCTTGAGCGCGCCCTTGATCTGCGGCGAAATAGGAACATCCCGCCCCGCCGACAGCTCGATTTCTCCGGGCAAACTCGGATCCATCAGACAGAAATGCAGCGGCCCCTTGCCCGCGCCCTGCGCCGCCTTGGCCGCATTGGCCAGAACTTCGGCCACCGCGCCGATCGCGCCCTGATCGTCCACATAGACTTTCAGCCCCGTCGCGCCCGCATCGGCCACCACAGCATCAATCGGCGCAAAGCTGCGCGCCAGAAGCTTGAGCTGGTCGCTCTCCATCGTGGCCTCGCAGGTCACAACCACTTTCGCGCCGGTCTCCAGATAGTCGCGCGCCTTCTCCAGCGTGTCGCTGAACACGGTGACTTCATAAGCCCCGCTCGTGTCCGAGAGCTGCACAAAAGCAAAGCGGTTGCCGCGCGCCGATTTGCGCTCTTGGCGCCCCGCGATCACCCCCGCCATCTTGGCCAGAAACGGCCCGCCCTGCGCCCGCGCCTCGACCTCTTCCAGCGTAATCACCTGCTTGCGCTTGAGCGGCGCCATATAGTCATCCAGCGGATGCCCCGAAAGGTAAAAGCCCACCGCCTTGAACTCCTCGCCCAGCCGCTCGGCCGGCAGCCAGTCCTGCACAGGCGAAAGCCGCGGCTCGGGCAGATCATCGCCCGCCTCGCCAAACAGACTCACCTGATTGGAGTTTTTCTGCTCCGTCACAGCCGCCGAATAGGCCATCAACCCCTCAAGACTGTCAAACACCCGCCGCCGATTGCGATCAAGCCCGTCAAACGCCCCGGCCCGCGCCAGCATCTCCAAGGGGCGCTTGCCCACGCGCTTGAGGTCCACCCGCCGCGCAAAGTCAAACAGCGTCACAAACGGCGCATCGCCGCGCGCCTCGGTGATCAGCTTCATCGCCTCCACACCCACGTTCTTCAGCCCGCCCAGCGCATAATGCAGCACTTGGTTCTTTACGGTAAATGTCGCGCCGGATCGGTTCACACAGGGCGGCTCCCAGCGCAGCTCAAGCCCCTTGCGCACCTCTTCAAAATAAACAGCCAGCTTGTCAGTCAGGTGAATATCGCAGTTCATCACACCCGCCATAAACTCGACCGGGTGGTTCGCCTTCAGCCAGGCGGTCTGATAGCTGACCACAGCATAGGCCGCCGCGTGCGATTTGTTAAAACCGTAGTTGGCAAACTTTTCGAGCAAGTCAAACACCTCGGAGGCCTTCTTCTTGTCGACCCCGTTGGCCATCGCCCCCTGTTCAAACTTGGGCCGCTCCTTGGCCATCTCCTCGGCAATCTTCTTCCCCATCGCACGGCGCAAAAGGTCAGCGCCGCCAAGCGAATAGCCCGCCATCACCTGAGCAATCTGCATCACCTGCTCTTGGTAAACGATAATCCCCTGTGTCTCCTCAAGGATATAATCAATCGAGGGGTGCACAGACTCGCGCTCTTTCAGCCCGTTCTTCACTTCGCAATAGGTCGGGATATTCTCCATCGGGCCGGGGCGATACAGCGCCACAAGCGCCACAATGTCCTCAATACAGGTCGGCTTCATGCGCTTGAGCGCATCCATCATCCCCGAACTTTCCACCTGAAACACAGCCACAGTCTTGGCCCGCGCATAAAGCTCGTAAGACTTGGCATCATCCAGAGGGATCGCGCCAATATCGTTCTCCGCCCCCGCCGGCGGCTCATACAAAAGCGCACCATCCGCCGCCTGATGCAAATCGCGCCCCTCGGCATGAATGAGGTCGACAGCGTTCTGAATCACGGTCAGCGTCTTGAGGCCAAGGAAGTCAAACTTCACAAGCCCCGCCTGCTCGACCCACTTCATGTTGAACTGCGTCGCAGGCATATCAGAGCGCGGGTCTTGGTAAAGCGGCACAAGCGCGTCCAAAGGACGGTCCCCAATCACAACCCCCGCCGCGTGGGTCGAGGCATTGCGCAACAGCCCCTCCACCTGCTGGCCATAATCCAGCAAGCGCGCCACAACTTCCTCGTTCTTCGCCTCCTCGCGCAGCCGCGGCTCCTCGGCCAAAGCCTTCTCGATGCTCACAGGCTTGACCCCCTCCACGGGGATCATCTTTGAAAGCCTATCGACCTGCCCGTAAGGCATCTGCAAAACACGGCCAATATCGCGCACAGCCGCCTTGCTCAAAAGCGCCCCGAAGGTGATGATCTGGCCCACTTTGTCACGGCCATATTTCTCCTGCACATAGCGGATCACCTCTTCACGCCTATCCATGCAAAAGTCGATGTCAAAGTCCGGCATACTGACCCGCTCGGGGTTCAAAAACCGCTCAAACAGCAAGGAGTAGCGCAGAGGGTCAAGGTCGGTCACCGTCAGCGCATAGGCCACAAGGCTACCCGCCCCCGAGCCACGGCCCGGCCCGACCGGAATCCCGTTGTCCTTGGCCCATTTGATAAAATCCGCAACAATGAGAAAATAGCCGGGAAAGCCCATGCCCTCGATCTGTCTCTTATACACATCT
>JAHBAN010000045.1 GCA_018500075.1 Flavobacteriia bacterium | reverse complement strand
TCCCAGTGGCGCGATGGGCAGGTCTTGGGGCTGGAACGAGAGGCCAAAACGCGCAGGGGGCGCAGCGAGGCGGGGGAACCGTTCGGGAAGCGGGTCGCCTTTGTGGCGATGGGCCGCGCGGAGGAGCGGCTGCTTTGGGTTGTGCGCAACCGGCTCTCCATGCCGAGCGCACCGCTGACCACGGCGGATCTGGTCGTGCCTGCGCCAAAACTGGAACTGGAAGCGGAGGAAGAGCTATGAAATCAATCCTGATCACCGGCGCAAGTGCCGGCATTGGCCGCGCCACCGCCGAGCATTTTTTGGCTCAGGGCTGGCGCGTCGGGTTGCTTGCGCGCAACGTGCCCGCGCTCAAAGAGATTGCGGCGGGGCAGGCGGGGGCCGAGGTGCTGCCCTGTGATGTCACCGATGCGGCGGCGGTCGAGGCCGCGGTGCAAGGGTTTGCCGCCAAAGCGGGGCGGCTGGATGTGCTCTTTAACAACGCCGGCAGCTTTGGCACCGCCGCGCCGATTGATGCGCTGGCGCTCACAGAGTGGCACGCCGCGGTGGATGTGAACCTGAACGGGATGTTTTATGCCGCCCGCGCGGCTTTTGCCGTGATGCGCGCCCAAACCCCGCAGGGCGGGCGGATCATCAACAATGGCTCTGTGTCGGCCCATACCCCGCGCGAAAACGCGGTCAGCTACACCGTGACAAAACACGCGATCACAGGGCTGACCAAGGCGCTCTCGCTGGACGGGCGCAGCCTCAATATCGCCTGTGGGCAGATTGATATCGGCAATGCGCGCACCGCCCTTCTGGAGGAGCTTGCCGCCAAAACGCCAGACACCCCGCCACCGATGATGGAGGTGCGCCATGTCGCCGAGGCGGTCTATAGCATGGCCACATTGCCGCTTGAGGCGAATGTGCAGTTCATGACGCTGATGGCAACAAAGATGCCCTATATCGGGCGCGGCTGAAGCGCTCGGCGGGGTCGTTTTTGGCCGTTTCGGGGCCGCGCGGGTTTAGCTGCGCTGAAACACCCGGAAGACCGCCGAGGCGCCCCAGCCTGCAAAGATCGCAATGGCGAGCGACAGCAGCCCGTAAATCAGCGGGTCCTGACGCGACAGATTGAACAAAAACCGCTCCAGCCCGACTTTTTTCACTTCGATCACCGTCTCGTAGTCAGACACAACCCTGCCGCCACGGGTCAGGAAAATGCGGGTCGGATAGGCCCCTTCGATCAGGTTCGCCGGCAGGGCGATCGAGGTCTTGAAGAGGGTTTCTTCGGTGACTTCAACGCTGTTTTCACGCAGTTGATACAGCCCGTTGGTCTCGCGAATGCGGATCACGGCCTTGGTAAAATCAACGGCGTTTTCCAGATGCATCGGTGCGCCGACCGAGCGGATCACACGCGCAATAGAGACCCGGTGGCGCAGGTCTTCGGTGTGGCTCAAGACAGACCGAAACGGCCCCGATGTGGCAATCGCATAAAACGCCGGCGCGCTGTCGACCTCGACCTCATCGGTGTTGACCCAGATGCCCAGACGCTTGGCCTTGCGGCGCACGGTCAGCGGCTGCTGCGGCCCCGCCACAGCAATCACAACCTCAAGGGGCGGCCCGGCGGGCAGGGCGGCTTCGCGCTTCACCGCCCCGAAAATCAGGATTTCGGAGCCGTCAAAATTGGTGGTGATCGAGACAGATTTATGGCTCAGGCCCAGCACGACGTTCTCAGCAGAGGCCGCGGTTGCCACGATGAGACAGACAAGAGCCAGAGCAAAACGCATCAGTGCCCCCCCGCCGCGCCGATAGAGTAAAGCTCGGCAGGCTGAAACAGAAGGTCCATCGCAAGCTTGCCGCAGACCGCGAGCACCATGATCGCCAGCAGAATGCGCAGCTGCTCGGCCTTCATCTTGACGCCAATCCGCGCCCCGATCTGCGCGCCGATGACGCCTCCGACAAGCAAAAGCACCGCCAGAACCATATCCACAGTGAAGTTCGTCGTGGCGTGCAGCAGCGTGGTGAAGGCGGTCACAAAAATGATCTGGAAGAGCGAGGTTCCGACGACAACTTTGGTCGGCATCCCCAGAATATAGATCATCGCCGGAACCATGATAAAGCCGCCGCCAACGCCCATAATCGCGGCGAGAATCCCGACAAGAAGGCCGACAATGATCGGCGGAATGACCGAAATATAAAGCCCCGAGGTGTGAAACCGCATCTTCAGCGGCATCTTGGAAATCCAGCCGCGCTGGCGGCGCCGCTTGGGCGCGCCACTTGCGCCCTTGGCGCGGCGGATGGCGTTGAGGCTTTCCACAAACATCAGCGCGCCAACGACGCCCAGAAAGACCACATAACAGAGCCGCACGAGCAGATCGACTTGCCCCAAGGCCTTGAGATAATTGAAAATCACAACCCCGACAGCCGCGCCCATCAACCCGCCAACAAGCAGGACCGTGCCCATCTTCAGATCAACGGTCTTGCGCTTGAGATGCGCAAGCACGCCCGAGAAAGAGGAGGCGACAATCTGGTTGGCTTCTGTCGCCACAGCCACAGCCGGAGGAATGCCGATAAAGAACAGAAGCGGCGTCATCAGAAAGCCGCCGCCAACCCCGAACATCCCCGACAGAACGCCCACAATCCCGCCCAGCCCCAAAAGGACAAACGCATTGACCGAAACCTCGGCGATGGGCAGGTATATCATCATGGCTTTTCCTAGCGCCACAGTCCCCGGCTTTGCAAGAGCAAGAACCGGCATATTGCAGCTGGAAACATCTATTTACCCAAGCTGGCGCTATTGCGGCAGAGGCTGGCTGCGATTTGGGCGGCCGCGTCTTTGGCTCAGCGCTCTTTGACGTAAGGCTCCCCGCCCGCGCGCGGCGGAATCGCCTTGCCGACAAACCCCGCCAGAATAACAACCGTGAGAATATAGGGCAGCGCCTCCATAAACTGCACAGGGATCGTCACGCCTGCGATATCAAAGCTCTGGAAGCGCACGGCAATCGCCTGCAACAACCCGAACAAAAGACAGGCCCAAAGCGCGTGCCATGGCCGCCATTTGGCAAAAATAAGCGCCGCCAAAGCGATAAACCCGCGCCCGGCGGTCATTTCCTTGACAAATTGCGCCTGCAAGGCCGTCGCCAGATAAGCCCCGGCAATCCCGCAGAGAATGCCGCAGATCATGACCGCCGCAAAGCGCAGCCGCACAACAGAAATCCCCGCCGTATCGACAGCGGCAGGGTTTTCGCCCACAGCGCGCAGGCGCAGGCCAAAGCGGGTGCGAAACAAAGCCCACCACGTGAGAGGGACAAGCAAAAGCGACAGATAGACAACAATCGTATGCCCCGAGATCAGCTCGGAATAGATCTGCATCACAGGCCCCGCCTCGGCAATATCGCGCACACGGGTCAGCGCGCCCGGCAGCGTCACCGGCTCAAACCGCGCCGCGCCGCTCAGCGAGGGGGTGCGCCCGCCTTGGGCAAACCAGTCTTGCGCAATCAGAACGGTGAGGCCGGAGGCCAGAAAGTTGATGGCCACTCCGGAGATAAGCTGGTTGCCGCGAAAGGTGATCGAGGCGACACCATGAATAAGCGACAGCGCCAATGATGCGCCGATTCCGGCCAGCATCCCGAGCCAGACATTGCCCGTGGCAAAGGCCACCGCCGCCGAAAACAGCGCCGCCGCCAGCATCTTGCCCTCAAGGCCGATGTCAAAAATCCCGGCGCGCTCCGAATAAAGCCCCGCAAGACAGGCAAGCAAAAGCGGCGTGGCAAGGCGCATGGTGCTGTCAAGCACCTGAATAATCGTGAGAAATTCCATCACAGCGCCTCCTTTTTGGACCGCATCGCCAGAAACACCCGCTCCAGCGGGGCGCGCACCATATGGTCAAGCGCGCCGGTGAACAGGATCACAAGCGCCTGAATCACAGTGATCAGCTCGCGCGGGATATTGGTCCAGAGTGCCAGCTCGGCCCCGCCCTGATACAAAAAGCCGAACAAAAGCGCCGCCAGCAGCACGCCGACAGGATGGTTGCGCCCCATCAGCGCCACGGCGATCCCGATAAAGCCTGCGCCCTCGGTCGAGTTCAGGATCAGCCGCTCGGCCTCGCCCTGTGTTGTATTGACCGCCATAAGCCCGGCCAGAGCGCCTGAAATCAACATCGCAACCACAGTGATCCGCACCCCCGATGTGCCGGCATAATTGGCGGCGGTTTCGGAAAATCCGAAATGCCGGATCTCATAGCCGAGCTTGGTGCGCCAGATCAGAAGGTAGACAAAGACACAGGCCGCGAGCGCCACAAAGAAGCTCACATTGACAGGCGCGCTCTTGAAAAGCGGCGCCGCCGCCGTGGAAAACATATCTTCAAAGGTGGGAAGGTTGGTCGCCTCGGGAAAGCGCGGCGACGCCGGCTCCATGGCGCGGGCCGGGCGCAGCACATTGACGAGCATATACCCGAGCACCGAAAAGGCGATATAGTTGAACATGATTGTGGTGATCACAATGTGAGAGCCGCGCTTGGCCTGCAAATACGCCGGAATCAATGCCCAAGCCGCGCCGAAAAGCCCCGCAAAAAGACAGGCCCCAAGCAGGGCAAGGCTCCAATGCGGCCAGGGAATATAGAGACAGCACAGCGCCACACCCAGCCCCGCAAGCATGGCCTGCCCCTCGCCGCCGATGTTAAAGAGCCGCGCATGAAAGGCGACAGACACGGCCAGTCCGGTAAAGATAAAATTGGTGGCGTAATAGAGCGTATAGCCCCAGCCCGACGAGCGCATCAGCGCCCCGTCAACCATCAGCTTGAGCGCCGCAACAGGGTCTTCGCCGATGGCGAGGATCACAAGCGCCGAGAGCAGGGCCGCCAGCAGCAGCGAGATGAGGGGAACCAATGTGGCATCCGCCCATTTTGGCATCTTTTCCATCAGGCAACCGCTCCGTCTGTGTCGTTTGTGCTCATACCCGCCATCATCATGCCAAGCTCTTTTTCGTCGGTGCGATCCGGCAAGCGCTCGCCCATGATCTGCCCGTCAAACATCACGGCGATCCGGTCGGAGAGCGAGAGGATTTCTTCCAGCTCCACACTGACAAGCAAAATCGCCTTGCCCGCGTCGCGCAGCGCGATGATCTGTTGGTGGATGAATTCGATCGCGCCAATGTCGACGCCGCGTGTCGGCTGCCCGATCAAAAGCAGGTCGGGGTTGCGCTCCATTTCGCGCGCCAGCACCAGTTTTTGCTGGTTGCCCCCCGAGAAATTCTTGGCCGTGAGCTTGGGGTCGGGCGGGCGCACATCAAAGCGCTCGATTTTGCCCTTGGCGTCCTCGATGATCTTGGCGTTGTCCATAAACGGGCCGCGCTGGAAGGCGGGGTCACGGTGATAGCCGAACACGGTGTTTTCCCAAGCGCTGAACTCCATGATCAGCCCTTCGCGCTGACGGTCTTCGGGGACATGGGCAATGCCGCGCGCCCGCCGCGACTGCCCGTCTGAAAAGCGCCCGGTCAGGTCGATCTCCTGGCCGTTGACGCGCACATGGCCTGTGCCGGTCTGCATTCCGCCCAGCACTTCCAGAAGCTCGCTCTGCCCGTTGCCCGAGACCCCCGCGATCCCGAGGATTTCGCCGGCGCGCAGCGTCAGAGAGACCCCCTTGAGCCGCTCCACGCCCTTGCCGTCACGCACCCGCAGGTCTTGCACTTCAAGCACGGTGTCTTTCGGCTCGGCGGGTTTTTTATCGACCCTGAGCAAGACCTTACGGCCCACCATAAGCTCGGCGAGATGCTCGGGGCTGGTCTCTGCGGTCTTGACCGTCGCGGTCATTTGCCCGCGCCGCATCACGCTGACGGTATCGGTGATTTCCATGATCTCGCGCAGCTTGTGGGTGATCAGAAGGATGGTTTTGCCCTCTTCGCGCAGACGGCCCAGAATGCGAAAAAGCTGGTCGGCCTCCGCCGGAGTCAACACGCCGGTCGGCTCGTCCAGAATAAGAATATCGGCCTTGCGATAGAGCGCCTTGAGGATTTCGACCCGCTGCTGGCGGCCCACACCGATGTCCTGAATGAGCGCGTCAGGATCGACATGAAGCTCGTATTCCTCGGCCAGCTCCTTGAGCGTCTTGCGCGCCTTGGCGAGCGAGGGGCGCAACAGCCCGCCATCTTCCGCACCAAGGATCACATTCTCAAGGACGGTAAAATTCTCCACCAGCTTGAAGTGCTGAAACACCATCCCGATTCCCGCCGCAATCGCGGCCTGGCTATCGGGGATCTCGGTCTTCTGGCCGTGAATGAAAATCTCGCCCCTATCGGCCTTATAAAAGCCAAAGAGAATAGACATCAGCGTCGATTTGCCTGCGCCGTTCTCGCCGATGATCCCGTGGATCGTGCCCGGCATCACACGGATCGAAATATCCTTATTGGCCTCCACAGGGCCAAAGGATTTGGAAATACCGTTCAGTTCGATCGCCGGTTCAGTCATCTTATCCCCCAAGCTCCCGCAATCGGAGCGAAAAGGCCGCCCAATCTCTCGGGCGGCCTCTGGTGTAACAGTCAGCCCCGATCAGAATTGGATCGCCGGGCAGCTGTCATTCTCATAGTAGCTCACAACATTGAGATCGCCCGCAATAATCTGCGCGCGCGCCGCCTCGACAGCGGCTGTCATCTCTGCGGTGACAAGGGCGGCGTTGTGCTCGTCCATCGCCACGCCAACGCCGTCATCGGCAAGGCCAAGCACAGTCATGCCGCCGGTCTCAAGGCCTTCGCCGGCTGTCATGGCGTTGTAAACCGCCACATCAACGCGCTTGAGCATAGAGGTCAGAACCTTGCCGGAGTGCAGGTGGTTCTGGTTGCTGTCCACACCGATCGAAAGAATGCCCTCGTCCGCTGCGGTCTGCAAAACGCCAACGCCTGTGCCGCCAGCCGCCGCATAGATCACGTCGGCGCCCTGGCTGATCTGCGCCTTGGCCAGCTCGGAGCCTTTTACCGGGTCGTTCCAGGCTGTGGGCGTTGTGCCTGTCATATTGGCAACGATATTGATATCGGCGTTCACAGCCTTGGCGCCTTGGGCAAAGCCACAGCCAAAGTGGCGGATCAGCGGAACACCCATACCGCCGATAAAGCCGACGGTGTTTGTTTTGGTCGCCATCGCCGCCATCATCCCAACAAGATAGGAGCCTTGGTGCTCTTGAAAGGCAATCAGCTGCACATTGGCAGGGATTTCAGGCAACCAGCCGTCAATATTGACAAATTTCGTGTCAGGATAGTCTTTCGCAACTTCCTCCATCGCCGAGGCAATGGCAAAGCCCGTGGTCACAACAGGGTTGGCCCCGGCTTCGGCAAAGCGGCGCAGCGCTTGCTCGCGCTGGGCTTCTGACTGAAGCTCGATCTCGCGATAGGTGCCGCCTGTTTCCTTGGCCCAACGCTCGGCGCCGTTAAAGGCCGCTTCGTTGAAAGATTTGTCGAACTTGCCGCCAAGATCATAGATCAGGGCAGGTTCGGCCAAGGCCGCGCCCGCGCTCAGGGCAAGGGCAGCTGATGCGCCAAGAAGTTTCTGAATGAGGCTCATGGGTCTCTCCCGTTTTGATATTGCACAGCACAAACCGTCGTGCCGCGAGGGTTGCAAAGTAAAAAATGCTAATGGGATATTAGGGCGCTTTCAGAGCGCATGGTCAACCGATTCTTGACAGATGACTTGGGGTTAGACCGATTTGGCGCGCAGCTTTCGGCGCAAAACAAGCGCATCCACCGCCGCCGCCTGCGGGCGCGTGTAATAGCCGCGCCGCCGCCCGACCTCTTCAAAACCGGCTTGCGCATAAAGCGCGCGGGCCGGGGCGTTGTCCTCGGCCACTTCCAGAAAAAGCTGTGTCACATGGCGCGCCGCAAGCCGCGTCACAAGCGCGCCCAAAAGCGCCCGCCCGATGCCGCGCCCTTGCGCCTCTGGCGCAACAGCAATGCTCAGAAGCTCGGCCTCATCCAGCGTCACCCGCGCCAGCGCAAAGCCCTGCGCCACGCGCTCCAGCACAGCGCCCTCTTCGGCGCAGAGCGCCTCAAGCTCGCCCGCCGACCAGGGCCGCAAGGGAAAACAGGCGGCGTGGAGATCGGCCAGCGCCTCAGCCGTCATCAAGAGGCTCGTCCAGAAGGCGGGGCGGCTGGTCGGCCGCCGGCGCGGCATCTGCGGCGCGAATATAAAGCGGAGCAGGGGGCACGGCCGCCTCCGTCGCCTCCGTCGCCGCCGCAATCCGCGCGATCCGGCAAACCAGATCTTCGGGCGCGGGCAGGCCGAGCGCTGGCCCCGCCGCGCTGGCCGCAATCAGCGCCGCGTCATCGCCACGGCTTGAAAAATAGACCTGATCGCGCGGCGCCGGCAGCGCAACGGCTGTGTCGCTTGCCGATCCAAACCGCGCCGCAGAAAAGCCGCTCACGCCCACCGCCGGAATCCCGAGCGACATCGCCAGCCCCCGCGCCGCCGAAACGGCTATGCGGATGCCTGTGAAATTGCCGGGGCCAGTGCCGACGCCGATTTTGTCGAGGTCTTGCCAGCTCTGGCCCTGTGAGGCGAGCAACTCTTCCAGCAGGCCAAACAGCCGCTCGGACTGGCCCTTTTTCATCGGCTCATAGACCGTTCCCAGACAAGCCCCCCCGCGCAACAAAGCGGCCGCGCAATGCGCGGCCGATGTGTCAAACGCCAGTGTCAGCGGCTCAGACGGCAACAGGGCGCACCTCTGTCACCTCGGGGATATAATGGCGCAAGAGGTTTTCGATCCCCATCTTGAGAGTGATGGTCGACGACGGGCAGCCCGCGCAGGCGCCTTGCATATGCAGATAGACCACGCCCTTTTCAAAGCCGTAAAAAGTGATGTCCCCACCGTCTTGTGCCACGGCCGGGCGCACGCGCGTGTCCAGAAGCTCTTTGATCTGGCCAACGATCTCGCTGTCTTCGCCCGTGTGCTCGGCATGGCCGCCCGCTGCGGGCGCGCCGCTGTCTGAAAGCGCTGGCTCACCGGATTGGAAGTGCTCCATGATCGCGCCCAGAACCGAGGGCTTGATATGGTCCCACGCCACGGCCTCATCCTTTGTCACGGTGACAAAATCTGTCCCGAGAAACACGCCGGTGACCCCTTCCACACCATAGACGCGGCTGGCCAGCGGCGAGCTGGCGGCGCTTTCGGCGCTCGGGAAGTCGGCTGTGCCGGTTGCCAGAACAGTCTGGCCGGGCAAGAACTTGAGCGTGGCGGGGTTTGGCGTGGATTCGGTTTGGATAAACATGGCGCGGGTTCCTTATCTCTTTGCTCAGATATGAGCCGCGCGGCGGGTAAAGTCAAGTTTTGGAATGATTCTAAACTGGCAGGCCCGCGCTCGGCGCCGCTCCGACGCCGCTCTGAAGCGGGGGCAAAGCGAGCGCCACGGACAGGGCGGAGGACAGGGC
>JAHBAN010000066.1 GCA_018500075.1 Flavobacteriia bacterium | reverse complement strand
GCTATGACGAGTTCGACTTCCAGATTCCTGTGGGCAAGAATGGCGATTGTTATGACCGCTACCTCATGCGCATGGAAGAGATGCGCCAGTCGGCGCATATCATGATTCAGGCCTGCCAGAAGCTGCGTGCGCCAGAGGGGCAGGGCGACATTCTGGCCCGTGGCAAGCTCACGCCGCCCAAGCGCGCCGAGATGAAAACCTCGATGGAAGCGCTGATCCATCACTTCAAGCTCTACACCGAGGGCTTTCATGTGCCTGAGGGCGAGACATATGTCTGTGTTGAGGCGCCGAAGGGCGAATTTGGTGTCTATCTGGTGTCAGATGGCTCCAACAAGCCCTACCGCAGCAAGATCCGCGCGCCGGGCTATCTGCATTTGCAGGCCATGGACCATATTGCGCGCGGCTATCAGCTTGCCGATGTCGCTGCGATCATCGGGACTATGGATGTTGTGTTTGGGGAGATCGACAGGTGAACCTGTCGGTTGTTAAGCTACGAAAGAAAGAGAAGAACTGATGCTTCGTCGTCTTTATCATGATCAGCCAGAGAGCTTTGCTTTCACGCCTGCAAACCAAAAGTGGGCCGAGGCGCAGATCACAAAATACCCCGAAGGCCGCCAAGCCAGCGCGGTTATTCCGCTGTTGTGGCGCGCACAGGAGCAAGAAGGCTGGGTGAGCCGTCCGATCATCGAGACGGTGGCCAATATGCTCGGGATGGCGCAAATCCGTGTGCTCGAAGTGGCTTCTTTTTACTTTATGTTCCAGCTCCAACCTGTTGGCTCTGTTGCTCATATTCAGGTTTGCGGCACCTTGTCCTGCATGATCTGTGGCGCGGAAGACTTGATTGCGGTTTGCAAAGAGAAGATCGCGGCCAAGCCCCATCAGCTTTCGGAAGATGGCCGTTTTTCCTGGGAAGAGGTCGAATGTCTGGGCGCGTGCTCCAATGCGCCGATGGCTCAAATCGGCAAGGACTATTACGAAGACCTGACCGCCGAGGGCTTTGGCAAGATTATTGACGAGCTGGCGGCGGGGCGTGTGCCTGTGCCCGGCCCTCAAAACGGCCGGTATGCGGCGGAGCCTTTGTCCGGGCTGACCTCGCTGACCGAGTATGACAGCGGCAAAACGCAGTATAACGCGAGCGCGCAACTGGCCGTGGATCTGGGCGAGACCGTGAAGCGGATTGATGGAACAGAGGTTCCGATCCTGACGCCATGGCTGGACCGCTCTGACAAAGCCGGCAAACCAGCGAAGCCCAGGGCCAAGGCCAAAGCCAGCGCGCCGAAGGGTGCAAAAGGCGATGCCGCATCTGCGGCAAAACCAGTTGCGACTGAGAAGGCTGTGACCGAGAAAAAGCCGCGCACCATGACCGCGCCGCGCAAAGCCGGAGCCGATGATCTGAAGCTGATCAGCGGCGTCGGCCCCAAGCTGGAGCAGACGCTCAACGAGCTGGGCTTCTGGCATTTTGACCAGATCGAGAAGTGGGGCGCAGCCGAGATCGCTTGGGTGGACAGCCGTCTGCGCTTTAAGGGCCGCATTGAACGCGACGACTGGATGGCGCAGGCCAAGATCCTCGCGGCGGGTGGCGAGACCGAATTTTCGAAGAAAAGCAAAAAATAAAAGTGAAATGCCGCGTGGTTCCGGCAAGGGGGAAGTGAAATGAAACATACGTCAGGTTTAGGGTTCTGTGGCTGGATGTGCTGGCTGCTTGGCTTGGTTGCGGGTATTTTTGCCTATCGTTTGAGTCAGGGGTCTGTCGGACCGTTTGCCGCCCTCTTGGTGGGTCTCGCGGTCGGGATTTTTGCCGGGCTGGTTCTGAGCGCGCTCTTTTGTAAGGGCAGTGCACAAGCTGTGACGGCTGAGGCGAGCGCACCTGCCGCTGCATCTGCCGGCCCATCTGCCGGCGCTGTGACATCGGCACCGGCGAAGGCCGATGACGGGAGCGCTGCGGCAACAGCGGCACAGGCAAAACGCACGGCAGAAGCCAAAGCCGCGCCCAAGCCCGCCGCGAAGGCAAAGAGCGCCAAAACGGCCTCAAAGGCCAAGCCCGCCGCGAAGGCCAGCTCTGGCAAGGCGCGCACAACAACGAAGGCGGCGGCCAAGCCTGCCGCCAAGGCACCAGCCAAAACGGCAAAAGCCGCAACAGGCAAGACCGCCACAGCAAAGACAGCTACAAAGACGGCGACACCAAAAGCGGCCACAAAAGCCGCTCCAAAACCCGCCGCCAAGAAAACGCCTGCGGCCAAAGCGTCTGAGGCGCCCGCGGGCGATAAGAAGCCGCGCACCTTGAAAGCGCCACGCAAGGCAGGGGCCGATGATCTGAAGCTGATCAGCGGTGTTGGCCCCAAGCTTGAGCAGACGCTCAACGCGCTTGGCATTTGGCATTATGACCAGATCGAGAAATGGGGCAGCGCCGAGATCGCTTGGGTGGACAGCCGTTTGCGCTTTAAGGGCCGCATTGAACGCGACGACTGGATGGCGCAGGCCAAGATCCTTGCGGCGGGTGGCGAGACCGAGTTTTCTAAGAAAAAGAAGAAAGCTTGATAGGATATGGCTGTGAGCAGTGAGCAGGACCAAAAGCAGGCACGGGCGGGGCGGGTGATTGCGCTTGTGATCGCCGGTGCGATGGTTTTGTGGCTTGTTGCTCAATGGCTTGGGCCACAATTGGGGCTCGCGGGGCGCTATGCGCTTTTGATAGATTTTGCGGCGATTGGCGCGCTGGTTTGGGCGCTGATTGTCACGTTGCAGCTCTGGCGCGCGCGCCGGGACAAAGAGGGTTAAGGCATATGCTCAAAGATCAGGACCGTATCTTTACCAATATTTACGGGATGCACGAGCGCACATTGCGCGGCGCGCAGGCCCGTGGGCATTGGGACGGGACCGACAAGCTCATTGGCAAGGGCCGGGACTGGATCATCGAGGAGATGAAGGCCAGCGGCTTGCGCGGGCGTGGCGGCGCGGGCTTTCCGACGGGGCTTAAGTGGAGCTTTATGCCCAAGGAAAGCGACGGGCGGCCCTCGTATCTGGTGGTAAATGCCGATGAATCCGAGCCGGGCACCTGTAAGGACCGCGAGATCATGCGCCATGATCCGCACACGCTGATCGAAGGCTGTCTGATTGCCAGCTTCGCGATGAATGCGCACGCCTGTTACATCTACATCCGTGGCGAATATATCCGCGAGAAAGAAGCGCTTCAGGCGGCGATTGACGAGGCCTATGACGCGGGGCTTGTGGGCAAGAATGCCGCGGGCAGCGGCTGGGACTTTGATATCTATCTGCACCATGGCGCCGGCGCCTATATTTGTGGCGAAGAGACAGCGCTTCTGGAGAGCCTTGAGGGCAAGAAGGGGATGCCGCGGATGAAGCCGCCGTTCCCTGCGGGGGCGGGGCTTTATGGCTGCCCGACCACTGTGAACAACGTCGAGAGTATTGCGGTTGTGCCAACCATTCTGCGGCGTGGCGCGAGCTGGTTTGCGGGCTTTGGCCGTCAGAACAACGCGGGCACCAAGCTGTTTGCGATCTCTGGCCATGTCAACAATCCCTGTGTTGTCGAGGAAGAAATGAGCATCAGCTTTGAGGAGCTGATCGAAAAGCACTGTGGCGGGATCCGTGGCGGTTGGGGCAATCTGAAGGCTGTTATTCCGGGCGGATCGTCTGTGCCTTGTGTGCGCGGTGAGCACATGAAAGACGCGATCATGGATTTCGATTACCTGCGCGGCGAGCTTGGCTCGGGGCTTGGCACGGCGGCTGTGATTGTGATGGACCAGAGCACCGATATCATCAAGGCGATCTGGCGTCTGGCGAAATTCTACAAGCACGAAAGCTGTGGCCAGTGCACACCATGTCGCGAGGGCACGGGCTGGATGATGCGTGTTATGGAGCGTTTGGTGCAGGGCAATGCCGATCCGGAAGAGATCGATATGCTGTGGGACGTGACAAAGCAGGTGGAAGGCCACACGATTTGTGCGCTTGGAGATGCGGCGGCCTGGCCCATTCAGGGGCTGATCCGCAATTTCCGTGACGAGATTGAAGACCGTATCAAAGCCCAGACCTCGGGCAAAACGCTCGCTGCGGAGTAAGAGAGTGATGTCAAGCCGCCTGCCCATGATAGACCTGCCGCGCGGCCCTGTTCGGGGCGCGTCTGGTGTGGTTTCACGGTGCCATCGGGGGCTTGGGCCTGTGTCATGTCCGGTGGATCTGTTGGACAGGGCGCCGGCCCTCTGGGGAAAGAGCAAGCGATGAGTATGCAAATGAAAGCCTCACTGCTTGGCCTGACGGTTTTGGTTGCCTTTGCGGGGGCGGGGTGTGAGCGGGCAAAAGGCACGCTCGGCGCGCAGGGCTATGCCTATGAGGGGGCCATCTTTAAAGGGAAACTCACCCGCGACCGTGAGGATCGGGCCAGATTTTCGATCACGGTGCGGGGCGCTGTGCGCGGCGTTCCGGGGGCCATGGAAGCGGCGCGCATCGAGGCCAACCGCTATTGTATTTCGCAATATGGCAACAGTTTGATCCTCTGGGAGGGCCAAAGCCCCGAGAGTGACCCAGAGGCTGTGACGCTGTCGGACGGCGGGGCGCTTTCCCTGACTGGACGGTGCAGCGGATGGTGAGTGCTGTGCTCCATAGGCCTTATGGCATGGCACCGAGGGGTGCTGCGCGGCGCTGTTATTGCATATCAGCGGAGCGCGGCCCCAAGTCTGTGGCACGGGAGCGCAGGATGTCTGCGGCTTCGGGCCTGCAGAAAGGGATTGTGCAAATGGCTGTGCGTGTGACTGAGCGACTGAACGTCTGGACGCGGATTGTGGTGAGTGCTGTGGTGGCGGGGGGCCTGTTTGGCGGAACGATGGCTGCGGCGAAGCCAAACCTGCGGGATGTGCGCGAGATTGACGATCAGATGCTGAACGTCGGGCTTGCGCTGATCATTTCAAGAGAATGCGACAGCATCACCGAGCGCAAGCTCAAGGGGCTGGCTTTCCTTTGGGAGCTGAAACGGCGCGCCAATGCCCTCGGGTATAGCGACGACGAGATTAACGCCTATCGCAAGAGCGAGGCCGAGAAGGCGCGGCTCAGAGCGGCAGGCGAAGACTATGTGAAATCAAAAGGGTTGAACCCGAAAGATGCTGCTGATTTGTGCAAGCTCGGCACCGCCGAGATTGAAAAGGGCAGCACGATCGGAAGCCTGCTGAGAGCGAAGTGAGACGACATGAGCGATTTACGCAAGATCATCATTGATGAAAAAGAGGT
>JAHBAN010000219.1 GCA_018500075.1 Flavobacteriia bacterium | reverse complement strand
AGATGTGTATAAGAGACAGACATATGAATGAGCGTATTAGAGCCAAGAGTCAAGCCGGTGAGCACAAGAGAGAAGGCAACGCAGAAGTGACAGCACAAGAGGCACCACAGAAAGCACTGCAAAAAGCAACGCATGAGGCCGCAGGTGTGATGGCAGAAGGGAAGGTCCATCCGCGCAAGCTGGAGATTGTTCAGGCGGCGATTGCGTGTTTTTTGGAGCGCGGATTTCATCAGACGGGTGTGCGCGACATCGCCGAGCGGGCAGGGATCAGCCTTGGCAATCTTTACAACCATTTCAAAAGCAAGGATGCGCTGCTGGCCTATATCGCGGAGCTGGACGGGGCGGAGCTTGCGGCTTTTGGGCGCGCTCTCTCGGAGGGCGAGGATCCGCGCGCGGCTTTGGCCGGGTTTATGGCCGAGTATGGCGCCTATGCCTGCCGACCGGAAAACGCCTTGCTTGGCGTCGAGCTTTTGGCCGAAGCGCTGCGCAACCCCTCGGTTGGCACGGTGTTTGAGCGGCATCGGCGCGGCTTGGTCGGGGCTTTGGCGGGCTGTCTTGAGGCGGGGGCTGACAGCGGGGTGTTTGCGCGCTGTGACGATATGAGAGGTGTGGCCAGTCTGATGCTGGATGCTTTGGAGGGCTATGGGCTGCGCCGGCTTCAGGAGGGCACAGCCGATGCGCCATCTTTTGAGGCGCTCTGTGCGGTCTTGATGCGCGGGGTTCGGGCATGAGGCGGCAGGCAGGCGCGCAACAGACGGGCGCGCGAATCGCAGACTTCCCAAAGGCGAATCACCATGTTAGACTGGTGAGAACAGACCCCGAAAAGGGGCGGTTGAGGCAGCTTGCGGTGACATTGAAATGACAGAGATGGTGTATGGCACGGTTCCCGTGCAGTCTGGCGAACCTGTGCTTCCCAAGTGGTGGCGCACGATAGATAAATGGACGCTGTCGTGTATTTTGCTGCTCTTTGCGGTCGGGCTTTTGCTCGGGTTGGCGGCCAGCCCGCCGCTTGCGGAGCGCAACGGTTTTGGCGCGTTTCATTATGTGCAGCGGCAGGCCTTTTTTGGCGGGTTGGCGCTTGTTGCGATGCTGATCACCTCGATGATGCCGCCCCAGCTTGTGCGGCGTTTGGCTGTGATCGGGTTTCTGGTGTCCTTTGTGGCCTTGCTCGGCTTGCCCTTTTTTGGCACCGATTTTGGCAAGGGCGCGGTGCGCTGGTATTCGCTCGGCTTTGCGTCGGTGCAGCCGAGCGAGTTTTTGAAGCCCGGATTTATTGTTGTCACGGCCTGGCTGATGGCGGCGAGCTTTCAGATCAACGGGCCGCCCGGCAAGGCGCTGTCGTTTTCGCTTCTGATTATTGTTGCGTTTATTCTCGCGATGCAGCCTGACTTTGGTCAGGCGGCTTTGTTGCTGTTTGGCTGGGGGGTGATGTATTTTATCGCCGGCGCGCCGATGATTTTGCTGATCAGCCTTGCGGGCGCTGTTGTGGCGGCGGGGAGCTTTGCCTATTCGGCCTCCGAGCATTTTGCACGCCGCATTGATGGCTTTCTCAACCCCGACATTGACCCGCGCACACAGCTTGGCTACGCGACAAACGCGATCCGCGAGGGCGGGTTTTTTGGTGTGGGGGTCGGTGAGGGACAGGTGAAATGGAGCCTGCCGGACGCCCATACAGATTTTATCATTGCAGTGGCGGCCGAAGAATACGGCCTCATTCTCGTGATTTCGATCATTGCACTTTATGCCTGTATCGTTGTGCGCTCGATGCTGCGCCTCATTCGGGAGCGTGACCCGTTTATTCGCCTTGCGGGCACCGGGCTTGCGGCGATTTTCGGGGTGCAGGCGATGATCAACCTCGGCGTTGCGGTGCGGCTTTTGCCCGCCAAGGGCATGACTTTGCCGTTTGTGAGCTACGGCGGGTCTTCGCTGATTGCGGGGGGGATTGCTGTGGGTATGTTGCTTGCATTTACACGCTCAAGGCCGCAAGGGGAGATTGATGATATCTTCAGGGGTCAGAAGAGATGAGTGAGCAAAAACCGCTGCTGATTATTGCGGCGGGGGGAACCGGCGGGCATATGTTTCCTGCGCAGGCGTTGGCGGAGCGTATGTTGCGCGCGGGCTGGCGTGTGAAGTTGAGCACCGATGCGCGCGGCGCGCGTTACACCGGCGGCTTTCCCCATTCGGTCGAGATCGAGCAGGTGGCCTCCTCGACTTTTGCGCGTGGCGGGTTTGTGAGCAAGAGTTTTGTGCCTCTGCGGATATTGGGAGGCGTTGTGGCGGCGAGTTTTCGGATGCTGCGCGACAAGCCGGCTGTTGTGGTCGGGTTTGGCGGCTATCCGAGTATTCCTGCGATGGCGGCGGCGTGGATTTTGCGCAGGCCGCGCATGATCCATGAACAAAACGGCGTTTTGGGGCGGGTGAACCGGCTGTTTGCCAAGCGGGTTGATGTTGTGGCCTGTGGCACCTGGCCGACGGCTTTGCCAGACGGGGTTGAGGGAATTCACACGGGCAACCCTGTGCGCGGCACGGTGCGCGAGCGCGCTGGCGCGGGATATATCACGCCAGGGCCTTATCCGATGTCTCTTCTGGTGATTGGCGGCTCTCAGGGGGCGCGGATCTTGAGTGATGTTGTGCCGGCGGCGATCGCGCTTTTGCCTGAGGCGCTTTTGATGCATTTGCGGGTGGCGCATCAGGCGCGCGCCGAAGACGGCGAGCGGGTTGCGATGTTTTATGCCGATCACGGCATTCCTGCCGAGGTTGAGGCGTTTTTTCAGGATGTGCCTGCGCGGATCAGCGAGGCGCAGCTTGTGATTTCGCGCGCGGGCGCCTCATCGGTGGCGGATATTTCGGTCATCGGGCGGCCTGCGATCCTTATTCCTTTTGCTGCGGCTGCGGGCGACCATCAGAGCGCCAATGCGCGCGGGCTGGCCGAGGCGGGCGGCGCGATTGTCATTCCCGAGAGCAAGCTCACGGCCGAGGTTCTGGCCGAGCAGATCTTGAGTGTGATGGACACAGAAGAGGGCGCGCGCCGGATGGCGGAGGCTTCGCTGTCTGTGTCACGCCCCGAGGCGGCGCAAGATTTACAAAAGCTGGTCGAGGAGCTGGCACAAAGACCTGACACGAAGAGGGGTGTGATATGAGTGCAGCGGCCACGAAACTTCCGGGGGATGTCGGGGCGATCCATTTTGTCGGGATCGGCGGGATCGGGATGTCGGGGATTGCCGAGGTGCTTTTGACCCATGGCTACAGGGTGCAAGGCTCTGGCCTCAAGCGCAGCAAGATCGCCGACCGTCTGGCCGAGATGGGGGCGACGATCTTTGAAGGCCAGAAGGCCGAGAACCTCGCAGAGGCGCAGGTTGTTGTGATTTCATCGGCGATCAAGCCGGGCAATCCGGAGCTTGACGCAGCCCGCCAGAAGGGGCTGCCTGTGGTGCGCCGTGCCGAGATGCTGGCCGAGCTGATGCGGCTCAAATCCAATATCGCGGTGGCGGGGACGCATGGCAAGACGACGACCACCACCATGGTGGCGGCACTGCTCGATCATGGCAAATTTGATCCGACCGTTGTGAACGGCGGGATCATCCACGCCTATGGCTCCAACGCGCGCACCGGCGAGGGCGAGTGGATGGTTGTGGAAGCCGACGAGAGCGACGGCACCTTCAACCGCCTGCCGGCCACGATCGCGATTGTGACCAATATCGACCCGGAGCATATGGAGCATTGGGGCACCGAAGAGAACCTGCACCGCGGGTTTTACGAATTTGTCTCGGGGATTCCGTTTTACGGGATTGCGGTGTGCTGCACCGATGACAGCGATGTGCAAACCCTGGTGGGTAAGCTCACCGACCGCCGCGTTGTGACCTATGGCTTTAATGCGCAGGCCGATGTGCGCGCGGTCAACCTGCATTACAAAGACGGGGCGGCGTGTTTTGATATTGTCTTGCAAGCCGAGGGCAAGCGGATTGACGGCTGCACCCTGCCGATGCCGGGCGATCACAACGTCTCCAATGCTTTGAGCGCTGTCGCGGTTGCGCGGCATTTGGGGATGAAGCTGGATGAAATCCGCGCCGCCTTGGCCGCTTTTGGCGGGGTGAACCGCCGCTTTACCAAGGTTGGCGTTGTCGGCGGTGTGACGATTATTGACGACTACGGCCATCACCCCACCGAAATTGCTGCTGTGCTCAAGGCCGCGCGGCAAGCCTCTGCGGGGCGGATCATTGCGGTGCATCAGCCGCATCGCTACACGCGGTTGCACCATCATTTCGCCGAGTTCTGCGCCTGTTTCAACGAGGCGGATGTTGTCGGGATCGCCGATGTTTACGGGGCGGGCGAAGCGCCGATTGAGGGCGCAAGCCGTGATGATCTGATCAAGGGGCTGATTGCCCATGGTCATCGCAATGCGCAGGCTGTGAGCGATGAGGCCGCGCTATTGGCGCTTGTGAAGGCCGAGGCCAAGGCGGGGGATATGGTTGTCTGTCTCGGGGCTGGCACGATCAGCGCCTGGGCCAATGGCTTGCCTGCGGCTTTGGCGGCGGGGGCATGACGCTTTCGCTGACATTGGCCTGTCTTTGGGCGGCGGCGGCGAATGTTCTGGCCATGCTGCCGAGCCGCGATGCGCATTG
Organism: Flavobacteriia bacterium; assembly: GCA_018500075.1. Taxonomy (GTDB): domain Bacteria; phylum Bacteroidota; class Bacteroidia; order Flavobacteriales; family Flavobacteriaceae; genus MAG-120531. The sequence goes on along the minus strand of JAHBAN010000219.1, from coordinate 6,439 downwards.
GAGCCGGGCTTACGGGCTGATCGGCCTTGGCATTCCGCTGCTGGGCTATGTCACATATGAAAACGGCCCATGGATTGGCCTGTTGGTTTTGCTGGCGGCGATGAGTATGTTGCGCTGGCCTTTGATTTACCTGATGCGCTGGCTGCGCGGCTTGGGGCGTGCGCAATGAGCCGCGCGATGCCAGAGGTGCGCGGCACGTTGCGCGCGGGCAAGCTGTTGAGCGAGCTGACCTGGCTGCGCGTGGGCGGACCGGCGGATTGGTTGTTTGGCCCTGCCGATGTTGCTGATCTGGCGGCGTTTCTGGCCGCTCTTGACCCGGCTGTTGCGGTTTTTCCGATGGGGGTCGGGTCCAATCTGATTGTGCGCGACGGGGGCTTGCGCGCGGTTGTGATCAAGATGGGGCGCGGCTTTAACCAGATCGAGATCGAGGGCAACCGGGTGCGCGTGGGCGTTGCGGCGCTGGACGCTCATGTGGCGCGCAAGGCGGCAGATGCCGGCGTTGATCTGACGTTTCTGCGCACCATTCCCGGCGCGATTGGCGGCGCGGTCAAGATGAATGCGGGCTGTTATGGCCGCTATATCGCCGATGTTTTTGTCAGCGCCAAAGCGGTGACGCGGGAGGGCGCACTTGTGACGCTTGGCCCTGAGGATCTGAAGTTTGAATACCGCCAGAGCGCGCTGCCTGAGGGCATGGTTCTGGTTGAGGCGACATTTGAGGGGCCAAAGGGGGAGGCCGAGGCGCTTCATGCGCGGATGGCAGAGCAACTCAAGCGGCGTGACGAAACCCAGCCAACCAAAGAGCGCAGCGCGGGCAGCACCTTTCGCAACCCTGCGGGGTATAGCTCCACGGGGCGCGCAGATGACAGTCACGAGCTGAAGGCTTGGAAAGTGATTGACGAGGCGGGGATGCGTGGCGCGCGGCTGGGCGGTGCGCAGATGAGCGAGATGCACTCCAATTTCATGATCAACGCAGGCGGCGCAACGGCAGCCGACCTTGAGGGTCTTGGCGAAGAGGTGCGAAAAAAGGTTTACGAAAACAGCGGGATCACGCTAGAGTGGGAAATTATGAGGGTTGGCGAACCAACCCCGTGAGTCAGGCACTGAAAACGATAAAATTAAAGACGATAAACAGCAACGAGGGCCAAAAATGGCCCCAGATTTAGGCGGACCGGGATGTCGGGCAGGACAACCCCCAAAGTGACAGTTCTGATGGGCGGACCATCGGCGGAACGCGAGGTCTCTCTCGTGTCGGGCCGGGAATGTGCCAAGGCGCTGCGCGAGGAGGGCTATGAGGTGACAGAGCTGGACGCTGGGCAGGATCTTGCCGAGCGGTTGCGGGCGCTTGCGCCGGATGTTGTCTTTAACGCTTTGCACGGACGCTGGGGCGAGGACGGCTGTGTGCAGGGCATTCTGGAGTGGCTGCATATTCCCTATACCCATTCGGGCGTTTTGGCCTCGTCGCTTGCGATGGACAAAGAGCGCACAAAAGAGGTGTACCGCGCCCATGGCTTGCCGGTTGTGCCCTCTGTGCTGGCGGCGAAGGCCGATGTTGCGGCGCGCCATGTGATGGCACCGCCTTATGTTGTGAAGCCCTATAATGAAGGCTCCTCTGTCGGGGTTTATATTGTGCAGGAGGCCGCGAACGGGCCGCCCCAGCTTGCGGCGGATATGCCGGAGACTGTGATGGTTGAGGCCTATGCGGCGGGGCGCGAGCTGACCACGACTGTGATGGGCGAGCGGGCCTTGACTGTGACCGAGATTATCACCGAGGGCTGGTATGATTATGATGCCAAATACACCGAGGGCGGGTCGCGCCATGTTTGCCCGGCGGACATTCCGCAGGATATTTTTGAGCTGTGCATGGAGTATGCCGTCACGGCGCATCAGGCGCTTGGCTGTCGCGGTGTGAGCCGCACCGACTATCGCTGGGATGCGGCGCGCGGGGCGCAGGGGCTTGTGCTTTTGGAGACAAACACACAGCCGGGCATGACGCCGACATCGCTCAGCCCGGAGCAGGCGCGCGCTGTCGGGATGAGTTTTGGCGCGCTCTGTGCCTGGATGGTGGAGGATGCGTCATGTCTGAGATGAGACCACCGCGCTTTTTGAGCAAGCAAGACCCGGCGCCGAGCCGCTGGAGCTATCGTTATCAGCGTTTGATGCTGACGCCGATGTTTCGACTGGCGCTGCGCTTTGGGGTGCCTTTTGCGATCTCCTTGAGCGTCGGGCTGGTTTATTTTGCCGATCAGGGGCGTCGGGACAGCTTTAATCTTGCCTTTGCCGATTTGCGCGCCGAGATCAAGAACCGCCCCGAATTTATGGTCAAGCTGATGGCGATTGACGGGGCGACTGCGGCTTTGGGCGAAGACATCCGCGCGGTTGTTCCGCTTGATTTTCCGCTGTCGTCGTTTGAATTTGATCTGGAAGAAATCCGCCAGAATGTGGCGGCATTGCCGGCTGTGAAGTCGGCGCGCATCAAGATCAAATCGGGCGGAATTTTGCAGATTGATATTGACGAGCGCCAGCCTGTTGCGATCTGGCGCAGGCTTGAGGGGCTGTCGCTTCTGGATCGGGAGGGCGTGGCCTTTCGCAGGCTTCAAAGCCGTCACGAGCGCTCTGATTTGCCCTTGATTGCAGGGGACGGGGCGGCAGAGGAGCTGGCCGAGGCGATGCAGATTTTGGCTGTTGCGGCCCCTTTGCAGGAGCGGTTGCGCGGGGTTGCGCGGATCGGGGAGCGCCGCTGGGATGTGGTTCTGGACCGGGATCAGCGGATCATGTTGCCTGAGGAGCGGCCTGTGCAGGCGCTGCAACGGGTGCTTGCGCTTGACACGGCACGCGATCTGCTGGGGCGGGATGTGACGGTTGTGGATATGCGCGTGGCGCATCGTCCGACCCTTCGAATGAGTGACGCGGCAACGCGCGAACGCTGGACAGCGCGCGCGACGGAAGTGAAAGTGGAAGACCAATGATCGAGCTTTACGAAACTCAGCGCGCCATGCGCAATATGCGGCGCGCCGCCATGCAGCGGGGCGTGATTGCCATTCTGGATGTGGGCAGCTCCAAGATTGCCTGTCTTGTGTTGCGCTTTGATGGCAGCGAGGTTTTGGGCGACACGGTTGTGTCGATGGCCGGGCAGGCGGGCTTTCGGGTGATTGGCGCGGCGACAACGCGCTCGCGCGGGGTGCGGTTTGGCGAGATTGACACGATGGCGGAGACCGAACGCGCTATTCGCACCGCTGTTCAGGCAGCGCAGAAAATGGCCAATATCCGGGTTGATCATGTGATCGCCTGTTTCTCGGGGGGCGATCCGCGCTCTTACGGGCTAGTCGGGGATGTGGACCTGGACGGGCAGGTGGTGAGCGATGAGGATGTGAGCCGTGTGCTCAGCGCCTGCGATGTGCCCGACATCGGCGCGGCGCGCGAGGTGCTTCATGCGCAGCCGGTGAATTTTGCGCTGGACCACCGCTCGGGCCTGTCTGATCCGCGGGGCCAGATGGGCGCGCGTCTGGCGACCGATATGCATCTTTTGTCGGTTGACGGCTCGGTGATCCAGAACCTTGCGCATTGTGTGCGGCGCTGTGATCTGGAGCTGGCGGGGATTTATTCGTCTTCCTATGCCGCGGGATATGCGGCGCTTGTGGAGGACGAGCAGGAGCTTGGCGCGGCCTGTATCGACATGGGCGGGGGCACCACGGGTGTTTCTATCTTTATGAAGAAACACATGATTTATGCCGATGCGGTGCGCCTTGGCGGCGACCATGTGACGGGCGATATTTCGATGGGATTGCAAGTGCCGATGAGCACGGCGGAGCGGATCAAGACCTTTTACGGCGGCGTTGTAGCGACCGGCATGGACGACCGCGAGATGATTGATATGGGCGGGGACACGGGCGATTGGGAGCACGACCGCCGCTCTGTGAGCCGCACCGAGCTGATCGGGATCATGCGCCCGCGTGTCGAAGAAATCCTCGAAGAGGTCCGCGCCAAGCTGGATGCGGCGGGCTTTGACCACCTTCCGAGCCAGCAGATTGTTCTGACCGGGGGCGCAAGCCAGATTCCGGGTCTGGACGGTTTGGCGAGCCGGATTCTGGGCCAGCAGGTGCGCCTTGGGCGGCCGGTCCGGGTTCAGGGCTTGCCGCAGGCGGCCACGGGGCCGGGCTTTGCCAGCGCGGTCGGGCTGTCGCTTTTTGCGGCCCATCCGCAAGACGAGTGGTGGGATTTCGAACTGCCGGTCGACCGCTATCCGGCGCGCTCGCTCAAACGCGTGATGCGCTGGTTCCGCGACAATTGGTGACAAAAAGGCCGCCCCGAGAGGAGCGGCCTTTGGCTGTTCAGGCGGGCTTGTGCCGGCTCATGATGTGCTATGCTGTGCTGTGCAGGCTCAGGGCTTGATGTAGGTATAGCCCTGCAGTTGCAGATGTGACAGCTCGGCCACGCCGCTTGGCACGATGTCTTCTGCGAATACATCAAAGAGATCGTTCTCATAGGAGATTTTGCGCCCCTTCAGGGTATTGTTGCAGACGTGCATGGCCACATTCTGGCCCTTCAGCTCAAGCACCTGACCGCGCAGGGCTTCGTTGGTTTTGGCTTGGGACAGAAGGCCGAGGCCGTTGCCGTGGAGCACGACTTTGATGTCCATATTCTCGGCGCCGACGGCGTTGATGTGGTTCTGGATATTGCGCATGGCGCCGCGGTATTTTTTGTCGTCCTGACCGCCATCATAATTGATGTGATACACGACTTTTTGCTTGCCGTAGCGCTCGTTTGCGTCGGCGTTGGCGGCTGAGAACAGGACGCTTGCGGCGGCAAGTGTCAGAGCGGTTGCGAGTGCGATAAGATGTTTCATATGGGTCTCCCTCTTGGTGTGGTTGCGTGCTGCAACCTGTGGCCAGACTGACAGATCCGGGCCGGATGCACAGCTAGGAGGAACCACGGGTTTGGGGCTAGGGCTATGCCTAGGGTCCGGGCCGGGGCCGGCTTTAGCTGGCCAAGGCCACCAATTGGCTTGAGGAGCGGGCCTCATATTTTTTGAGCAGATTGGCGCGGTGGAATTCGACGGTTTTGGGGCTGATGCCGAGTTTGCGCGCGATTTCTTTTGAGGAAAACCCTTCGGCGATCAGGCCCAGAATTTCGCGCTCGCGGTTGGTCAGCTCGGGCTGGGGGGCGGTGGAGGGGCTGTGCGCCAGCGGGCGGCGCCGCCGCCGCAGGCTTGCGAGCAGCACCAGCAGGGGCAGCAGCAGGGCGCCCAAGAGAAGCGGCCCGCTGCGCCAGAGTTTTTGCCACAGGCTGAGGGCCTCGACGCGTTGGGTATAGGCGGCGTTTAGCTCTTTGACCGCGTGGTAGGCAACCGGGGCGGTCCAGATGTAGCGCATCCGCGCGGCTTGGGCGCGCGGGCTTGATTTGGCGCTGAGAAGGGCGAGCGCCACGCTGTCGCGCAGGTCGGGGTCGACGCCGGCCAGAACGGCGAAGGGCCACTCGGGGTAGAGCCGTGTGCTGATCCGGTTGGGGTGGGTGTAGGTTGCGCTGGTGTTGAGATAGGTGAAGTCCTCTGCGGTGTAATGCCCATCGGCGATCAGGCGTTCGATCAGCCCGCTGCGCACGATGTCGATGTCGGCGCGCCCTGTTGCGACACGCGCCACGACCTCATCCATCGGAAAGCCGACAAAGACCAGCTCGGCGGTGTCGGTGAAGAGATTGACGCCCGCGTTGTCAAATTCGCGCCATGCGGTTTGAAACCCGCCAAAGGCCATCTTGTCGATTGCGGCGACGGTCTTGCCGGCGGCATCGGTGAGCGCTGTGATGCCGGTATCGGCGCGGGCAAAGATCAGGCTGCCAAAGTCGCTGGCATAGCTGCCGTCACTTTGTCGAACACTGCGCGAGGCAATCACACTCATCGCGTGTTTGGCGCTCAGGTCTACGAAATGTCCCGGATTGGTCAGCACAAAATCGACTTGCCCCGAGGCGATCTGTGTTGCGGCGGAGGCGAGTGTGAGCGGCACCAGCTCGAAGCGGTAGCGGGGCAGGGCGGCATCAAGGTAGGTTTTGAGGCCATGCCAGCGGGCGAGGGCATCTTCATAGCCAAGATAGGCCAAGACGCCGATGCGCGCGGTGGGCACAAGGCTTTGCGCGCTGTCCTGCGCGGCAGTCAGGGCTGCATTCTGGCCCGCGTTCTGCGCCGTGCCCTGCGCTGTGTCTTGTGCCATGACAGGCAAAGACCACAGCAAGGCGACCATGAGTGTTGCGATCCTATGTCTGAGCATTCGCTCCTCCCCCCGGCCTTTATAGGGCGCGGGCGGCGGGGCTGGCAAATAGACAATCGGGACAAGGCGGGGCGTGTTGCGCAAAAATGATCGGGGCAGGCCTCGCGGGGCTGGAAGTCGCGGAAATCTTGTGATATATTTACAGGCAACGCTTTAGAAAAAGAAGCGACCCGGCCGAGCAG
>JAHBAN010000221.1 GCA_018500075.1 Flavobacteriia bacterium | reverse complement strand
TGCGGCGGCTGGTGCGCAGTTACGGGCTTGATGTGTTTGAGATGCTGGGTGATTGCGAGGCGGTTGAGACTTTGGGCGCGGGGCTGAGCACGAGAGAGGTGGAGTGGCTGCTGTCTCATGAGTTTGCCCAGAGCGCCGAGGATATTCTCTGGCGGCGCAGCAAGCTCGGCTTGCATATGGGGGCTGAAGGGGTTGCGGCGCTTGAGGCCTATCTTGCAACGCGTCAGACCGCATAGAAGGAGGCGCTGCATGGGGTATATTCTGGCGATTGACCAAGGCACGACAAGTTCGCGGGCGATTGTCTTTGACGACAAGATGCGCCCCTGTGGCAGTGCGCAGGAGGAGTTCGCACAGCATTTTCCACGCTCCGGCTGGGTCGAGCACGCGCCCGACGATTTGTGGCAGACGGTTTTGCGCAGCTGTGAGGGCGCACTTGCGGCGGCTGGTCTCACGTCGCAGGCGCTTGTGGGCATCGGCATAACCAACCAGCGTGAAACCACGCTGCTCTGGGATCGTGCAACCGGCGAGCCGCTCTATAACGCGATCGTCTGGCAGGACAGGCGCACAAGCGCGGCCTGTGCAGCCCTTAAAGAGGCCGGGCATGAGGCCCTTATTCGCGCGAGGACTGGCCTTTTGCTTGACCCCTATTTCAGCGCAACAAAACTCGCGTGGCTTTTGGATGAGGTTGAAGGCGCACGCGCGCGGGCCGAGGCGGGCGCGTTGGCGTTTGGCACGGTGGACAGCTGGCTGATCTGGAAGCTGACAGGCGGACGCGTTCATGCGTCAGATGCCACCAATGCCGCGCGCAGTTTGCTCTATGACATTCACGCAGGGGCATGGAGCGAGGAGATTTGCGCGCTTCTGGATATCCCGATGAGCCTTTTGCCAGAGGTCAAGGACTGTGCAGGGCTGTTTGGGGAGACGGATCTTTTTGGCAAGTCTGTGCCGATTTTAGGGGTCGCGGGCGATCAGCAGGCGGCGATGATCGGGCAGGGCTGTTTTTCTGCGGGGATGATGAAAGCGACTTACGGCACCGGCTGTTTTGCGCTTTTGAACACCGGCGCGCAGGCGGTCACATCCGAGCACAAGCTCTTGACCACGATTGCCTATCAGCTTGATGGCGAGGTCAGCTATGCGCTGGAGGGGTCGATCTTTGTCGCCGGCGCTGTAGTGCAATGGCTGCGGGACGGGCTTGGCCTGATCGGTTCGGCGGGCGAAACACAGGCTTTGGCCGAAGCGGCAGATGCGGCGCAGCAGGTGGTTATTGTGCCGGCCTTCACAGGGCTTGGCGCGCCCTATTGGAACCCTGACTGTCGCGGCGCGGCGTTTGGGCTGACGCGTGCCACGGGGCCTGAGGAACTGGCGCGGGCGGCTCTGGAGTCGGTCGGCTATCAAACGCGCGATCTGCTAGAGGCCATGCGTGCAGATTGGGGCGCGGGGGAGGGAGCGGCTGCCGGAGCGGCTTTGAGGGTTGATGGCGGAATGTGTGCGTCGGACTGGACCATGCAGTTTTTGGCAGACATCACCGGTGTGCAGGTCGATCGGCCTGTTGTGTTGGAAACAACAGCGCTTGGCGCGGCCTGGCTCGCGGGCCATGCGGCGGGGGTGTATCCGGACCAGACAGGGTTTGCGCAAATGTGGCAGCTTGATCGCGTATTTCAGCCGCAGATGGGGGTCGCGGCCCGCACCGCGAAATACCAGCGCTGGCAACGCGCCGTTGCGGCTGCTCAGGCCGTCTAGGGGCTTTCAAAGAGCATTTTGGAACAGTGGGTTTCGTCGCTTGTCTCAAATTCGAGAACAACATGATGAAGGCCGAACGCGGCGCCAAGGCGCGCTTTGATCGCGTTGCGGATGTGCGGGCCTTTGGCCCAATCCTGTGGCGCGACCACAATATGACAATCCAGCGCTGCGGTGTGCTCCTGCATTTGCCAAAGGTGTAGGCTGTGCAGGCTTTGGACCCCCTCGATTGCGCAGATCGCTTCAATGATCTGCGCAACATCCAGCGTTTCGGGGCGGCCAAGCATAAGCGTTCGGATCGGGCCGCTGATTTCGCGCAGGGCAAGCCAGAGGATATACCCGGCGATCAGCAGGGTGATCATCGGGTCAATGATACGGATGTTGTAAAACATGATCAGAAGCCCGCCCAGAATCACCGCAACAGAGGATAGCGCATCGGACAGGTTGTGTAAAAACATTGCGCGGATGTTGACGCTGTCTTTTTGCATGGCATAGGTCAGGGCCGCTGTGAGCGTGTCCACTGTGAGGGCAACAAAGCCAAGCAGCACAACGAGCCAGCCCGTGACGGCGGGCGGATCAACCAGCCGCATGATCCCCTCATAGGCAAGATAGGCCCCCACCAGAATGAGCGTGGTATAGTTGATCAGCGCCGCGACGATCTCGATACGGCCATAGCCAAAGCTCATCTGTTCATCGGCAGGCCGTCTGGCGATTTTGCGCGCGCCGAAGGCAATGATCAGGGACATCATGTCCGACAGATTGTGCAGCGCATCGGCGATCAGCGCGAGACTGCCTGACAGGATCCCCCCGACAACCTGCGCGAGGGTCAGAAGACCATTGGCCCAGATGGCTATGGCCACGCGGCGATCACCGCTGTGGGCATCGATATTGGGCGCGCCGTGATGGTTGTGATCATGCGGCATGGGCTTGTCCTTATGGCAGGCAGAGGAGAAATATCTCTGCTGTCAGGCTTAAAGAGACAGCAGGCCCCAAGCAAGCCACCTGAGCGTCTATTTGCCTTGTTTGAAAGGCGGGGCGGCTTTGCCATTGAACCCTATGGCCATTGGTCTAGGTTGAGGGGAGGAGAGTGTCCGAAAGGAAAGCAATGACACGTGTTTTTGGAAAGGCCCTGTTGCAAGGGATGGTCACAGGTATCTGTGTGGTTGCTTTGTGGCTCGGGATGTCTGGTGCGACAGCCGTTCAGGCCAGTGGAGCCAGCGAGGCCAGCGAGGAGCGCTTGGACGCTTTTCTTGAGGTGACGGGCTTTGACATCGCTCTGGACAGTATAAGGCTCGGCGCGACGAATGCGCCGCAGATCCTTGGGCTGGAAGCGCAAGACTTTGGCGTGCAGTGGACCGCGCTCGCCGATCAGGTTTTTGAGCCAAATGCCATTCGCCGGGATGCAAAGGCACTTCTGGCGCAGGCTTTGAGCGATGAGATGCTTGGCCATGCGGCGCTGTTTTATGCGTCGGATTTGGGGGCGCGCCTGGTTGCGGTGGAGAACGCGGCCCATTTGGCAGAGGACAGCGCCGAGGAGCGGGCGCAGGGTGCGGCGCTTGTGGCTGAGATGGAGGCGGAGGGCGCCGCGCGGCTTGGTTATCTCAAACGGATGAACCACGCGATTGATCCGCAAGCTATCGGCACGCAGGCGGCGCAAGATGTGCAAATCCGCTTTTTGCTCGCCGCTTCGGATGCGGGGGTGATCAACCGGATCGACGAGGCGACCCTGCGCAGTTTGATGGCGGAGCAGGCGGCGGAGATGTCTGTGGAGATCGAGGCCTCGGCCCTCGCCAGCGCGGCGCGGATATATCAGAGCTTTGACGACACAGAGCTTGAAACCTATGCCAAAGCGCTGGAAGACCCGGTGATGCAACAGGTCTATGAGCTGATGAACGGTGTGCAATATGCGCTGATGGCGGACCGATATGAAAGGCTTGCGCTGCGGATGGCCGAGTTGAGCCCCGGCGAAGAGCTGTGAGGCGGATGGGCGCGTGCCTTTGTTCAAAAGCGCGCAGAAGCGCGCCAGCGCAGCCTGATTTGGCAAAAAGCGATTAGATAAGGCGGGTTTCTTTGCCGAACGCGCTTGACTTGGGGCTGTCTATTCACGATAAGCGCGCAGCCGGAGGGGGAAACCGCTCCGGATTTATTATTAATGACGTTCCCAAGCGGAACGCGCTGTTCGAGGCGGTGGGGCGCAAATCCCCGCTAAAACACTGCAAACGCAGAGGCCACAGAATGCGGATGATGAAAAGGAAAGACCCATGTTCGCGGTCCTGAAAACAGGCGGCAAGCAATATAAAGTTCAATCGGGCGATGTGCTCCGTGTTGAGAAACTTGCAGCCGAAGCTGGTGAAACAATCCAGTTCAACGAAATTCTGATGCTGGGTGGTGATGCACCGGTTGTTGGCGCACCTATGGTTGACGGCGCGGCCGTTCAGGCCGAAGTGATCGACCAGATCAAAGGCAAGAAGGTGATTAACTTCGTTAAGCGCCGTCGTAAGCACTCCTCCAAGCGCACCGTTGGCCACCGTCAGCAGCTCACGCTTTTGCGGATCACCGAGATTCTTGCCAAAGGCGGCGATAAATCCGGTGTGAAAGCCGCGATTGGTGCAGGCTCTGTGTCTGGTGCGGCTGTTGCCGCCACAGCGAAAAAGCCCGCGGCCAAGAAAGCCGCCGCCCCGAAAGCGGCTCCTGCCGCTGCCGCAGCCGGCGACGATCTGACAGCGATCACTGGTGTCGGCCCCGCCGCTGCCAAGAAGCTGGTAGAAGCAGGTATCACAACTTTTGCAGCCCTTGCGAAAGTAGACGTAGACAGCTTTGACGCAGTGAAAGTGAAGCCCGAGTGGGTCGCACAAGCCGCTGATTTGTCGAAGTAAGCGCAGTAGGAGAGAAACGATATGGCACATAAAAAAGCTGGCGGTTCATCCCGTAACGGTCGCGACTCAGCGGGTCGCCGTCTTGGCGT
>JAHBAN010000148.1 GCA_018500075.1 Flavobacteriia bacterium | reverse complement strand
CCCGGGCCGCCCCGCCACTCACCGCCTCCAGACCGGCGGGCAGATGGGCCTGATCCTGCGGGTGGATCACCGCGAGGACATGGGCGATATCGGGATGGGAGGCCATGGCCTGATAGGTCCAGTCAAAGACGCGCCGGCCGGCCAGAGGCCGCCACTGCTTGGGCAGCCCTGCGCCGGCGCGGGTGCCGCGCCCGGCGGCGACAATAAGAGCAGCGATCTTCATCTGTGATCCTTTCCGTTGCTGTCTTGTAGCATCGCGACGCGGAAGGGCAATGCGATGAAATAACGTGCAATCTGCTTAATTTTTGTGCAATAGCTTTGATGGGCCGAGGCGGGCAAAGGTAAGAGCTTGAGAGCCTTATAAAAACTCCCGTAGGGCTTAGGAGAAATTGCGGACATCGGAATGTTTGAAACCATAGAAAGCCCCCCCTCTGACCCCTCGGTCGCGCTTGCGCCTTTGGCCGGGATAACAGATTTGCCGTTTCGCAATCTTGTCGCCTCTTTTGGCGCGGGGTTTGTTGTGAGCGAGATGATCGCGAGTCAGGAGATGGTGCAGGCCCGCAGGGGTGTGCGCGAGAAGGCCGAGCTTGGCTTTGACAGTGCCAACACGGCGGTTCAACTGGCGGGGCGCGATCCTTACTGGATGGCGGAAGCGGCGCGGATGGTGGCGGACAACGGCGCGCAAGTGATTGATATCAATATGGGATGCCCGGCCAAGAAGGTTGTGGGCGGCTTGTCCGGCTCGGCGTTGATGCGCGATCTGGACCATGCGCTTTGTCTGATTGAGGCGGTGACTGCGGCTGTGGATCTGCCGGTGACGCTCAAGACGCGGCTGGGCTGGGACGATGCGAGCCTGAATGCGCCCGAGCTGGCGCAGCGCGCCGAGGCGGCGGGGGTAAAGCGGCTGGTGATTCACGGGCGCACGCGCTGCCAGTTTTACAAAGGCCGCGCCGATTGGGCGGCGATTGCCGCTGTGAAACGGGCAGTGCGCATTCCTGTGTTTGCCAATGGCGATATTTGCAACGCCGAGGATGCGCGGCGCGCGCTCAGCGCGTCGGGGGCCGACGGCATCATGATCGGGCGCGGCGCGCAGGGGCGGCCTTGGGCCTTGCAGCAGATTGCCCATGCTCTGGGCGCGTCGCGGCCGGCTGCTGTTCCGACTGAAAGAGAGTTTATCGACATGGTTTCAACACATTATGAGGCGATGCTTATGTTTTATGAAAAGGCTCTGGGCCTGCGCGTCGCGCGCAAGCATCTGGGCTGGTATATGGATGTGGCGCAGACGCCGCTGGCCCTGCGCCGCGAAGTTCTGACCGCGAGCACGCCGGAGCAGGTTTTGCGCCTGATTCCTCTGGCCATGGCAGAGGCGCGCGCGGCATGACGGATGCGGGCAAGCTCTGGGCCTCTTTGCCTTTGCCAGCGCTGTTGATTGGCGCGGATGACTGTATCGAAGCGGTGAACCCTGCCGCCGAGCAGCTACTCGTTGGCTCGGAGAAAAGCCTCAAACACAAACCGCTGTTTGACGCGGTGAGCTTTGAAAGCGCGCTTGGCGAGGCGTTTGAGCGGGCCAGACGCGAGGATGCGCCGCTGTTTGTGCGCGATGTCGGGCTGGCGCGGACGGGCCGGGCGCTTGAGCGATGCGACTTGCAGCTTGCGCCCTATGAGGCCGACAGGATGCTCTTGTTGATCACCCCTCTGGCGCAGGTCAGCAACCTGCCCAAAGGGCGCAGCGCCAAAACCGCGGCGCGCTCGGTGATCGGAATGGCGGAGATGCTGGCGCATGAAATCAAGAACCCGCTGGCGGGGATCACGGGCGCGGCCCAGCTTTTGTCGATGGGGCTGCGCGGCGATGATCTGGAGCTGACCGATCTGATTGTGGCCGAGAGCCGCCGGATTGTGAAACTTCTGGATCAGGTGGAAGAGTTCGGCAACATCAGCCCGCCCGACCGCGCCCCTGTCAATCTGCACGATGTGCTCGATAGGGCGCGCCGCTCGGCCCAGCTTGGTGTCGGGGCGGATGTGCAGATCATCGAGGAGTATGACCCGTCTTTGCCCGAGGCCTGGGCCGATGCGGACCAGCTTTTGCAGGTCTTGCTCAATCTGCTCAAGAACGCAGCCGAGGCGGCCGGGGCGGGCGGCGTGATCCGGCTGCGCACATCCTATGAACACGGGTTTCGACTGCGCACCGAGGACGGGCTTGGCCAGCCATTGCCGCTTCAGATCGAGGTGATTGATGACGGCTGCGGGATTGCGCCGGATATGCTGGATGACATTTTTGAACCCTTTGTGTCGGGGCGCGAGAATGGAACAGGGCTGGGGCTGGCGCTGACTGCAAAAATAATGGCCGCGCATGACGGCTGGGTTTCGGTGCGCTCGGAGCCGGGGGAGACGGTGTTTCGCCTGTCTTTGCCGCGCGCGCCACAATCGTCTGAAAAGGAGAGTTAGATGGATGGCACAGTGCTTGTGGCGGATGATGACCGCACCATCAGAACGGTATTGACCCAAGCTCTGACGCGGGCCGGCTGTAAAGTTCAGGCGACCAGCTCGCTGACCACTTTGATGCGCTGGATCGGGGAGGGGCTGGGCGATGTTGTGATCACCGATGTGATGATGCCCGATGGCAACGGGCTTGAGATGTTGCCCAAGATTGCTGCGGACCGGCCCGATTTGCCTGTGATCGTGATTTCGGCCCAAAACACCATCATGACGACGATCAAGGCCGCCGAGGCCGAGGCGTTTGATTATCTGCCCAAGCCCTTTGATCTGCCCGATCTGATGAAGCGCACGGCGCGGGCACTGGATGTGAGCCGCAAACGGGGCGGCGGGCGTGCGAGCAGCCCGACAACCGCGAGCAACGAGCTGCCGCTGGTGGGGCGCTCGGCTCCGATGCAAGAGGTCTACAAGCTCGTCGCGCGGGTGCTCAATTCGAACTTGCCGGTGATTGTCTCGGGCGAAAGCGGCGCGGGGAAATCGCTTGTGGCGCGGGTGATTCACGATATGTCCGACCGGCGCAACCAGCCTTTTGTTGTGCTGACGGAAAGCGCCTTTGGCAAAAGCGGCGCTTTGGCCGATGTTCTGGCCGAAGCGGGGCAGGGCACTGTTTTGTTTGAAGAAATAAGCGATTTGCCGGATGCCTATCAGATGAAAGCGGTGCATCTTATGGATGCGGCCGGGCGGAACGGGCCGCGCTTTCTGGCGTCCTCACAGATGGAGCTGTCGCAGGCCATGGCGCAGGGCAAGCTGCGCAACGATCTGTTTTATCGTCTGGATGGGGCGGTATTGGCTCTGCCGGCCTTGCGGGCGCGGGTGGAAGACATCGGATTATTGGCCGAGCATTTCCTCAGCCAAAGCCGGGCCACGGGCGCGGCACATAGCTTTGCCCCGGCAGCACTCGAGGCGCTGCGGCGCTACAACTGGCCCGGAAATGTGCGCCAGCTTGCCAATACGGTGGAGCGCCTCGCTCTGACTGCGCGCAGCGGCGAAATCAGCGAGGCCGAAGTTGTCACCGCGCTGGCGGCGCAGCCCGCTCTGGCGCCAAGCCTCGGGGCGTTGTCAGACGAGAAACTGGCCGAAAGTGTCGCGCGCCATGTGAAGCGCTATTTTGATTTGCACGGCGACGCTTTGCCCCCGCCCGGTCTTTATGCGCGGATTTTGCGCGAGATAGAGCTTCCTTTGATCGAGATCGCGCTTGATGCGACGGGGGGTAATCAGGCCAAATGTGCCGATTTGCTGGGCCTCAACCGCAATACGCTGAGAAAGAAGATCACCGATCTCGATATAAGCGTGACACGCCGCCGCAAATTGATGTAAAACCGCAACAGAAGCGTGGCGGCCTTGCATCATGCGAGGAACAAGCCACCAGATATGGCGGTTGAGGACTGATGCGATACAGTATGGCGGGGGCCTAGGCGTGGCCGCCCGAATGCATAAGTTAAGCTGGAACAGTTTGAGCAAGCTGCGGCGCCGCAGGCGTGTTCAGAATGTTGCGACGCTCGGGCTGGTGATCCTTGGCCCTCTGCTTGTTCTGGCGACTTTCCTTGTGTTTGGCCCATTTGATCAGGGCGCGCGCTCGGCGGCGCTGCGTATCGTTTTGCTCGCCGATCTGGTTTATGTGCTGCTGGTTGCCGCGCTTGTGATGCAGCGGGTGGCCAAAATGATCGCGGCGCGACGGTCGCGCTCGGCCGGCTCGAATTTGCACCTGCGCTTGACGGGTGTCTTTGCGATCATGGCGCTGATTCCGACGGTTACGGTGGCGATTTTTGCTGTGTTGACGGTGAATCTCGGGCTTGAGGGCTGGTTTTCAGACCGTGTGCGGCAGGTGGTTGGCTCGTCGCTTTCCGCAGCCGAAGCCTATGAGGGCGAGCACCGCGACAATCTGATGCGCAATGCACAGTCTTTGGCGCGGGGGATCGATTTTGAACATTCGGTTTCGCCGCTCATGCGCGATCCGGACCTGCGCGAAGTGCTGACCCTCGGGCAGCAACGGTTTCAGCCTGATATGCGCGAAGCCTATGTGATTGACGGGGTCGGCGAGCTTAAGGCGCGCGGCGAGCGCTCTTATTTGTTCAACTTTGAAAAGCCGAGTGCAGCGCAGATCGAAGAGGCCCGCAAGACCGGAATCGCGGTGATTCAGGATTGGAACAACAACGAGTTTCGCGCGATTGTGCCGCTGGCGACATTTCCTGACAGGCTTGTCTATGTGAGCCGGGATGTGGATGGGCAGATCCTCAACCTGTTGAGTGAGACGCAGGAAAATGTGCGCCTTTACAATCAGTTAGAAAGTGATCGTGGGCAAGTTCTGTTTCAGTTCGGGCTGGTGTATCTCGGGTTTGCCGTGATCCTGATCTTGGCGGCGGTCTGGCTTGGGCTGTGGTTTGCCGAGAGGCTCTCGCGCCCTGTGGGGCGGCTCACGAGTGCGGCGCAGCGTGTTGGCGAGGGCAATCTTGACACGCAGGTCATCGAGGAAGAGGGCGATGACGAAATCAGCCAGCTCAGCCGGCTGTTCAACCAGATGACCCGCCAGCTCAAAGGCCAGCGCGAGCGCCTTTTGGAAAACACCGAGCAGATCGAACGCCGGCGCAGATTGTTTGACTCGGTGCTCAGCTCTGTGACTTCGGGCGTTGTCGGGCTGGACCCTGACGGGCGGATTGCTTTCGTCAATCGCTCGGCCGAGCGGCTTTTGGACTGGGACACGGTGCAGGAGGCTGTCGAGCTTCGCGTCGCTGTGCCCGAGTTCGGGCCTGTCTTTGATGCGCTGTTGCAGAGCAGCAGCGGGGTTGTTCAGGAAGAAGTGAAGGTGACGCGGGGCGGGCAGCTTGAAAACCTCTTGCTGCGGATGTCGGTGCGAGAGGGCGAGGACGGGCAGATCGAGGGCTATGTTGTCGCGTTTGATGATGTGACCGATCTTGTGAGTGCGCAGCGGATGGCCGCTTGGGGCGATGTGGCGCGCCGTATTGCGCATGAGATCAAAAATCCTCTGACCCCGATCCAGCTCTCTGCGGAACGCATCAAGCGCAAGTTTGCCCGCGAGCTGCCGGCGGAAGACGCGGCGAAGCTCTCGGAGCTGACAGATGTTATTGTGCGCCAAACCAATGACTTACGGCGCATTGTTGATGAGTTTTCAAAATTTGCGCGGATGCCGGAGCCGGAGCGGCGGCCTGAGGACCTTTGTGTTTTGTTGAGCGGGGCCATCACGCTTCAGAAGGCGGGTCAGCCGGATGTGCGCTTTGAGGTTGATCTTGGCGATGCGCCGCTGATGGGCCAGTATGACGCCACGATGATCGGTCAGGCTTTGACCAATCTGATCAAGAACGCGGGCGAAGCGATCGAGACGCGCGTCGAAATGACGGGGGAAAATGTGGCGCCGCAGATCCGCATTCGCGCAGGGCGGATCGGGGCAGAGGCGGAAATCAGCATTTCGGACAATGGCATCGGGCTTCCTGAAGACCGTGCCAAACTGTTTGAGCCTTATGTGACCACCCGTGACAAGGGCACAGGGCTTGGCCTGCCGATTGTGAAGAAAATTATCGAAGAGCATGGCGGAACACTCAAACTTGAGGATGCGGCGCTCTTTGACGGCGAAAGCCACCACGGGGCAATGGCCCTGATCCGGCTGCCCCTGACTGTGGGCAGCGAAAGTGACCTGAAACAAAAGACCAGTGCGGAATGAGGGCAGCATGAGTGATATTCTGATTGTAGACGACGAGCGCGATATTCGGGAGTTGATCTCCGATATTCTGGAAGATGAGGGCTATACCACCCGGCTCGCGGGCAACTCAGACGATGCGATGAAAGAAGTGCATGAGAAGCGCCCCGGGCTGCTCATTCTCGACATCTGGCTCAAAGACAGCAAGATGGACGGGATCGATATTTTGAAAGCGGTGAAAACCGATTATCCCGAAGTGCCTGTCGTGATTATCTCGGGCCATGGCAATATCGAGATTGCGGTCGCGGCGATCCGGCAGGGGGCCTATGACTTTATTGAAAAGCCCTTCAACATCGACCAGCTCCTAGTGGTGATCCGCCGCGCTATGGAAACATCGCGGCTGCGCCGTGAAAACATCGAGCTGCGGCGCAAGGAAACCGTGCCTTCCGAAATGGTCGGCGGGTCGGCCAGTTTCAGGACCATGCAGAGCCAGCTTGATAAGGTGACCAAATCCAACGGCAGGGTCATGCTGACCGGGCCATCGGGCGCGGGCAAGGAGACAGCGGCGCGCTACATCCACAGCAATTCCAACCGCGCCTCGGCGCCATTTGTCACTGTGGGCTGCGCCGCAATCGAGCCGGAGCAGATGGAAAACGCGCTCTTTGGGCGGGAAAGCCCCGAGAAGGGCGTGGAGATGGGGCTTTTGGAGGAAGCAAACGGCGGGATTGTCTATTTTGACGAGATTGCCGAAATGCCCCTTGGCACCCAATCCAAACTGTTGCGCGTGCTGGTTGATCAGCAATTCTTGCGGGTCGGGGGCGCTCATAAAGTCAAGGTGGATCTGCGGGTTGTCTCCTCAACCGCCAAGACGCTTGAACACGAGGTTGCGGCGGGCCGCTTTCGTGAGGAGTTGTATCATCGTTTGAATGTGGTGCCGATCGCTGTGCCTTCGCTTGAGGAGCGCCGTGAGGATATCCCGCTCTTGGCGGCCCATTTTATCGAGCAGTTGCACAAAGAGCAGGGCCTTGCGCTGCGGGCGGTGAGCGACGACGGGCTGGCGCTTTTGCAGACCATGACCTGGCCCGGAAACCTGCGCCAGCTCAAGAATATGGTGGAACGGCTGCTGATCCTCGGGGATGGCAATGGCGATATCAGCGCCAAGGAGCTGTCTGCGGGCGAGACGCTGCACTCGGGGGAGGACAGCGGCAAGATCGTCTTGCCCAGTGTTATGGCGACTTTGCCGTTGCGGGAGGCGCGCGAAGAGTTTGAACGCGAGTATCTTCTCACCCAGATCAACCGCTTTGGCGGCAATATCTCGCGCACGGCCCAATTTGTCGGGATGGAGCGGTCGGCGCTGCACCGCAAATTGAAATCGCTCGGGGTGGTTACGTCAAACCGCTCCGGAGCGCGGATTGCCGAGCATGAGGGCGATGGGGAGGAAGAGTAGCCCCTCTCTGAGGGGGCGGCTTTGGGTCTGACAAAGGAATTGACGCCCTGAAGCGCTTCTGCCACGACATCTCACCAAGGATTGGGGAAGACCTATGAAAGTTATTATTTGTGGTGCAGGGCAGGTCGGCTGGCAAATCGCGCGGCATCTGTCGGGGGAAGCCAATGATGTGACGGTGATTGACAGCAACCCTGATCTTGTGCGCCGCGCCATGGACACGCTCGATGTTCAGGGCTTTGCCGGCTTTGCCTCATACCCTGATATTCTCGAGAAGGCCGGCGCGCGTGATGCGGATATGGTGATTGCGGCGACACATTCTGACGAGGTCAATATGGTGATCTGTCAGGTGGCGCATTCGATTTTTGCGGTGCCCCGCAAGATTGCGCGGCTCAGGTCCCAGAGCTATCTGACCGCGATTTATTCTGATCTGTATCGCCGCGACCATCTTCCGATTGATGTGGTGATCAGCCCGGAACGGGAGGTGGCCGAGGCGGCGCTGCGCAGGCTTTCGGCTCCGTCTGCTTTTGATATTGAAACCTTCATGGGCGGCAAGGCACAGGTCTTGGGGATCCGCCTTGAGGCGGATTGCCCTGTTGTGAACACGCCTTTGCGTCAATTGTCCGATCTGTTCTCGACCTTGAAGGTGATTGTGATCGGTGTGCGCCGGGATGGGCGTCTTTTTGCGCCGGATGCGGGCGATCAGCTCTTTGTCGGCGATGAGTGCTATCTCTGTATCGCGCGCGAAGATGTGCCCCGCACTCTGGAAGTGTTTGGCAAGAGTTCGGCCAAGCAGGAGCGCGTGGTTCTGATTGGCGGGGGCAATGTCGGACTGACTGTGGCGCTCGCACTTGAAAAACACGAAACCCGGATCAGGGCCAAAGTGATCGAGCGCAACCGCAGCACAGCAGAGCAGGCGGCAGATGCGCTTGAACGCACGATTGTTCTGAATGGTGATGGTCTGGATGTTGCGCTGCTGGCGGAGGCCAATATCGAGCGGGCCGATGCTGTGCTTTGTGTCACTGATGATGACAAGACCAACCTTTTGGCCGCCGTGCGCGCCAAAAGCGAGGGATGCAAAATGGCCATTGCGTTGATCAATGATCCGACGCTGATCCCTTTGATGGCGCCTATGGGCATTGATGCTTATATCAACCCGCGCGCCACGACGGTCAGCTCGATTTTGCGCCATATCCGGCATGGGCGCGTGAAAGATGTCTATTCGATCGGTGATGCCGAAGCCGAGATTATCGAGGCCGAGGTGCTTTCGACCTCGCCGATTTCCGGTCAGGCGATCCGCGATATTGCCTTCCCCGAAGGGGTTCTGATCGGGGCGCTTATGAAAAATGGCGAGGTGATCAAGCCCCAAGGCAGCACGCGGGTAGAAGAGGGCGATGTGATCGTTCTCTTTGCGATGGCGGCGGATGTGCCTGAGGTGGAACGCTTGCTTCAAGTCACAATCGACTTTTTCTGATCATGAAACGCCTCGCCGAGATCCCCCTGTTTTTGCAGCTGACGATGTTGGCCTCGGTGTCGATGTATGTGCCTGCGGTTCATGCGCTCAACTGGAACAACCACCATGAGGCGCGGGTGTTTTTCTATGCCGGAACTCTCGGGGTCTTTGTCTGCTCGCTGATCATTATCACGCTCAGTTCGGGGCGGGCGCGCCGCCGGAGCAGCCTTGGCAGCCTTGCGGCTGTTGTTGCGGGGTATTTTGCCCTGCCGCTGATGCTGGCTGTGCCGTTTTATGAGGCGGTGCAGACCACAAGTTTTCTCAATTCCTATTTCGAGATGGTTTCGGCCTTTACCACTACCGGCGCGCCGCTGTTTGAGCCGGGACGGCTGTCGGGCACCATGCATCTGTGGCGCGCGCAGGTGGGCTGGCTTGGCGGCTTGTTTGTCTGGGTGACGGCGGCGGCGGTTCTGGCGCCTCTGGCGCTTGGCGGGTTTGAAGTGACCGCATCAGCCGAGCCGGGACGGGGCGGCGATATCCCGATGGAGCGATATGCGCCCACTTCAGATGCGACGCGGTTGATGCGCTCGCTGACCGGGCTTGCGCCGCTTTACATCGGCTTGACCGCTGTATTGGCCATATGCCTGATCATCATCGGAGACGAGCCACTGGTCGCTGTCATCCATGCGATGGCGACGCTTTCGACCAGCGGAATTTCCGCGACAGGCGGGCTTGAGGGGAGCGTTTCGGGGATCCGCGGCGAATTTGTGATCTTTTTGTTTATGTTCTTTGGTCTGTCGCGCCTGACGTTTTCCACCGATACAATCACCACAGGTCGCCACGGGCTGCACAATGACCCCGAGTTCAGAATGGGAATGCTGATTGTCTTTGGGGTGACGCTGTTGCTGTTCTCGCGGCATTGGCTGGCGTCATTTGAAGTCTCGCAGGATGAAAACCTGGTGTCGGCGCTGCGGGCCCTTTGGGGGAGCTGTTTCACGGTGCTGTCGTTTTTGACCACCACGGGCTTTGAAAGTGCCGATTGGTCGGCCTCGCGGGGCTGGTCGGGGCTTGGAGCGCCGGGGCTGATTCTGCTTGGGCTGTCGCTGATCGGCGGCGGGGTGGCCACAACGGCGGGCGGGG
>JAHBAN010000134.1 GCA_018500075.1 Flavobacteriia bacterium | reverse complement strand
GCTCGGATGCCTGCGGAATCATTGTGGCCGGTGTGGTGGCTGAGGGGCCTGTGCAGGACTGGAAAGCCTATGTTCTGGAGGATGCGAGCGTGGAGGGCGCCAGCCCGATGGCTTGGGCGGGCGCGGCTGTGGCGGCGATGCAGCGCTGGAAGGCGGAGCGGATGGTGGCGGAAGTCAATCAGGGGGGAGATCTGGTTGAGCAGGTGATCCGGCAGGTTGACCCGCTGATTTCATTGAGAAAAGTCCATGCCTCGCGCGGCAAGGTGGCGCGCGCGGAACCGATTGCGGCGCTCTATGAGCAGGGCCGCGTGCATCACTATACCGGGCTGGCGGCGCTGGAGGAGGAGATGTGCCAGCTGACGCTGCACGGCTTTCACGGCAAGGGCAGCCCCGACCGCACCGATGCGCTTGTCTGGGCGTTGACGGAGCTGATGGTTTTGCCGGCAAAATCCCACTTTAGCCCGCAGGTGCGAACGCTCTAGTTAAGACTTCTTAAAGGTTTGGGGGCATCTTCCAGATCAAGCGCCGATCCTGTTGTTCACATGAGAATCGGTTTGTAATGCACAGTAAGTATTGAGTAATCAGGAGCGCGGTATGACGGTATTTGATTTCTTTCGCACAGCAAAGGCGACGCCCCCGCAGCAAAAAGCGAGCGCGGCGGGCGGTGTGATTGCCTGGCAGGGTGCGGGCCGCGTGGCCTGGAGCCCGCGCGACACGCGCAGCCTGACGCGCACAGGCTTTGCGGGCAACCCTGTCGGGTTTCGCTCGGTCAAGATGATTGCCGAGGCGGCGGCGGCGCTGCCGCTTGTGTTGCAAGACGCCGAGCGGCGCTATGAGGTCCATCCGGCTCTGGCGCTTTTGAAACAGCCCAATCCGGCACAGGGGCGCGCGGAGCTTCTGGAGGCGCTTTATGGCCAGCTTTTGCTGACGGGCGATGCCTATGTCGAGGCCGCGGGCGGGGAGGGCGACACACCGCTTGAGCTGCACGTGCTGCGCTCGGACCGGATGAGCCTTGTGCCGGGCAGTGACGGCTGGGCGGTGGCCTATGATTATACGGTGGCGGGCAAAACGCACCGCTTTCACATGGGTCAGGGCGCGCCTGTGATCTGCCATATCCGCAACTTTCATCCGCAAGACGACCACTACGGGTTTTCGCCGATGCAGGCGGCGGCGCAGGCGGTGGATGTGCACAATGCGGCCTCGCGCTGGACCAAGGCGCTGCTGGACAACGCCGCGCGCCCCTCTGGAGCGATTGTCTATCGCGGGGCCGACGGGCAGAGCGGCTTGAGTGCGGACCAGTATGACCGGCTGGTGAGCGAGATGGAGGCGAATTATCAAGGCGCGCGCAATGCGGGGCGGCCGATGCTGCTTGAGGGCGGGCTGGATTGGAAGCCGATGGGGTTTTCGCCCTCGGATATGGAATTTCAGAAGACCAAGGACGCGGCGGCGCGCGAAATTGCGCTGGCCTTCGGGGTTCCGCCGATGCTGCTCGGGATACAGGGCGATGCGACCTATGCCAATTATCAGGAGGCCAACCGTGCGTTTTACCGGCTGACCGTTTTGCCGCTGGCCGCAAGGGTGACGGCCAAGCTTGCCGACTGGATCGGACAGCATTCGGGGGAGCGCTTTGAGCTGAAGCCCGATCTGGACCAGGTGCCCGCTTTGGCGGCGGAGCGCGATGCGCAATGGGCGCGGGTGAGCGGGGCGGGATTTTTGACCGAGGCGGAAAAGCGCGTCTTGCTCGGGCTTCCGGCGCTTGGAGCGACAGAGGATGAGTGAGCTTAGCCCGCCGGATGCGGGGCTTGAGGCGCTGCTGCCTTATGAGGGCTATCGCGCGATGCTGCGTCATATCGAGCGGCGGCTCACCTCGCTTGAGCTGAGTGTTGCCGCGATGGAGACAGAGCGCGCGGTGAGTGAAGAAAAGCGCAAGTTTATGGTGGCACGGTTCAACCAGATTGACGGGCGGCTCGACAAGATCGACGGGCATATCGCGCGGCTGGTCTGGCTGATTATCGCGGCGATCATTGGCGGCTTTATGTCGTTTGTGATGCAGGGCAGCCTGATCGGCGGCTGACATGGTTTTGGAGAAAAGTGATGAGTTATCAGACGGATATTGAACGAAAATTCTGTCGCCTTGGCGAGGCGATTACAGTCACGGAGGGCTGTTTGATCGCCGGTTACGCGAGCCTGTTTGGCGCCTGTGATCAGGGCGGCGATATTGTGTGCAAGGGGGCGTATGAGGCCAGTCTTGCCACGCTCGCCGCCGAGGGGCGGCGGGTGAAAATGCTCTGGCAGCACGATCCGGCCCAGCCCATCGGGATCTGGGAGGAGGTCCGCGAGGACGCGCGCGGGCTTTTTGTGAAGGGCCGCTTGCTCGCCAGCACCCAGAGGGGGCGCGAGGCGGCGGCGCTGATTGAGGCGGGCGCGATTGACGGGCTGTCGATCGGGTATCGCACCAAAAAGGCCGGTAAGACAGACAAGGGCCAACGGCTTTTGACGGAACTGGAGCTTTGGGAAGTGTCGCTTGTGACCTTTCCGATGTTGCCCAGTGCGCGGGTGGGCGCGAAGGGCGAGAGCCTTCACGCGGACGCCCTGCGCAATATGGCGGCGGCCATCAGGGATGCGCGCCAGGAGCTGGCGCAGAACTGACGCGCTGAGAACAGGAACCAGAAAAGGAAACTCTTGATGAGTGACACCCAGTTTGAAACCCGGGCGAAGGCTCGGGGCAAGGAAGCTGTGCCTTCCGCGCCTGAGACGAAATCGGCAGCCGATGATTTTATGAGCGAATTCAACGGCTTTCAGAGTGACATTGCGAAGAGACTGAAACAACAGGAAGAGCGACTGACCATGCTTGATCGAAAAACACAGACCCATAAACGCCCCCATCTCGCCCGCGCCAGCGAGCTTGAAGCCCCCCATCAGAAGGCCTTTAACGCCTATCTGCGCACCGGCGATGACGACGGGCTGCGCGGCCTTGAGCTTGAGGGCAAGGCGATGTCCTCGGCTGTGGCGGCGGATGGCGGCTATCTTGTCGACCCTGAGACCAGCGAGAGCATCCGCTCGGTTCTGGAGAGCACGGCGTCGATCCGTGCGATTGCCAATGTGGTGCGTGTCGAGGCGACGAGCTTTGATGTGCTGGTGGATCACTCCGATGTCGGCGCGGGCTGGGCAACAGAGACCGACCCCTCCAGCGAAACAGGCACGCCGCAGATCGACCGGATCACCATCCCGCTGCACGAGCTTTCAGCGCTGCCCAAGGCCAGCCAGCGCCTGCTGGATGACAGCGCCTTTGACATCGAGGGCTGGCTTGCGGGGCGGATTGCCGGCAAGTTTGCCCGCTCCGAAGCGGCGGCCTTTATCAACGGCAACGGCGTGGACAAGCCCAAGGGCCTCTTGACGCATCCGACTGTGGACAATGCCGGCTGGAGCTGGGGCAATCTGGGCTATGTGGCGACCGGGGTTGCCGGCGGGTTTGACGGCGGCGAGGCGGTGATCGACCTTGTATATGCTTTGGGGGCGCAATACCGCGCCAATGCGAGCTTTGTGATGAACTCCAAAACAGCGGGTGCTTTGCGCAAGCTCAAGGATGCGGATGGCCGTTTTCTGTGGTCGGACGGGCTTGCGGCGGGAGAGCCTGCGCGCTTGCTCGGCTATCCTGTGCTGATTGCCGAGGATATGCCCGATGTGGCGGTGGACGCTCTGGCGGTGGCTTTTGGCGATTTTAACGCGGGTTACACTGTGGCCGAGCGCCCTGATCTGCGGATCTTGCGCGATCCGTTCAGCGCCAAGCCGCACGTGCTGTTTTATGCGACCAAGCGTGTCGGCGGCGATGTGAGCGATTTTGCAGCGATCAAATTGCTGAAATTCGGCACCTCTTAATCCGCTGAAAGAGGGGGGCGGCGGGTCTGCCTCCCTCTGGTGCGCGGCGCTGGTGCATAGTGTTGCCAAGCTGTCCCCTCCGCCAAGGGCAACCGTGGCGCCGCGCGCTTTTCGGAGGCGTAAACTTTGGAGAGACTCCATGATGTTAATTGAAGAAACCGCAGTGCCGAGCGAGGCCTTGCCAGTGGAGGCTTTCAAAGCGCATTTGCGTCTTGGCACGGGCTTCTCCGAGGACAGGCTGCAAGAGCCGGTGCTGGAGAGCTTTTTGCGCGCGGCGATGTCTGCAATCGAGGCGCGCACGGGCAAGATATTGATTGCACGAGATTTTTCCTGGACGTTGAACGGCTGGCGCGACGAGACGGGGCAGGCTTTGCCTGTGGCTCCTGTGAGTGCGCTTCTGGAGGTGGTGTTTGTGAGCCGTCTCGGGGTTGAGCACCCTTTGGCGTCGCAGTTTTACCGGCTTGAGCAGGATATGCAGCGCCCAAAGCTTGCGCCTGTGGCGGGGGTCTTGCCGCAGGTGCCGACGGGGGGCGCTGTGCGGATCGGATTTCGCGCCGGCTATGGCGCGGCCTGGGAGGAATTGCCCGCCGATCTGGGGCAGGCGGTTTTGCTGCTGGCGGCCTATTATTACGAATACCGCAACGAAACCAGCGTCGGCGAGGGCTATATGCCCTTTGGTGTCAGCTCGCTGATCGAGCGCTATCGCACTGTGCGCCTGTTTGCGGGGACGGGCAAATGAGGGCGCCTGTGCTGAACCGCCAGCTTGTGTTGGAAAGCCCTCTGCGTGTCGCCGACGGGGCGGGCGGATTTACCATCACCTGGCAGCCGCTGGGCAGGCTTTGGGCCGAGGTGAGCGCGCGCAGCGGGCGCGAGACGCAGGGTGAGGCTGTGCCCTTGACGCGGGTGGCCTACAAGATCCGCCTGCGGGCGGCGCCGGAGGGCAGCGCGCAGCGCCCCAAGCCCGAGCAGCGGTTTGTCGAGGGGACGCGGATTTTCCGGATTGAAGCGGTTGTCGAAGATGATTTGACGGGGCGGTATTTGACCTGTCTGGCAGAAGAGGAGCTTGTGGCATGAGCTATGGTGTTTCCGCCTCACTTCAGGCGGCGGTTTATCAGGCCTTGATCGCGGATGCGCCACTGGCCGCGCTGGTGGGTGCGGCGATTTATGATGCGCTTCCCTCAGGCAGCCTTCCGGGCACCTATGTGGCTTTGGGGCCGGAAAATGTGCTCGACAGTTCGGACAAGACAGGCGCGGGCGCGCTGCATTTGTTCACTGTTTCGGTGGTCACAGACAGCGCAGGCTTTCAGGCGGCCAAGGATGTGGCGGGGCGGGTGAGCGATGTGCTTGTGGATGCGCCATTGACGCTCATGCGCGGCAGGCTGATCGGCCTTGGATTTGACCGCGCGAGCGCCACCCGCGAGGGCACGGGCGCGATACGGCGGATTGATCTGCGCTTTCGCGCGCGGGTGCAGGACGACAGCTAACTTACAGACAACATTGGAGATTTCCCATGACGGCACAGAACGGTAAAGAGCTTCTGATCAAGATCGACCTGACGGGCGACGGCCTGTTTGAAACCATTGCGGGGCTGCGGGCGACGCGGCTCAGCTTTAACGCCGAGAGCGTGGATGTGACCAGCCTTGAGAGCGCGGGCGGCTGGCGCGAAATTCTTGGCGGCGCGGGGGTCAAATCGGCGTCGCTGTCTGGCTCGGGCGTCTTTAAGGATGCGGCGAGCGACGAGCGTGCGCGCCAGATTTTCTTTGACGGGGAGACGCCTGATTTTCAGGTGATTATTCCTGATTTTGGCACGATCGAGGGCGCGTTTCAGGTGGCTTCGATCGAGTATTCGGGCAGTTACAACGGCGAGGCGAGCTATGAGCTATCACTCAATTCGGCGGGGGCGCTGAGCTTTGCGCCGGCGAGTGTGTGATGGGCAACCCGTTTGCCTCTGAGGTGGCGCTTGTCCTTGAGGGCGAGCGCCGTGTGCTCAAGCTCACGCTTGGGGCGCTGGCCGAGCTTGAGGCGGCGATGGGCGAGGACACGCTTGTGGCGCTGGTGGGACGCTTTGAGGGGGGGAGCTTTAGCAGCCGCGATGTCATGAGGCTGATTGTGGCTGGCCTTCGCGGCGGCGGCTGGCAGGGGCGCGCGGAGGATTTGCTCCACGCCGAGATTGAGGGCGGGCCGATGGCGGCGGCGCGGGCGGCGGCGCTTTTGCTGGCGCGGGCTTTCATGCTGCCTGAGGGGGAGCGCCATGCGCTTTGACTGGGCCGAACTGCTGCGGCTCGGGCTGACCCGTCTGCGGCTCAGCCCGCAGGCCTTCTGGGCGCTGACGCCTGTGGAGCTGATGTTGATGCTGGGGCCAGAGGCGCGCTTGCGGCCTTTGGACAAAACCGGGCTTCAGGCGCTGCTTGAGGCTTATCCCGATGCCACTGCGAGAGAAAAGAACGAGGAACACCATGAGCGATTTTGATGGGTTGGATGATATGGAGCTGAAGGCGGATGCGCTGGAGCAGAGCCTTGGTGCGGCGGCGGGCATGGCGGCGAGCTTTGATGCCGAGCTGCGGCGCGTGCGTGCGAGTTTTTCGCAGACGGGGCAGGAGGTTGCCACGCTGGAGCGCGGGTTGAGCCGGGGGCTGCGGCGCGCGGTTGATGGCGTTGTGCTGGATGGGGCCAAGCTGTCGGATGTGCTTGGCACGGTGGCGCAATCGATGGTCAATGCCAGCTATTCGGCGGCTGTAAAGCCTGTGACCGACCATTTCGGCGGGCTGCTTGCCAATAGCATCGGCGGGCTGATGGGCGGGCTTTTTCCTTTTGAGAAGGGCGCCAGCTTTGCGCAGGGCCGCGTGATGCCCTTTGCCAACGGCGGGGTGGTCAACAGCCCCGTGACCTTCCCGATGCGGGGCGGCACGGGGCTGATGGGCGAGGCCGGGCCGGAGGCGATTATGCCGCTTGCGCGCGGGGCCGATGGCAAGCTCGGGGTGAAGGCCGAGACAGGGCGCGCCATCACTGTGGTGATGAATATCACCACCCCCGATGCCGAGGGCTTTCGCCGCTCCCAAAGCCAGATCGCCGCGCAGATGGGCCGTGCACTCGCCCGTGGCAATCGCAACAGATAGGAGAAAATCATGCAGTTTCATGAGGTTAGATTTCCGACGAGCCTGAGCTTTGGCGCCTCTGGCGGGCCTGAGCGGCGCACTGATGTGGTGAGCCTTGCCAACGGGTTTGAGGAGCGCAACACGCCCTGGGCGCATTCGCGCCGCCGCTATGATGCGGGAATGGGGCTGCGCTCGATGGATGATATTGATGCGGTGCTGGCATTCTTTGAGGCGCGGCGCGGGCGGATGCACGGCTTTCGCTGGAAGGACTGGACCGACTTTCAGACCGGGCGGCCCTCGCGGGAGGTCGGCTTTGAAGACGAGATCATTGCGGTCGGCGATGAGGTCCGGACTGTCTTTCAGCTTGTGAAGGTCTACCGCTCGGGAGAGCAGACCTATGCCCGTCCGATTGCCAAGCCTGTGGAAGGCAGTGTGCGGATCGGGCTGTCGGGCGACGAAAAGAGCGAAGGGCTTGATTATACGGTGGATTATACCACCGGGCAGCTGCATTTTGTGCATCCGCCGAGTGTCGGTGTGGAGATCACGGCGGGGTTTCACTTTGATGTGCCGGTGCGCTTTGACAGCGACCGGATTGTGGCCTCGGCGGCGACATTCGAGGCCGGCGAAGTGCCTGATGTGCCTGTGGTGGAGCTTCGGGTCTGATGGGGGGCGTGAGGGGCGATCTGCTTGCGCATTTGCAGAGCGGGATCACGACGGTGTGTCGCTGTTGGGCGGTGACGCGGCGCGACGGTGAGGTGCTTGGATTTACCGACCATGACGGGCCACTCGCCTTTGAGGGGGTCCAGTTTCGCGCCGATACGGGCATGAGCGCTGCGCGGTTGCAGCAGGCGACGGGGCTGTCTGTGGACAACAGCGAGACCATGGGCGCGCTGAGTGATGCGAGCCTGCGGGAGGCCGATATCGAGGCGGGGCGCTATGACGGCGCTGGTGTGCGCTGCTGGCTGGTGAACTGGGCCGATGTAAGCGCGCGCCAGCTGATGTTTGCCGGCACAATCGGCGAGCTGCGCCGCGGCAACGGAGCCTTTCACGCCGAGTTGCGCGGGCTGAGCGAGGCTTTGGGCCGGCCTGTCGGGCGGGTCTATCAGAAGCCCTGCACGGCCGTTTTGGGCGATGCGGCCTGCGGCTTTGAGCGTTTGCGCGAGGGCTATTTTTCGCTCCGAGCGGTGGAAGCTGTGTCGGAGCGGCGGGTGTTTCGCTTTGAGGCGATGACGGGCTTTGCGGAGGGCTGGTTTGGCTTTGGCACGCTTGAGGCTCTGAGCGGCGCGGCGCTGGGGCTGAAAGGCCAGGTGAAGCGCGACTTTTTTGAGGGCGAGACCCGCGTGATCGAGCTGTGGCACCCGATGCGTGCAGCGATTGCGGTTGGCGATGAGATCCGGCTTGTGGCGGGATGTGACAAGCGGCTTGGAACCTGCCGCGAAAAGTTCAACAACATACTGAATTTTCAGGGCTTTCCCGATCTTCCGGGCGACAGCTGGTTGGCTGTGCAGCCCCAGAGTGCCGGCCAGACCGGCGGCGGGAGCCGGCGCTCATGAGCGAGATTGCCAAAGCGGTGCTCACAGAAGCGCGGGGCTGGATTGGCACGCCATACCACCATCAGGCCTCGCGGCGCGGGGTGGGCACTGACTGTCTGGGCCTTGTGCGCGGGGTCTGGCGGGCGGTCTATGGCGCGGAGCCTGAGGCTGTGCCCGCCTATACGCCCGACTGGGCCGAGCCACAGCAAGAGGAGCGGCTCTGGGCGGCGGCGGCACGGCATTTCTCGGCGGTGTCTTGGGCCGAGGCCGAGGCGGGGGATGTGCTTTTGTTTCGAATGCGGCGGGGGGCCGTTGCCAAGCATCTGGGAATTCTTTCGGCCTGCGGGGCGGCCCCCAAGTTTATTCATGCCTATTCGGGTCATGCGGTTCTGGAAAGCCCGCTCACCCCGCCCTGGCAGCGCCGCGTTGCGGCTTTGTTTCGTTTTCCTGAGGAGATCAGCTGATGGCAACCATACTTCTTTCGGCCGCAGGGGCGGCGATTGGCGGCTCTGTGGGTGGCTCTGTTCTGGGGCTGTCGATGACGGCGGTCGGGCGCTTTGCGGGGGCCGTGGCGGGGCGCGCGATTGATCAGAGGGTGATGGGGCAAGGCTCTGAGGTGGTCGAGCATGGCCGCGTCGAGCGCTTTCGGCTCACCCGCGCGGGCGAGGGCGAGCCTGTGGCGCAGGTTTACGGGCGGATGCGCGTTGCCGGACAGGTGATCTGGGCGAGCCAGTTTGCCGAAACAGTGACCACCACGGGCGGCGGAGGCGGCGGCAAGGGCGCGCCGGCGCGGCCTGTGACGCAGAGTTTTAGCTATAGTGTGAGCATGGCGATCGGCCTCTGCGACGGGGTGATCTCCGGGGTTGGACGGGTTTGGGCGGATGGTGTCGAGCTTGACCCGGAGAGTCTCGGGATGCGGGTCTATCGGGGCCTGCCCGACCAGATGCCTGATCCGAAGATGGAGGCTGTAGAAGGCGCAGGGCAGGTGCCGGCCTATCGCGGCACGGCGTATGTTGTGCTTGAGGAGCTGGCGCTTGAGCGGTTTGGCAACCGTGTGCCACAGTTCGAGTTTGAGGTGATGCGCCCGACGCAGGCGCATCTTGAGGACGCGGGCGAGGATATGGCCCATGCGGTGCAGGCTGTGGCCATGATGCCCGGCAGTGGCGAATATACGCTCGCCACAACGCCTGTGCGGTATGATTACGGGGTCGGACAGGCGGCGCTGGCCAATGTGAATACGCCTGCGGGCAAGGCTGATTTTGTGGTTGCCACTGAGCGGCTGGTGACGGAGCTGCCCAACGTGAAGGCCAGCTCGCTGATTGTGAGCTGGTTCGGGGGCGATCTGCGCTGTGGGCAGTGCGAGCTGCGCCCCAAGGTCGAGCAAAGGCGCCATGACGGCAGCGAGATGCCCTGGGCTGTGGCGGGGCTGACGCGCGGGGTGGCGCAAGAGGTGGTCAAGGACGCCGAGGGGCGGCCTCTCTATGGCGGGACGCCCTCGGATGCGGCGGTGATCGAGGCGATCCACCATCTGCACGCGCAGGGCCTTGAGGTGTTGTATTACCCGTTTATCCTGATGGACCAGCTGGCGGGCAACGATCTGCCTGATCCTACCACGGGCGAAAGTGGCCAGCCTGCCTTTCCGTGGCGGGGGCGGATCACGCTTGCGGGCGCTAGCGGGAGCGTGGCGGCGGATCAGGAGGTTGCGGCTTTCTTTGGCACGGCCACGGCGGATGATTTTGCGGTTTCCGGCGGTGTGGTGACATATTCCGGCCCAGACGAATGGGGCTATCGGCGCTTTATTTTGCACAATGCGGCGCTCTGTCTGGCGGCGGGGGGCGTTGAGAGCTTTTCGATCGGCTCGGAGATGCGCGAGCTGACCAAAATTCGCGGCGCGTCGGGTTTTGTGGCTGTGGCCGCGCTGAAAAGCCTCGCCGCCGAGGTGCGCGCGCTTTTGGGGCCAGATGTGAAGATCGGCTATTGCGCGGATTGGTCGGAGTATTTCGGCTTTGAGGAGGCGGGGGACCGCTTCTTTCATCTCGATCCGCTCTGGGCGGATGATGCTATCGATTTTGTCGGGATCGACAATTATATGCCGCTCAGTGACTGGCGGGGGGAGGCGGGCGAGGCCGACGCGGCCTATGGCTCGATTTACAACCTTGACTATCTGGAGGCCAATATTCTGGGGGGGGAGGGCTATGACTGGTATTACCATTCGCCCGAAGCGCGGGCGGCGCAGATCCGCACGCCGATCGAGGACGGGGACCACTCCGAGCCGTGGATTTGGCGCTATAAGGATATTGTGAACTGGTGGTCTTCTGATCACCACGAGCGGGTGAACGGGCAGCGCTCGCAAACGCCGACGGCCTGGATTCCGCAATCCAAGCCGATCTGGTTTACCGAGCTTGGCTGTGCGGCGATCGACAAGGGCACAAACCAGCCCAACAAGTTTCTTGATCCGAAATCAAGCGAGAGCCGCCTGCCGTATGCGTCCAACGGGCGGCGCGACGACTATCTTCAGGCGCAATATTTGCGCGCCATGCTAAGGTTTTGGGCGCGGCCCGAAAACAACCCTGCCTCTGTCGAATATGACGGGGTGATGCTGGATATGCGCCATGCCTTTGTCTGGGCGTGGGATGCGCGGCCCTTTCCGCAGTTTCCAGCGCTTGAGGCGGTCTGGAGCGATGGCGGCAACTATGGGCGCGGCCATTGGGTGAGCGGGCGGGCGTCGTCGCGCCGGCTGTCGTCGGTGGTGGCCGAGCTATGCGAGCGCGCGGGGCTGAGTGACTATGATGTGCGTGATCTTGAGGGCATGGTCGAGGGCTATGCCGTAGGGCAGGTCGAGCCGGCGCGGGCCTCGCTTCAGCCCTTGATGCTGGCCTATGGCTTTGATGCGGTGGAGCGCGATGGCCGGCTGGTGTTCCTGATGCGCAAGGGTCAGGCGGACCATGCCCTTGAGGCAAGTTCTGTGGCGCTGTGTGAGGATCTGGAGGCCGATGTGGAGCGGCTGCGCGCCTCGGAGGCCGACTTGATGGGGCGGGTGCGGCTGCGCTTTATCCAGAGTGGGGCCGATTTTGAGACGATTGCCGAGGAGGCTGTCTTGCCGGATGAGGCCACGCAGGCTGTTGCGGTTTCGGAGCTGCCGCTTGTGCTGGAGCGGGGCGCTGGGCGCCAGATTGTCGAGCGCTGGCTTTCGGAGGCGCGGGTCGGGCGCGACACGCTGCGCTTTGCGCTGCCACCGTCACGGCTGGATGTGGCGGCGGGCGA
This sequence comes from Flavobacteriia bacterium, assembly GCA_018500075.1. Taxonomy (GTDB): domain Bacteria; phylum Bacteroidota; class Bacteroidia; order Flavobacteriales; family Flavobacteriaceae; genus MAG-120531. Next base: position 20,972 of record JAHBAN010000134.1, on the reverse strand, counting down.
TGTGCTGCGCTTGGGGTTTGAGGGCACAGATCAGCTCTTGCGGGTGGATCGGGTCGAGATCGGGCGGGAGCAGATTGTCGAGGCGGTGCGGATCGAACCGGAGAGCTACCGCCCTCTGGAGATGGCCGAGGATGCGCCGTTGATGTCGGGCTTCAGGCCGGCGGTGCCTGTTTTTCCGCTGTTTCTCGATTTGCCGCTTTTGCGCGGCGACGAGGTGCCTCATGCGCCCCATCTTGCGGTGACGGCGCAGCCTTGGCCCGGCCCGGCGGCGCTGTATCGCTCAAGTGACGGCGAGGGCTACCACTTTGACAAGCTGATCCCGGCGCGCAGCACTTTGGGCGTGCTGACGACGCCGCTCAGGGCCGCTTGCGCGGGGCTGTATGACCGGGGCGCGGGGCTGACGGTGCAGCTGACGTCGGGGAGACTGGCGTCGGTGAGCGAGTTGGCGCTGCTGAACGGGGCGAATTTGGCCGCGATTGGCGATGGCAGCCCGGCGAATTGGGAGCTGGTGCAGTTTCAGACGGCCGAGCTTGTGGCCGAGAAGACCTATGCGCTCACCCATCTGTTGCGCGGGCAACTCGGCAGCGATGCCTGGCAGCCGGCGGAGTGGCCTTCGGGGAGCTATTTTGTTTTGCTCGACGGGCGGCCCGAGCAGATTGCTGTGCAGGCCTCCGAGCGCGGGCTTGGGCGGTATTACCGTGTCGGACCGGCGAGCCGGGCAAATGAGGACGTCTCATACACCACTCTTTTGCAGGCGTTTGACGGGGTGGGCCTGAGGCCGCTCAGCCCCTGTCATCTGCGGGTTGTGCAAAGCGGCGCGGGCTATGCGGCGAGCTGGATCCGGCGCACGCGGATTGGCGGCGACAGCTGGGAGGCCCATGATGTGCCCCTCGGGGAGGAGAGCGAGCGCTATCTTGTGCGGGTGAGCCTTGGCGGAGCGGTGCTGCGGGAGCATATCGTGAGCGCGCCAGAGTGGAGCTACACCACGGCAGAGGCGGCGGCAGACGGCGCGGCGGGGGGCTTTCAGCTTGCTGTGGCGCAGATCTCGGCGCTCTATGGGGCGGGGGCTTTTGCGCGGGTTGATGTGGGGCTGTGAGCCTCTGCGCGGCAGAGCCATGCGGCGGTCTGCCCCCACTCGGGCCGACATTGTGCGTTTTTGCACAGTCCTTTGCGGGGATTTCAGTTTGTCACTCTGATCCGGTTGGCGCTATATTGGGCGGGCAAGCGCAAAGGATATTGTTATGCCGCAGCTCAAAACCAATCTCGCCAAGCTGGACCCTGTCTGGGCGCAGATCCGAGGGGAAGCCGAGGAGGCTGTGCAGGCCGAGCCGCTGCTTGGCGGGCTGGTGCACGCCTGTATTTTGCACCACAATTCGATCGAGACGGCCCTGGCCTACCGGATTTCGACAAAGCTCGCCTCAAGCGAGATGTCAGAGCAGATTTTGCGCGAGATTTGTGATGAGGCCTATGGGGCGGACGCGAGCCTTGCGATGAGTGCGCGCGCCGATATTGTTGCGGTCTATGACCGTGATCCGGCCTGCCACCGCTTTTTGCAGCCGATCCTGTTTTTCAAAGGGTTTCAGGCGGTTCAGGCCTACCGGATTTCCAACTGGCTCTGGCAGCAGGGGCATAAGGATCTGGCCTATTTCTTCCAGATGCGCAGCTCCGAGAGCTTTGGCATCGATATTCACCCCGGTGCCAGAATCGGCAAGGGAATCATGATTGACCATGCCCATTCGATTGTGATCGGGGAAACCGCTGTGGTGGGAGACAATGTCTCGATGCTGCATTCTGTGACGCTGGGCGGCACCGGCAAGGAAGAAGAAGACCGTCACCCCAAGATCGGCGATGGTGTTCTGATCGGAGCGGGGGCCAAGGTGCTGGGCAATATCAAGGTTGGCAATTGTTCGCGGATCGCCGCCGGCTCTGTTGTGCTTGAGGATATTCCGGCCAAAAAGACCGTTGCGGGGGTGCCGGCGCGTATTGTCGGGGAGGCGGGATGTGCGACGCCGTCCCAGACCATGAACCAGGTGATCGAGCGCAGCGTGGGCGACTAGGCGGCGGCCGGTCCGGCGCTGCGGCTGTGACCCGTTTTGGCACTTGGGTTTGGCGGCGGTTTGGCGGCGTCAGGGGCTTTGCCCCTCTTGGCCTTCGGCCAATTCACCCCAGGATATTTAGGGAAAGAAAAAGGCCATGAGGGCGTTTGCCGTCTCGGTCGGGGCGGTGTCGGGAAAGAAATGTCCGCCTGTCATGCTCTGGCTTGTGAGAGGGGAGACCCTGTCGGCCCATGTGCCGGGCACATCATAGGCTTTGGCCATCGGGCCGTCTGCGCCGTAGAGGATGAGGGTGGGGATATCGAGTTGGCGCCCCAGATCGGCTGCATCCATGGCAAAGTCGATGTCGAGCGCGGCTCGGTAATCGTTGCACATGGCTGTGATGGTGGCGGGGTCGCGCCAGCTTTTGCGGTAGGCGGCGAGCTGGTCGGGGGCGAAGTCCTGAAGGGCGGTGCTGCCCCAGCCGGTCAGGCAGCTTTGAAAATAGTGGTCCGGATCATGGCGGATCAGGGTTTCGGGGAAGGGCGCGGGCTGGGCCAGAAAGAACCAGTGATAATAGCCTTTGGCCACATCTTTGGAGAGCGCCTGAAGCAGGTGATGGGTCGGGATGATATCGAGCAGCGCGAGTTTGGTGATACGCTGGGGCGCATCCAGCGCCATGCGGTGGGCGGTGCGCGCGCCACGGTCATGGCCGACGAGGCCAAAGCGCTCATGGCCGAGATGGGCCATCAGCTCGAGCATATCGCGGCCCATGGCGCGAAAGGAATAGGCCTCAAGGCCCTCGGGCTTGGAGGAGGCGCCGTAGCCGCGCAGATCGGCTGTGACGACGGTAAAGCGCGCTGCCAGCTTTGGCGCGATTTTATCCCACATGGCGCGGGTTTGGGGGAAGCCGTGCAGCAACAGCAGGGGCGGGCCCTGGCCCTGAACCTGATAGGCAATCTCGGCGCCCGAGCTTGTGAAGCGCTTCATGCTCGGGTCATCTCCTGCAGCACACGCGCCCAGGAGCGGATGCCTTTGTGGAAGCTTTCCATGTCGTATTTCTCGTTGGGCGAGTGGATCTGGTCGTCATCCTTGCCAAAGCCGATGAGCATGGCGTCCATATCGAGGATATCTTTGAAAAAGCCGGCAATCGGGATCGATCCGCCGCAGCCCACATAGGCCGCCGCATCGGGCCATTCATCAGAAAGCGCCTTGCGGGCCTGTTCAAACGCCGGATGGGAGACCGACATCTGCGCCGCGGGCGCGCCTTTGTCGCCTTTGTAGCGGACGGTATAATCGGCCGGCACGGCGGCCTCGATATAGGCTTTGAGCGCGGCGATGATCTTGGCGGGGTCTTGCTGACCGACGAGGCGGAAGGTGAATTTGGCATGGGCTTTGGAGGGCAGCACGGTCTTGGAGCCATCGCCGGTATAGCCGCCCCACATCCCGTTGACTTCGCAGGTCGGGCGCGACCAGAGCTTTTCAAGCGGCGTGCGCTCGACTTCGCCGCCCTGTTCGGTGAGGCCGATGTCGCCGAGGAATTTGGCGTGATCAAAGCTGAGCGCCTGCCACTGGGCGCGGATGTCATCAGACAGCTCGGGCACATCCTCATAAAACCCCTCAAGGGTGATGCGGCCCGTGTCGTCATGCAGCCCTGCGATGAGGTTTGACATCACGTGCAGCGGGTTGCGCACAAGGCCGCCATACATTCCCGAGTGCAAGTCGCGGTCCGGCCCTGTGATCTCGACTTCAATGCCGGCAAGGCCGCGCAGCATGGTGATGATCGCGGGGACGCGGCTTTCAAAAAGCCCTGTGTCGCAGATCAGGGCGATATCGGCGGTCAGCTCTTTTGCGTTGTCTTTCATGAAGGGAATCAGCGAGGGCGAGCCGCTTTCTTCTTCGCCCTCAAAGAAGAAGGTGATCTGGCAGGGCAGGCTGCCGTTGACCTCTTTCCACGCGCGGCAGGCCTCAACGAAGGTCATGAGCTGGCCCTTGTCATCAGACGATCCGCGCCCGCGGATCACGCGGCCTGCGGGCGTGTCTTCCACGGCCGGCTCAAAAGGGTCGCTGTGCCAGAGATCGAGCGGGTCGACGGGCTGGACATCATAGTGACCGTAAAAGAGGATATGGGGGCCGTCGCCCGCGATATGGCCCACCACCATCGGATGACCTTCGGTCTCGCGTTTGCTTGCGGTTGCGCCGATGCTCTGAAGGTCGGCGACGAGCCAGTCGGCGGCTGTCTGGCAATGGGCGGCATAGGCCGGATCTGTGGAGACAGAGGGGATGCGCAAAAGCGCGAGAAGGCGGTCTGTTGCGGCGGCAAGATTGCGATCGATCTGGTCAAGGACGGGTTGGATCGGCACGGGTTGGATAGACATGGGCGCTCCTTGGCGTGATGTGGGCGTGATTTGATTTGGTGCAACCGTAGCTCTGGCGGGGCCAATGTCCAGACGTGAAAAGATGTAGCAGAAAAGCTGGTTTTCTTGATCTGGGTCAAATAAGAAGCACGCGGCAAAATGTAGCCTGTCGCTCTAGGGTGGCGCGATGTAATGTTATTCACTATTATGAATACGGGAATCTGCTCGCGCTCTGCGAAGACAGGACAAAAGACCAAGAGGGGATCGCGCGTGGATTATTCTGCCAAGCTCGACGAAGCGCTGAACAAACTGCACGAAGAGGGCCGCTACCGGACCTTTATCGACATCGAGCGCAAGCAGGGCCAGTTTCCCCATGCGATCTGGCGCAAGCCGGATGGATGCGAGCAGCCGATCACGGTCTGGTGTGGCAATGACTATCTCGGGATGGGGCAGCACCCTGCCGTTATGGCGGCGATGCATGAGGCTATTGAAGCCACCGGTGCAGGCTCGGGCGGGACACGCAATATCTCGGGCACCACAGTCTATCACAAGCGCCTTGAGGCCGAACTTGCCGATTTGCACGCCAAAGAGGCGGCGCTGGTTTTCACCTCGGCCTATATTGCCAATGACGCGACCTTGAGCACCTTGCCCAAGCTGTTTCCCGGTTTGATCATCTATTCAGACGCCTTGAACCATGCCTCCATGATCGAAGGGGTGCGCCGCAACGGCGGGGCAAAGCGGATTTTCAAGCACAATGATCTTGCGGATTTGCGCGCCAAACTTGAGGCCGATGATCCTGCGGCGCCAAAGCTGATTGCATTTGAATCGATTTATTCGATGGATGGCGATTTTGGCCCGATCAAGGAAATCTGCGATCTGGCCGACGAATTTGGCGCGATGACCTATATTGACGAGGTGCACGCGGTCGGGATGTATGGCCCCCGCGGCGCGGGCGTGGCCGAACAGCAGGGCTTGATGGACCGGATTGATATTATAAACGGCACGCTGGCCAAGGCCTATGGGGTGATGGGCGGCTATATCGCGGCCTCAGACAAGATGTGTGACGCGATCCGATCTTATGCGCCCGGTTTTATCTTTACGACCTCTCTGCCGCCGGCCATCGCGGCCGGGGCGGCGGCCTCTGTTGCGCATCTCAAGCAGGACCAGAGCCTGCGGCAGAAGCATCAGGAGCAGGCGGCCAAGCTCAAGCTGCGCCTGAAGGGCATGGGCCTGCCGATTATCGATCATGGCAGCCATATCGTGCCTGTGATTGTGGGCGACCCTGTGCACACCAAGGCGCTTTCGGATATGCTTCTGGAAAGCTACGGCATCTATGTGCAGCCGATCAACTTCCCGACGGTGCCGCGCGGCACAGAGCGTCTGCGCTTTACGCCCTCGCCAGTGCACGGCCCACGGGAAATGGATCAGCTTGTGAACGCTATGGATGAGCTGTGGTCTCATTGTGCGCTGAATCGTGCCGAATTGGCGGGCTAAACACTCTGTTTCGTGCAAACTCGCTTGTGATGTGCTAGCAATCGGTCAAATAACAAGGCTAGTCGCTGCTTTTGCAGCGCGATTCGCGGTATGCGATAGGGGCAGCACGCATGATCAGGCGCAAAAGCAAGCGCAGCGATGCAAGTGAGAACGTCGAGCCACGCTGGTTCGATGATTTTGAGTTGCGCCTTGGCGATATCATGCGGGGCGAACGCGCCACCATGGGCAAATCCCTGCTCGATGTTCAGCGCGAGTTGCGGATCAAGGCGGGGTATATCGCCGCGATTGAAAACGCAGATCCCGCCGCCTTTGACACCCCCGGATTTATCGCGGGCTATGTGCGCTCTTATGCGCGCTACCTCGGGATGAACCCTGACCGCGCCTTTGCGGCCTTTTGCGCAGAGAGCGGCTTTACCACGGCGCATGGGATGTCGGATGCGGCCTCGTCTGTGCGCAAGGCCAACACACCCGCCAAGCCAAACAAACGCAGCGAGCGCGACCCGATGTTTGAGGGCGCAACGCCCTTTGCGCCGGGGGCCGAGTCGGTCTTTTCGCGGATCGAGCCGGGCGCTGTCGGCTCGCTTCTGGTTCTGGTGGCATTGGTGGGGGCTTTGGGCTTTGGCGGCTGGACCGTATTGAACGAAGTCCAGCGCGTGCAGCTTGCCCCGGTTGAAAACACCCCCGATGTTCTGGCCGATCTCGATCCGCTGGCACAGGTCCAAACCGGCAGCGCGAACGGATTTGGCGAGATCAGCCCTGAAATGGCCTCTGCGGCGGACCGTCTTGACCGGCTGTACCGCCCGCAGGCGCTGGATGTGCCTGTTCTGGTGGCGCGGGATGCGCCTATTGTGACGCTCAAGCCCAGTGAAAACGGCAGCTTTGCCAACCGCCCGAACGCTGATCTGGCCGGCGCTGTGGCGGGCGATGTCTCGCCTGTCTCGCCTGTCTCGCCTGTGCCGTCTGTGTCTCCTGAGGGGGTTGTGATCGTCGCGGCCCGCCCGTCTTGGGTGCGCATCAATGATGCTGCGGGTGGTGAGCTTTTCAGCGGGATTCTCAACACCGGCGATACCTTTGATGTTGCCCAATCAGACGGCGCAACACCGGCCCGTATTCGGGTCGGGGAGAGCGGGTCGATCTATTATATTGTTCAGGGCAAAACACTTGGCCCAACGGGGCCACGCGGCGCCATCACCGAAGGCTTTTCTCTTGCGGCGGCCGATCTTCTGGCCGCGCTGCCAGAAGCCAATATCGCGCGCGACCCCGATCTGTCGACTGTTCTGGCGGGCCTTGGCGCGCCCCTGCCGCGCGCGGTTAAGGCTGTTCCGCAGGTTCTGGAGCAACACCAAGGGGTTGTCACGGTGATTGCAACCCGCGAAGTCTGGCTTCGGGTGCGGGCAGCGTCCGGAACGATCCTGCATGAAGGCGTGATGCAGCCGGGTGATTTTTATACGGTGCCTCAAACAGCCGAACCCTCCACCATCCGCGCCGGAGACGCTGGCGCTGTGTATTTTGCCGCCAATGGCAGCACCTACGGCCCCTATGGGGCGCGTGGCGCGGTTGCGGACAATCTCAAGCTGACAGCCGAGACTGTGACCGCCGAGTTAGGCAAGGCCGATTGGGAAACCATAGAGCCGCTGGCGCGTGCGGTGGCCCAGATCGACGCCGAAGGCGCATTTGGCTTGCTGGCAGACTGACGCCGTCCTGCACCGCCCGCCGCGCTTTGTTTGGGCCAGCCGGTTGCGCCAATAGCCCCGAAGGGCGCGAGACACGCGCCAGATCCACCCAGAGCATCCACCCAGAGCGCCTCACGCACGAGTTGCACAAAGGCGGCTTTCTCCTTATGTCAGAGCCATACCCGCCCTTGAGAGCAAGAGACCCCTATGTCGCTAAATCCCATTCGCCCGTGGCGCAATATTTACCGCCGCAAAAGCCGTCAGATCATGGTTGGCTCTGTGCCTGTGGGCGGGGATGCGCCGATTTCGGTCCAGACCATGACCAACACGCTGACAACCGACGTCAAGGCCACGGTTGCGCAGGTTCAGGAGGCGGCAGAGGCGGGGGCTGATATCGTCCGGGTGTCTGTGCCTGACGAAGCCAGCTCCAAGGCGCTCAAGGAGATTGTGCGCGAAAGCCCCGTGCCGATTGTTGCGGATATCCACTTTCACTACAAACGCGGGATTGAAGCAGCCGAAGCGGGCGCGGCCTGCCTGCGCATCAATCCGGGCAATATCGGCGATGAGGCGCGCGTGGCCGAGGTGATCCGCGCGGCCCGCGATCACAACTGCTCGATCCGTATTGGTGTCAATGCGGGCAGCCTCGAGAAGCATTTGCTCGACAAATACGGCGAGCCTTGCCCTGATGCTATGGTCGAAAGCGGGCTGGATCATATCAAAATCTTGCAAGACCATGACTTTCACGAGTTCAAAATCTCGGTCAAAGCCTCGGATGTCTTTATGGCGGCGGCGGCCTATCAGCAGCTCGCCGAGGCCACGGACGCCCCGATCCATCTCGGAATCACGGAGGCGGGCGGGCTGACCTCGGGCACGATCAAATCCTCGATTGGAATGGGCAGCCTGCTCTGGATGGGGATCGGCGATACGATCCGGGTGTCGCTTTCGGCGGACCCTGTGGAAGAGGTGAAGGTCGGCTATGAAATCCTCAAATCGCTCGGCCTGCGTCACCGTGGCGTCAATATTATTTCCTGCCCGTCCTGCGCGCGGCAGGGGTTTGATGTGATCAAGACGGTCGAGGCTCTGGAAAAGCGTCTGGAGCACATCAAAACGCCGATGAGCCTGTCGATTATCGGCTGTGTGGTCAATGGCCCCGGCGAAGCGCTGATGACCGATGTCGGCTTTACCGGTGGGGGCGCCGGGGCGGGCACAGGGATGGTTTATATGGCGGGCAAGCAGGACCACAAACTTGGCAACTATGATATGGTGGATCATATCGTTGGCCTTGTCGAGCAGCGCGCCGCCGAGCTGGACGCCGCCTCTCAGAGCGGCGAAGATATCTGAGGCCCGCCGCCGCCACGCCTGACGCGAAAAAAGGCGCTCCGGTTCGGGGAGCGCCTTGAATATGCGGGGTTATGGGCGCGCGGCTCAGTTTGCGCGGATGTCTTTTGCGATCGCCTGCATCTGTGCGAGAGGCAGATAGCCCCGCAAGATCTGATCGCCCATGACAAATGTGGGGGTTCCCGAAATATTGAGCCGCTGTCCCAATGCGCGGTTCTGCGCGATCACAGCGGTGACCTCATCACTGTTCATCTTGGCCAGAATGGCCTCGGCCTCAAGCCCGAGAGAGCCTGCCAGAGCGCGCAAGACGGGTTCGCTCACGTCTGATTTCAACGTGATCAAAGCCTCTGAAACCGCCTGATAAGCGTCATCTCCGGCGCTCAGCTTTACCGCAATGGCAAAGCGTGAGGACAGCATAGACGCATCGCCCAGAATAGGGAACTCTTTGACAATAAATCGAATATTGCCATCAGCTTCAATCAGCTGCGCAACCTCGTCATGGGCTTTGCGGCAATAGCCACAGCGGTAATCGACAAATTCGACAAGCGTAAGATCGCCCTCTGGGTTGCCGCCGACAAAGGAGTTCGGGTCTTCAAACAGATCAGCGCCGTTTACCCGCACAAGAGAGGCATCGGCATCGGCCTGCTGGCCGGCCTGACGCTCTTCCAGAACCGCGACCGCTTCCATGATGACCTCCGGGTTCTCCAGAAGATAGGCACGGATTTCGCCTTGAAAGGCGGCGCGCTCGGCGTCGGTCATCTTGTTAAGATCAAGCGCTGCAAGCGGGCCTGTCAAAAGGCTTGCAACAAGGGCAAAGGCGGCGGTCTGTCTGATCATGTCGTTCTCCGTTATTTATCGGCGCTTTCGGACGCTAAGAGCACATCTTGTGCACGTTGCCAACCGGGAGAGCCGCGTTTGAGCAGGCCAAGGGCGCGTTTGGCGTGAAGGGTGGCATCTTTTGGCCGTCCGAGCAGCGCATAGCGCTCGGCTGTGAGCAGCGAGGCCATGCCGTTTTGGCCCAGTCGGGCATAGGCCCCGCCCAGATCGCGCAGCACGCGGGCATCGCGCTGCTCTTTATTGGCGGAGCGTTCGAGATAGGGCAGGGCGGCCTTCGGATTGCCCGACACAAGCAGCGCATGGCCGTATTGCCCGAGGATCAAGGCGTTTTGGGGCGCCAGCGTCACGGCCTTCTTATAGGCTGATAAGGCCGCGGTGTAGCTCCGGCGCTCCAGCAGGATTTGGCCGTGCAGCTCGTGAAGATAGGGGTCGTTCGGCGCGGCCGCGACAAGGCGCTCCATGGCGCTCAGAGCGGCGCTGCCCTCCCCGGAGCGGTGCCACGCGATGGCTTTGCGCATCTCGGCGATGTCTTTATGGCCGCTCTCGCCGGCGCGGCGCAGGGTCCATTTGGGCGCGCGGTAAAATGCGCCGAGCTTGCCCTTGGCGCGGGCAAACCAGTAATTGGCGTCGGGATTGCTTGGAAAGCGGTCTTTATAGGCGCTCGCGGCGGCTTGCATGGCGCGCAGGCGGTCACGCGACAAAGGGTGGGAGCGCGCATAGGGGTCTTGCCGGCCCGCCGACAGAAGCTCTTGACCGGCAAACATATCCATCACCTGAACCGACCCCTCAGGGTCAACCCCTGCGCGGGTGAGATAGCGGATCGCCGACTGGTCGGCTGAGGCCTCCTCGGCGCGGGTGTGCGAAAAGAAGGAGCGCTGCGCCGAACTCTGAACGCCGATCCCGAGCGCGATCCCGGCGTCTGAGTGTCCGGTTGCACTGGCGGCCGCCGCCAGCGCGATGCCGAAGGCCGCAAGATTTTGGGCGGCGCGCGCATTGGCCGGGCGGCGCGCCAGATGACCGTTGGAAATATGGGCCGCTTCATGGGCGATGACAGATTGGAGCTGCTCGGCGGTTTCCAGTTTGAGCAACAGGCCCGCGTGAATGAAAATATGCTCCCGATCTATCACAAAAGCATTGAGCGATGAGGCATCCACCACGAGAATCGACATCCGCCCCGCTGGCAGCCCGGCGGCGTTGAGCACCGGGGTGGCCAGCTCTTTGAGGCTGTGCTCGATATCGGGGTCGCGCAACAAAGACACAGCCCAAGCGGGCAGGGCAAAGGCGCACAAGAGATAGGCCACACCGATAGATTTCAACAGGCTGCGCATTGACCTTACTCTTCACCCTCTTCAAAAGCTTCGGGCAGAGTAGGAGAAAAACCATGCAGAACTCAAGGCGCGGCGCGGTTGATGCCTTTATTGTGATGGATGTGATGGAGGAGGCTCGCGCAGCGGAGGCGGCGGGGCGCAGTATCATCCATATGGAAGTCGGCCAGCCCGGCAGCCCCGCCCCCAAAGGCGCGCGCGCCCGTCTGAGTGCGGCGATGGAAAGCGCGCCGCTGGGCTATTCGGTGGCGCTTGGCCTGCCCGAGCTGCGCGCCCGTGTGGCGCAGCACTACCTTGACAAACACGGCGTCAGCCTTTCCCCCGAGCGGGTGGTGATCACGTCCGGCTCGTCGGGGGCGTTTATTCTGGCCTTCACCGCGTTGTTTGATGCGGGCGCCCGCGTCGGCCTTGGCGAGCCGGGATACCCGAGCTATCGCCAAATTCTGAAGGCGCTCGACGTGGTGCCGGTGGGGCTGCCCACCAGCCGTGAGAACCGCTTTCAGCCCGTCCCGGCCGACTTTGCCGCCGAAAAGCTCGACGGGCTGCTTGTTGCCTCGCCGGCAAACCCCTCTGGCACCATGCTGAGCCGCTCGGCGATGCAAGCCCTGATCGAGGCCTGCGCGGCGCAAAACACTGCTTTCATCTCGGATGAAATCTATCAAGGCATCGAATATGAAGGCGAGGCCGTCTCGGCGCTCGAGCTGACCGATGACTGCTATGTGATCAATTCGTTTTCGAAGTATTTTTCGATGACGGGCTGGCGCGTCGGCTGGATGGTTGTGCCCGAGGCGCACGTCCGTCTGATTGAGCGACTCGCCCAGAATATGTTTATCTGCGCGCCCCACGCCAGTCAGGTCGCAGCGCTTGGTGCCTTTGACAGTGCCAAGGAGCTTGAGGACAATCTCAAGGTCTATACCGCCAATCGGGCGATGATGATTGAAGAGCTGCCCAAGATCGGGCTACAGAATTTCGCGCCCCCTGACGGGGCGTTCTATATCTATGTCGATGTGAGCCATATCACGCAGGACAGCCGCGCCCTGGCCTCTGACATTTTGCAAAAAGCCGGCGTGGCGCTCACGCCGGGGATCGATTTTGACCCGGCACGGGGCCAGACCACGCTGCGCCTCTCCTATGCGCGCTCCACCGAGGAGATCCGCGAGGGTCTGCGCCGCCTCAAGGCTTATTTTGCGTCATAGAAGCTTCCCTGACGGGGGCTTTGGCGCTATGGTCGTGTCAAAAGAAACAGGCGGTCATGAGCGGGCAATTCAGAGTCTTTTTGGTGGTATGCGCCCTTTGGGGCAGTTTGATGATGCTCGCGCTGCCCGCGAGCGCCCAAGCCCTGAGCGGCTTGGCGCGGGTTGATCCTGCGCAGAGCCATGCCAGACAGGGCGGCCAGACCCTGACAGTCACGCTCGCCCTCAGCCAGCCTGTGCCCTACCGCCTCTATACGCTCGATGCGCCGCGCCGCTTGGTCGTGGACTTCCGCGAGGTCGATTGGGCGGGTGTGCCCGGTGATCTCTTTGGTCAGGCCAAGGCTTTGACAGGGGTGCGCTTTGGTGGCTTCCGTCCGGGCTGGTCGCGGCTGGTGGCGGATCTTGATGGGCCGTTTGCCCTTGTCTCCTCGCGGATGCAGCGCGATCCGCAGTCGGGGCGCGCGACCCTGAGCGTGGTTTTGAGGCGCGCCACCCCCGAGGCTTTTGCCGCCCGCGCGGGTCCGCCCAAGGGCGATCTCTGGCCCGATCCGGTCACAGCGCCCTTGCCCAAAGACAGCGGGCGTATCCTTGTGGTGCTCGATCCGGGCCACGGCGGGATCGACCCCGGAGCCTCGCGCGACGGGCAGACCGAAAAAGACCTCATGCTCACCTTTGCCCGCGAAGTTGCCCAAGAGCTGAAGCGTCTGCCCAATGTCGATGTGCTCTTGACCCGCAATGACGACAGCTTTGTCTCGCTGGAGCGCCGTGTCGCGCAGGCCCATCAGGCGCAGGCCGATATTTTTCTGTCGCTTCACGCCGATGCCCTGAGCGAGGGGCGCGCCCATGGCGCCACGGTTCATACGCTGGCCGAGGATGCAACAGATGAGGCCAGCGCGCTCTTGGCCGAACGGCACGACCGCGCCGATATGCTCTCGGGCACAGACCTCAGCGGGCAAGACGACGTGGTCGCCGATGTCTTGCTGGACCTTGCCCGACAGGAAACCCAGCCGCGCACAGAACGGCTCGCCAAAGCCATTGTGGGCGGGCTGAAGCTCAAAGGCGCGCCGCTCAACAGGCGGCCTTATCGCGCGGCGGCCTTTTCTGTTCTCAAGGCCGCCGATATCCCCTCGATCCTTCTGGAAATCGGCTTTCTCTCAAGCGATCGCGATTTTCAAAACATCACCAATCCGGGCTGGCGCCAAGCCATGGCCGAGGGCATTCGCGACGGTATTCAGGCGTGGATTATGTCCGATGAAGCCATCCGCCGCGTGGTGCGCCAATGAGATGGGCCAGAAAACGGGCTTTTGCACTGGCGAAAACCAGCCCACTGTCACCATCAGTTGATTTTGACCTCTTGCGGCCTTGGGCGTATAGACAGGGCGCGCGTATCAGGGGAACCATGTGTTAAGATTCTTGTTCTCGGCCCTTGGCGGCCTCTTCAGCCTTATCACGCTCGGCCTCATGGCCGTGGCGCTCTCTATTGGTGCGATCTTTTATATTTATGGTCAGGACCTCCCGAGCCATGAGAGCCTGTCGCAATACCAGCCCCCGACCATCAGCCGGATTTATTCGGGAGAAGGCCGTATGCTGGACGAATTCGCCCGCGAACGGCGCTTGTTTACCCCCGCCGAAGAAATCCCGCAGCTTATCAAATATGCCTTCATCAGCGCTGAGGACAAAAACTTCTACGTCCATCAGGGCTATGACACCCGCGGCATCGCCTCCGCCGCGATCGACGCGCTGAAGGGCGGCAGCGTGCGCGGCGCCTCGACGATCACCCAGCAGGTTGTCAAAAACTTCCTGCTCTCTGCCGACCGGCGCGCCGAGCGCAAGATCAAGGAAATCATCCTCGCCACGCGGCTCGAGGAGACATTGGACAAGGAGCGGATCCTTGAGCTGTATCTCAACGAGATTTTCCTCGGTCAGAACTCTTTTGGCGTCACCGCCGCCGCGCAAGCCTATTTTAACAAAACCCTGAGCGAGCTTGCGCCCCATGAGGCCGCGACTTTGGCCTCCATGCCCAAAGCGCCGGGGCGCTTTCACCCTGTGCGCAACAAAGAGCGGGTTTTGCAGCGGCGCAATTTTGTGCTGAAAGAGATGTTTGAAAACGGATATCTGCCCGAGGCGGTGTATCGCGCCGAGCGCGATTTGCCGCTGCGCTCGGTTCAGAACGGCGATTTTGAGCCGTTCAAAGACGGTTTGCCACCGCGCGATTACTTTACCGATGAAATCCGCCGCCAGCTCTCCAGCGACTTTGGCGAAGAAGAGTTTTTCACCGGCGGCATGACCGTGCGCGCCACAATCGACCCCGAGATGCAGGCCATCGCGGCGACGGCGTTGCAGCAACAACTTGAGCAATACGACCGCGGCGTCGGAAAATGGCGCGGCACACGCAAGACCATAGCCCCCGAGCAGCTCGGCAGCGAGACAGACTGGCGCGCCGCGCTCGCGCAGACAGATGTGCCGCGTGATATTCATCTGGAGGGCGATTGGCACCCGGCGGTTGTGCTTGAGATTGGCGATCAGTCAATGCGCATCGGCGTTGAGGGGGTGTCTGAAACAGAGGCCGAGCCTTTCACTGTGCCGCGCAAGGATATTTCCTGGATCAAGGGTGATTTTGCCGCGAATTTCAAGATCGGCGATGTGGTGCTTGTGCGCCGGATGACCGAGGGCAAGGACGGCACAGGCCGCTTTATCCGCTGGACCCTGCGTCAGGTGCCCGAAGTGCAGGGCGGCTTTATGGCGATGGATGTGAACACGGGTCGCGTGATCGCGATGCAGGGCGGCTTTTCCTATCAGCATTCCGTTTTCAACCGGGCCACACAGGCCAAGCGCCAGCCCGGCTCCTCGTTTAAACCCTTCGTCTATGCCTCGGCGCTGGACAGCGGCTATACGCCGGCCACAATCGTTGTCGACGCCCCGATCGAAATCAACACCCCTCAAGGCCTCTGGCGCCCGCAAAATGCCTCCAACCGCTTTTACGGCCCGACGCCGCTGCGCACCGGCATCGAGCAATCCCGAAACCTGATGACAATCCGTCTTGCGCAAGAGGTCGGCATGGATGTCGTCGCCGATTATGCCGAGCGCTTTGGCGTCTATGACGGGATGGGCCGTTTTCTGGCGAACTCGCTCGGCTCCGAAGAAACCACGCTCTACAAGATGGTCTCGGCCTATGCGATGTTTGCCAACGGCGGCCAGCGCGTCGAGCCGACATTGATCGACCGCGTGCAGGACCGCTATGGCACAACCGTCTATCGCCATGACGACCGCCAATGCCCCGACTGCGCCAACCCCACGTTGCCCCGCGCCCAAGCCCCGCAAATCATCAACACCCGCGAGCGCGTGATGAATGCTGTCACCGCCTATCAACTCACATCGATGATGACCGGCGTTGTCAGCCGCGGCACCGCCAGCCAAACCGTCACGCTCGGCGTGCCGGTGGCCGGCAAAACAGGCACAACCAATGACGCAAAAGATGTCTGGTTCATCGGCTTCACCAACAATATCGTCGCAGGCTGCTATATCGGCTATGACAATCCGCGCTCCATGGGCCGGGGGGCCTCCGGCGGCGGGATGTGCGGCCCGGTGTTCCAGCGCTTCATGAGCGCGGCGATCCAGAAATACGGCGCAGGCAAATTCCGCGCCCCACAAGAATGCGAGTTCATCAAAATCGACCGCTTCTCGGGCGCGCGCCTGCCGGAGGATGCCGAGGGCGACACGGTGGTGATCGAATGTTTCCGCGAAGGCGAGCAGATCGACTTTGGCATCACCTTTGATGGCGGTTTCGCCATGGGGGCCAATCTTCCGCTGGTGCGCGAAACAGGCTCTGCAAAACAGGTCACAACCTCAACCGGCAAAAAGGCCGTGGTCGGCCCCAAAGCAGGCTTCGGAACCCTCAGCTCGGGCGGCCTCTATTAAACCCGCTTGGGCCTGACCCTGTGCTTGCCGCTGGCTCGGCGCTGCGCTATCAGTCGGGCCTGAAATGTCATCCAAGGAAGCCCCATGCGCGCAGAAATTCAGGGTATTGTCGCCGAAATCGAAAAGTCACTGGTGCTGCTGGCCCAGCGGATGGACCGTGAGACAGCACCCCATCGGCTCGAAGAGTTCAACGCCCGTGTCGAAGATCCGACCCTCTGGGACAACCCCGAAAATGCCCAGGCCCTGATGCGCGAGCGCCAGTCGCTTGTGGATGCGATGGAAAGCTATGACACGATCGCCACCGAGCTGTCTGACAACATCGAGCTGATCGAGCTTGGCGAAATGGAAGAGGACACAGATGTGATCCGGGAGGCCGAAGAGGCGCTGAAAAGCCTCAAGAAAAAAGCCGCCGAAAAAGAGCTTGAAGCCCTGCTGGATGGCGAGGCCGACGCCAATGACACCTTCCTTGAAATCAACTCGGGCGCCGGCGGCACAGAAAGCTGCGACTGGGCCTCGATGCTGGCGCGGATGTATGTCCGCTGGGCGGAGAAGAAAGGCTATAAAGTCGAGCTTCAGGCCGAGAGCGCCGGCGAGGAGGCCGGAATCAAATCGGCCACCTATAAGATCTCGGGCCATAACGCCTATGGCTGGCTCAAGTCGGAAAGCGGCGTTCACCGCCTTGTGCGGATTTCGCCCTTTGACAGCGCTGCCAAGCGTCACACCTCCTTTACCTCGGTCGGGGTCTATCCTGTGGTCGATGACAATATCGAGATCGAGGTCAATCCGGCCGACATCCGGATTGACACCTACCGCTCCTCCGGCGCCGGCGGCCAGCACGTCAATACAACCGACTCAGCGGTGCGCATCACCCACGCTCCCACAGGGATTGTGGTGACAAGTTCGGAAAAATCCCAACACCAGAACCGCGACATCGCCATGAAAGCTCTCAAATCGCGGCTCTACCAAATGGAGCTTGACCGGCGCAACGCAGCCGTCAACGAAATGCACGAAAACAAAGGCGATGCCGGCTGGGGCAACCAGATCCGCTCTTATGTGTTGCAGCCCTATCAAATGGTCAAAGACCTGCGCACCAATTACGAGACCTCCGACACCAAAGGTGTTCTTGACGGTGATCTTGATGGGCTGATGGCCGCCACTCTGGCTCTGGATGTGGCCGGCAAATCGCGCTCCGAAGCTCAGGGCGAGAGCTGAGCACATTCTCCCAACCCTCACAGCTTTCATCCCCGCCTTTTTCTTTCTGAAAATATCCCGGGGGCGTGGGGGCAGGCCCCCACTTAAACCTGCGCGTGGGGGCTGGCCCCCACGGGTGGTCGCCCCATGCGCAGCATGGGGCGAAATCGCGCAATCCGCCTTGCACTCCGCGCGGGCGCGCGCCAGCATGGGCCAAGCGCGAAAAAGGATACGGCGATGAATGACATCACAAATATGACAGCCCTTGATCAATCCCAGGCGATCGCCGAGGGGCAGCTCAGTGCAGCCGAACTGATGCAAGCCACTTTGAGTCAGATCGAAAAAACCAACCCCGCGGTGAATGCCATCGTTTCGCTGAGCGCGGCCGATGAGCTGATGGCCCAGGCCCGCGCCGCCGATGCCACGCCGCGCAAGGGCTGGATGCACGGCCTGCCGCTTGCGGTGAAAGATCTCGCCAATGCCAAGGGCCTGCCAACCTCGATGGGCAACCCCATGTTTGCCGGGGCGATTGCCCCGAAAGATGATCTCGTCGTGGCCCGTATGCGCGCCGCAGGGGCCATCATTATCGGCAAGACCAATACCCCCGAATGGGGCCTTGGCTCGCACACCTTCAATCCGGTCCACGGCGCCACGCACAACCCCTATGATCTGTCGCGCAGCGCGGGCGGTTCTTCGGGCGGGGCGGCGGCGGCTCTGGCGGCGCGGATGGTGTCGGTGGCCGATGGCTCCGATATGATGGGCAGCCTGCGCAACCCCGGCGCATGGAACAACGTCTACGGCTTTCGCCCGACCTATGGCCGCGTGCCCTCCGAAACAGAGGGCGACACGTTTTTGCACCAGCTCGCCACGCTCGGCCCCATGGCGCGCACCCCGCGCGATCTGGCGGCGCTGCTGGATGTGCAGTCGGGCGCGGACCCGCGTCAGCCCCATGGCGCGCGCTATGATCTGACACTGCCCGGCATCGACACCCCCGTCACAGGGCGCCGGATCGGCTGGCTTGGCGACTGGGGCGGGGCGTTTGCCATGGAAGCGGGGCTGCTTGAGCACTCCGAAGCCGGTCTTGTCGAGCTTGAGGCGCTCGGCCTCACGGTGGAGCGCCTTGCGCCGCCCTTTGCCGCCGAGGCGATCTGGGAGAGCTGGACCACCCTGCGCTCCTGGGCGATTGCGGGGGGATTGGCTGCCTTTTACGCAGACCCCGCCAAGCGTGACCAGCTCAAGCCCGAAGCGATCTGGGAGATCGAGCGGGGCTTGGCCCTCTCGGCGCTGGATGTGCACCGCGCCTCTGTGATCCGCTCGCAATGGTTTATGGCCTGCGCGCGCCTCTTTGAGCGCTATGATGCGCTGGTGCTGCCCACAACCCAGCTTTACCCCTTCCCGGTGGAGTGGGTCTATCCGCAAGAGATCGCGGGGCAGGGCATGGACAGCTATCACCGCTGGATGCAGATTGTGACGCCGGTTGGCTTGCTCGGGCTACCCTGTATCAATATTCCGCTCCAGATGGGGCCAAAGGGGCTGCCGGCGGGTCTGTCCCTCTTTGGGCCGCGCGACAGTGACCCGGCGCTGATGCAGCTCGGCCAGAGCTGGCATCAGGCCTATCGCTACGCCGAAAACAGGCCCGCTCTGGCCTGAGCAGAGGGCGGGGCGGGGCCTGACGGTCTGTCCATACAGCCTGCCCTATAGGGGGCCATATAGGGTGCCCCACAGGCGGGTTCGGGCAAAGATATGTAAAACAAACATCTTTGGGAATGTCATCTTTGGGCCTTAGACTGTCCCAAAATAGGCGGGGAGAGAGCGATGAAACCCAAAGAACAAGGTGTCACATCCCTTGGCGCAGTTACGTTTTATGATTTGAAATCAGCGCTTTATAAGGGGTGGGCCGATATGCGCCGCGCCCCGCTCTATGGCGGTGTTGTGGCGAGTATCTGCGTGGCCTTCGGGCTGCTCTTGCTCTGGGTCACGCTCGCCACCGGCAAAAGCTACTGGCTGGTTTTCGCCGCGGTCGGCTTTCCGCTGTTCGGCCCCTTCACAGCGGTCGCGCTCTATGAGGTGAGCCACCGGTTGGACTATGGTGAACCTCTTGTTTTTTCTGAGATATTTGGTGTTGTTCTGGGGCAGGCACGGCGCCAGTTGCCCTCTCTCTGCGCCATAATCCTGATGGTTTTTCTGTTCTGGTTCTTCTTGGCGCATATGATTTTCGCGCTCTTTCTCGGCCTCTCTACCATGACAAATGTCTCGACCTCGCTGGAGGTCTATCTCAGCTCTGACGGGTTGATCATGATTGCCGTCGGCTCGCTGGTCGGCGCCTTGTTTGCGCTCTTGTTGTTCATGATCACCGTCTTTGCGCTGCCGATGCTTCTGGACCGGGAAGTCGACTTTGTCAGCGCTATGATCGCCAGTTTCACAGCGGTGCAGAACAATCTGATTTTATTGGTTTTTTGGGGGGCGTTTATCGCGGTTCTGACCTTTCTGGCGATGCTTCCGGCCTTCTTCGGGCTGTATCTTGTTTTGCCGCTGTTCGGGCACGCAAGCTGGCATCTTTACCGCGCGGCACAGGCGCGCGCCTAGCTAGCGAAAGGCCTGTCCCGGGCGCATCAGGCGGCCATGATAGCCTGGCAGCTGGCTGGCGGTGCAAAACCCCGAGCCGCGCGCCAGTTTGAGCGCCTCTTTCCAGCCGCCCTGAATATGCTCAACCACAAACCGCACAGCCCGCTGGCCGGTGATGCTTTCGGTCGCTGTTCGCGTTGCGTATCCCTCCCAGAAATTGTTGTGAAAAGAGGGCACACGCGCCAGATAGCTGAAAGAGCAGGTGGTGGCGCCGCGCCGTGCGGCAAGCAGGACAAGCCCTTGTTCCTGCTTGAGAGTTATGCCGCGAAACTCCCGGTTGTAGGCCGTGCTTGTCAGCCCTTGGTCGTCCATGGCGCCCGGAAGTTCAAACCCGCGCACAAAGGCGCGCCCGTCTTCACGAAAGACCCAGAACATCCCGACGACATATTTGTCATCCTCCACAAAACTGGGCCGGCTAAAGCGGTAAAACCCGTTGGGCAGCTCGTCTTCTGTGACGGGGTCCGCGGTTTTTCCAAGGTAGTTTTTGACAGCGGGATGGCCAAACAAATCGGCCGGACCATTGGTGATCTGGTCAACCGGTTCGAGCAGAATGCGGGCATCCACGTTGAAAAAAGAGCATATTTTATGGAGCACATCCGGCCTCGGAAAGCTCTCGGCGGCGAGGTATCGGTTAAACTGTGTACGATTGATCCCCAGCTCGCGACAGAGGCTCGCAACGGAGGGGAAAGGAGATGTTAACTTTTTCAGGTTATCCCCAAAAACAGCCCTCAGTTGGACAGGGTCAACGGGCTTTTGGGCAGAACGGGGTGAGGGCACAATTTCAACTCTTCAAGATACACAACCAATCGAATCCAATCTTAAGCATATTTTTTGAAAAAAGTAATATGAACTGACGTGTTTTGATGCGATTTCACGTCTGACCTGACGCTTGTTGGCGTCTTTTGACGTGAGAAAAGACACAATTTTTAAGCGTGCGACACTCTTTACAGAGTTCCGTTTTGTAATTTTTTCCCCAAAAATTATAATG